>NZ_JBKEIV010000034.1:0-286331 GCF_046693725.1 Anaeromassilibacillus sp. SJQ-1 | reverse complement strand
TGTACATATTTACTGGTACGGTTGCTGTGGAATGGATTGACCAGAACGACTTCCATGTCGTGTGAGTTTCGCATTTATCGTGAAACGCTTTCGCGTTTTTCGTGCGCCGCTTCAAAGGGTAGAACGCAAGGCGAAGGGATGCAAGAATCGCGAGAGGCGCTTTGGACGAGCGGAAAGGACGGAACACGGGGCGAAGAAGTGCAAGAATCGCAAGAGGTACTTCGGACTGGTGGGAAGGCTGGAACGCAGGACGAAGGGGTGCAAGGAGCGCAAGAGGTATTTCGGACTGGTGGGAAGGCTGGAATGCAGGGCAAAGGCGTACAGGAGGCGTTTGAGCGCTTTTGGACCGCATATCCGCGTAAAGTCGGCAAAGGCCGTGCGGAAAAGCTCTTTGTGCGGCTAAAGCCGGACCACCGCCTGTTGGACACGATGTTGACGGCCATCAAACAGGCAAAGGGCAGCGAACAATGGCAGCGAGACCAAGGGCGGTATATTCCCAATCCATCCACCTGGCTGGGCCAGCGGCGCTGGGAGGACGAGCCCTTTCCGGACAGCCCGGCGTACTGCGGCAATCTGGACCCGCCCGGCCACGCGCCTCCCTGTGCGCTGCCCCGGAGTTGGCGCGTGAAAAAGAACGCCGGGAAGAGGCGTTGCGCCGCTTTCGCGCCGGAGAGTGCGGCTGGGAGGAGTTGATGCCGGAGTGAGTGTAGAATCGGAGATGGCGGTCCTGGGATGCGTCGTCCTGGATGGCGAATTCATCAGAGGATGTCGGCAAACGCCCTGACCCCGGAGATGTTCACCCACGACACCACGCGGCGCGTCTTTGAAGCCATGGTCGCCCAGTACCGCGCCAACGGGCCGGTGGACGGCGTGACCCTGGTTGTAGCGTCTGCCGGATGAGAAAAAGATCCTTCTCCAACTGGCCGGTTATGTGCCCACCACAAGGCACCGCTTTGACTATGTGAAAATTGTGCGGGATGCGTGGCGGAGACGCTGCATTTGTACCGCGGCGGCTGAGATCGCGGCGGACGCCCCCATCTGCACGGCACAGGAATCCGTCGAGCGCCTGCGCAATCTGGTAGTGGAACAGGACGCCCTCACCCGCGCCGAAGGCGACAGCGGCGTTTCCTTGCTCAGGCGGTCGATCATTTCCTTCAATCGATGAACGCCCCAAAGGGCGCGCCTGCCGAATCGGGCTATGGGGCCCTCGACCGCGCAACCGGCGGATTTTTGCCCGGCACCGTCACCGTTCTTCGGCGCGCTCCGGCGGCGGCAAGACCGACTTTGCGCTCAACCTCGCCCTGCACCTCGCACGCCGGAAGAAAAAGGTGCTCTACTGCTCGATGGAGATGCCCGATGAACAACTCATGCAGCGTGTGGCATCCCGGCTCATGCACATCGACGGCACCCGCATCCGGGACCGCCTGCTCTCGGACGAAGAGAAGGGCGACATCGAGCGCGTCTTGTGCCAATTCCGCGAATCAACACGCATCCAGTTTTCGCGTGGAACCTCGGCTCTCGGTCGACCGGGTGCGCCAGTGCATCGAACTCTATCAGCCGGACATCCTCTTTATCGATCACATCGGCCTGATGGAACGCCCATCCATGCGGGACGCCTATCGCGCACTGGGTTGGGTAAGCAATCAGCTCAAGCAGATCGCCCTGGACGCGGGGTTGCCCATTGTAGAACTGGCCCAGATGAATCGCCAATCGGACGGACGCAGGGACAAACGTCCCCGCCTGGCGGACCTGCGCGAGACCGGCGATCTGGAACAGGACGCCGACTATGTGCTGTTTCTCTGGCGAGACGGGGAACAGCCCCAGGGACGGCTCTCCGGCGAAGCCTGGACGGACATCCACTTGACGTTGGCGAAGAACCGGAACGGCCAGACGGGAAGTTCCGGTTCCATTGGCAACCGCAGTATCACACATTTATGGAGGTGGAGTCAAAATATGACGGATGAATGGAAGGCGCTGCTCGATGAAGCGCGCAGGCGGCGCAAGGATGGCCTTCTGCGCCGCTGGGCCCACTACGAATGCCTGAAGGACAAGCTGCGGGAGATGGGGTTACCTCCGGAGGAATACCAAAGCGCGGCACAGGAGATTGCGGCGCTGCTAGGGTTTAAGCGGGCCTGTCACTTGGAAGGAAATTTCCTTAAAAGCATGAACATGGAAGGCGAAGCGGGGCGCGCAGGGTATTGTCCAGGGGCGCAACGCAGAAGTGCAGGCCGGTGTAGCTTCCGACACGGGAAAAGCCGGGCGGCCGACGAGGGAATCTTCACAGAGGAGAAAGCAACGGGCGAGAATTTGCTTGAGAAGCATGAACATGGAAAGGCGAAGCAGGGCGCACAGGGTATTGTCCAGGGGCGCAATGCAGAAGCGCAGGCCGGTGCAGCCTCTGACACGGGAAAAAGCGGGGCGTGCGGCGAGGAAATCTTCACAGAGGGGAAGCGCCAGATGAACCGACGGGGAAATCTCCCGCAGAAGGGAAAGCACCGGAAGGAACGTGTCTGAAAAACATGAACATGGAAGGCGAAGCGAGGCGCGCAGAGTATCGTCCGGGGGCGCAACGCAGAAGCGCAGACCGGTGCAGCCTCCGACACAGGAAGAAGCCGGGCGGCCGGCAAGGGAACCTTCACAGAGGGGGAAGCGCCAGATGAACCGACGGGGCAATCTCCGCAGAAGGGAAAGCACCGGAAGGAACGTGTCTGAAAAGCATGAACATGGAAGGCAAAGCGAGGTGCACAGGGTATTGTCCGGGGGCGCAACGCAGAAGTGCAGGCCGGTGCAGCCTCCGATATGGGAAAAGCCGGGCGGCCGACGAGGGAATCTTCACAAAGGGGGAAGCGCCAGATGAACCGACGAGGCAATCTCCGCAGAAGGGAAAGCACCGGGCGGCCGGACGAGGAAATCTCCTTAGAGGGGGAAACAACGGGCGAGAATTTGCTTGAGAAGTATGGACATGGAAGGCAAAGCGGGGCGCACAGAGCGGCGTCCGACATAGTAACCAGAGTTTTACATATGGAGCGCTAAAGGGCGCAGAGTCACCCATTCGAGCGGGCATGGGCCAGCATCGGAACATTTGAAAGGAGCATTTTGTTATGACACCCAAGGAAATCGAAAAGCTGCTTGCAGAGTATTACGACCTCCCCCGGATGATCCACAGCGAATTGGAGGAGATCAAAGCGCTGGAGGAGGAACAGAAGTGTATCTGCCTGCCCTCTCCCAATCTGACCGGCATGCCGGGCGGAAAGGGGCGCTACAGCGACCCGTCTGCTGCGTTGGCACTGTCTGAAATCCTGCTGGAATACGAGCGCGAGGCGGATGCCTGCCGTGCGCGTGCGGTGGAACTGCGCGAGAAAAAGAACTGGTGCCGCTCGGTTTTAAATGAACTCGGACGTGTGGAACGCCGCGTGTTAGAATTGGCCTACATGGGGCCGCAGGATCTGCGCGCCCGGAACCAATGGAAACGCCGCCCTGCCTGGAAAGAAATTGCAGACGAAGTGGCCTACAGCGAAAGCCAGACGCGCCATATCGCCGTTCAGGCAGTACGCAAGCTGGCTGCCCGCTCGCAGGAAGATAACCCCTGTTGGAAAGCTGCCGCAGCGGTCCAACGCATTTAAACAGGTTCCGGCGTTTTCCAGCGGATATTGGCGTTCACAAGCAGTTCCTTTGTGATACGATAGAATCACGGAATCCGGGACAACCGGAGGACGAAATCAAAAGCTGTAGGGTTTTGGTATCTTGTTAAGATTTTGATTTCAATTTCGAGATTTTTGTGCGGCTCCGCAGGGGACGCGATACAAGAGCCAAACCGGCAGCCCTAGAAGGAGGCGATGGGACTTGCTCAAAGTCGGGACCGACACATGCCTCACCCTTTCGGAGGCGGACGGACTTCTCACAGGGAGATCCGGCGGCGAGTCGTGGATGATGTTCCATGATGCTCAAAAAGAGGATCGCTTGAAACGGGCGGCTCAACATCTGGAAGCCCTGCACTATGCGGGCAGAAAACACAGCATTTTTCAGGACATGGCCTTTCCCCGCGACCTGAGCCGGAGCATTCCCGTGAACATCAAGCTGGCCCAGGCATTGGAAGCTCTAGCCCTACCGGACACAGCCGGCGCGCAGAATCCGGGCGAACCGGCAAGAGAACCAACGATGTACAGCATGGAGGCGGCAAGCCTCTTGCGTCCGTACCTGTTGGGAAGCCACAGGCCGGGATGACGCCCCGCCGCCTACCCGGCGTACCTGGTTTCAACCTGTTCAGGCCCGACGCCCGGTCTTTCTTTTCTCGATTGCTTTGGGCATAGGAACGGCGGCGGGAACGTCCAAAGGCAAACTGGGCGCTTTTGGCCGCCCCGGCGCTGGGGAAGGGATTTTGGGCAAGGGGGCTTGGACAAGGGGATTCTTAGATGGGAGGTTTTTATGGCTAGGAGGCTTGGACAAGGGGCTTCTCAGATGAAAGGCTTTCATGGAGACAAGGGCTTTGGATACGAAGCCCTTTGAGCCAGGAAGGCTTGTATAGGAAGTGTTCTTGGACAGAGGTTTTTAGCCAGAAAGACTTTTCATGGACAAGGGCCTTGGCTACGGGCCTTTTGGACCAGGAAGGCTTGCATAGGAAGCCTTCTTGAACAGAGGTTTTTAGCCAGAGAGCTTCTTAGCCAAAAAGTCTCCTGGACAGAGGACCTCCTTGCCAGAAAGTTTCCTGGTACAGAGGGCCGCCTGGCCAGCCGCCATGAGGCCCTTCGAAGCCTGGAACGGCGGAAGGCACAAAGGGGAAGGTAGCGGGAACGTCCAAAGGCAAACTGGGCGCTTTTGACCGGCCCGGCGCTGGGGAAGGACTTTTGTGCAAAGGGAATTGGACAGGGGCTTCTTAGATGAAAGGCTTTTGGGTAAGGAGGCTTGGACAAGGGGCTTCTCAGATGAAAGGCTTTCATGGGAGACAAGGGCTTTGGATACGAAGCCCTTTGAGCCAGGGGGGCTTGCATAGGAAGCCTTCTTGGACAGAGGTTTTTTAGCTAGAGAGCTTCTTAGCCAAAAAATCTCCTGGATGAGAAGGCCGCCTAGCCAGCCGCCATGAGGCTCTTCGAAGCCTGAAACGGTGGAAGGCACAAAGGGGAAAGTAGCGGGAACGTCCAAAGGCAAACTGGGCGCTTTTGACCGGCCTGACGCTGGGGAAGGGATTTTGGGCAAGGGGACTTGGACAGGGGGATTCTTAGATGGGGAGGTTTTTATGGCTAGGAGGTTTGGACAAGGGGCTTCTCAGATGAAAGGCTTTCATGGAGACAAGGACTTTGGATACGAAGCCCTTTGAGCCAGAGAGGGAAGCGTTCTTGGACAGAGTTTTTTTAACCAGAGAGTTTCTTCTTAGCCAGAAAGACTTTCATGGACAAGGCCCCGGAACGAGGCCCTTTAAACCAGGGGGGCTTGCATAGGAAGCGTTCTTGGACAGAGTTTTTTTAGCCAGAGAGTTTCTTCTTAGCCAGAAAGACTTTCATGGACAAGGTCCCGGAACGAGGCCCTTTGAACCAGGGGACTTGCATAAGAAGCCTTCCTGAACAGGACGCTTCCGGTGGCCCATCGTCAACGGGATTTGGGAGGAGGTGGAGCAAAACCATGCTCGATGCGCTGAAATGCTATCTGGAGAGCTGGGGCTATCCGACATCTATGTGGATACCGTCCCGGCTCCTGGAGAACAGCGGGACATGATCGCACTGCTGGAGTGGGATCACACTGTCGGGGAGGTCAGACGACGGGACCGGCACGACGTGACATTCAAGTGCAGGTGCGGCGGGAGGCATATGCCGACGCGCGCGCCCTGTGCGAGGAGCTCTTTCGCCTGCTGGACAGCGGCCCGGAGGAGACCCTCATCGACCTGACGCCGGAAGAAATTTCGCATTGCACGGCCGGTCAAAGGGCCGCTCAAGCTGGAATCCGGCGACGCATACACCACATTTTACTGGGAATTGGCCGATGGGGCCGCAATTAAAGGAGGATATTTATGGGTAAAAAAGTATTTGAAAGGTTTTGAAAATTCGGCATCATCCCGGTAGCGACCAACACCGCCACCGCATACTCCGCAACCGGCGAGAAAAAAGTTTGGTAGGCGCACGCACCTGCGCGCCGACCGACAACCGCACGGAGTTCAGCATCCCGGGCGACGACGGCGTGTACGACAGCGGCGCCGAATGGACGGACACCACACTGGTGGTCACAGTCAACGAGATGGAGCTCTCCCGCTCGCGGCGCTCGGCGGCGTGGACATGGAGGAGATCTCACCGACGAGCTGGAAGAGAGCACCTTCGACGTGCCGCCGGAGTTCGCGTTGACCTTCTCCGCACTGCGCGCCGACGGCGGCTACCGCCTCTATCGCTACTATGTGGCAAAGTGCTCCGGCTACAAGATCACCCACAGCACCCGCGGCGAAAACAACGAGGCCCAGACCTATGAACTGACCTTTAAGCGCAGCCCGCGCGCCTGCGACGGCAAGATCCGCGGCACCAAGGATGTGGACAAGGGCACCGCTTTGACTTGGCTGGACACGATCCCGGCCTTCCCGGAGGTTGGCGATTAAGCGGTTGCAATCCCTCCGTCCCTGAGCGGACGCTTTGCAGGACAAAGAGGACGCCCCAACCTACGAATGGTTCGATTCATAGGAAAGGGGCATCCCCTTCCTGCTTGAAAAAACACCGGAGTTTCTAAAAAGACGAGGGCGTCCCTCCGTCCTTTTTCGACTTTTGGGACACCCTCTCCTTATGGGAGGAAGCTATCCATGAATGTACAGAGATTTTTGCGCCGCCCGGACAAAAGCCTGCGCATGAGCGCGCCGCCCGTCCAGGAGCTGTATGGGGTGAAGATTCGCAAGCTGCCCATGGGCAAGTACCTGCAGGTTCTGCGCGCGATGGAGGACTTGCCGGCGGTTGTGCTCGGCGAACTGTTTCCCGGGTGCGATTCCATGCCGAAAATGCTCTCGATGCTGGAACACATCGACCGCGGCGGAATGACCAAGCTCGCCGTCCGGCTGCTGGCCGTGCTGCCGGAACAGTTTTGCCGGATGGTCTCCAGCCTGCTGGACATCCCATCGGAACGCCTGCTCAACCCGGACGCGTCCGACGCGCTCGGGCTGGCGGAATTGGCGGAGATTTTGGAGGCCGCCTGGAAGGCCAACGACTTGTCGGGTTTTTTCGGGACCGTCCGCCGGCTGCTCACACCGGCGGGGCAAACGCCGAATTCTGGTTCCAACGCTGGATCGCAATCGCGCAAAGTGTGGGCATCCCCCGGACGGAGCTGATGGAAAGCTATTACTTCGACGAGTTCCTCGCTGTGATGGACGAGTACAACGACCTGCACACGCCCGGCGGGAAGGACGAAGAGGTCTTTGCGGACGAGTGGGAGGGGTAACCGGCGTTTGTTCCGGCCTGCTTTTTCAAAGCGCCTCCGATTCGCCCGCAGAAACACCGCTTGACCGCACTCCGCTTTGGGGCGGGCCTTAAAGAAACCGGCGGGGCGAACAGCCCGCCGGGAAGAATGCGGTTCGCATCCCGCGCAGGCTGTTGGACTCAGCGCGCCTGTTGGGGGGCGGCCTCGAAAGAAACCGGTTTGGGCGCGGCTTTAAGGAACCCGGTGGGGCGAACAACCCGCCGGGGAAGAATGCGGTTCGCATCCCGCGCAGGCTGTTGGACTCAGCGCGCCTGTTGGGGGGCGGCCTCAAAGAAACCGGTTTGGGCGCGGCTTTAAGGAACCCGGTGGGGCGAACAACCCGCCGGGGAAGAATGCGGTTCGCATCCCGCGCAGGCTTTTTGCCTCAGCGCGCCTTCTAGGGTTCTGTTAAAAAATAGAGAAGATGGCTGCGGGATGCCCTTAAAAAGTTCCTGATCCCGCCGCTCTTTTAGGGGGCGGTTTTTTGATGCACAAATTTAGGAGGTGACGATTTGCCGGATCGAACATTGGGAAAAGACGGTTCCGGGCTCGGCCTGGACACCCGCTTGCTGGAAACGCGTGTCGCCGATCTTGCCGGCCTTTGGGACGACATGTACAGCGACGCAGACAAAACGGCAAAAGAATTCAACCAGACCATGGTCGAGGGCGCTGAACAATACCGGAAAAAGCTCGTGGAGATCGCTGAACAGCTCGAACAGCAGCGCAGGACCATGATCCAGCTGCAAGAGCTCGCCGGCACGCCCGCCGCAGGGGCCGATACAGCGCTGCAAGCACAGCGGGCGACCGTTCAGTTGGAGTTGGAGCGCAACAAGCTCCAGGAGCTGGAAATACAATTCGACCGCAGACGTACGACGCGATGCGTTCCTTCCTCGCACAGCAGAACAAGATTTCTTCCGCGCCGCTGCGGGCGATTCAGCCGCTGCAGGCCGGCGGCGCAAAGGCGGATGCAGGGACGTCCGGCAGCAGCGCTTTGCAGAGCGGCCTGTCGGTTTTCACCGATACGCTGCCGGATGCTTTCTCGAAATTGGAGGAGCTTGCCAGCCGGATCGACAAACTCCGCGAGTCCGGTTCCTCCGGCCTCAGCGCCCTCGCTTCGGGGGTGAATTTGATCGGCTCCTTTGTAGCGGGGCTGAACTTGGCCGCTTCCGTGGTCGGGATGATTGCCGAGGCCTATCAAAAGATGCGCGCGGAACAGATGCTCGCCTTTCAGGAGGGAATCCAGCAGGCGCAGAGCTATTCAGAAACGATCCGCACGGCAGAGGCCAATCTGGCGGTTTTACAGGATGCGGCTTCCTCTACCCAGGAGGTGCGCGCGGCCAGAGAATCCCTGGCCAACCTCATGCCCAACCTCATCGTCGGGTACGACAGCGAAGGGCGGGCCATCCTAGCAGGCAACGAGCAGCTTCGCGAACGGCTCAGCCTGATGCGCGAGGAGGAAGAATATTACCGCCAGAAGGCAGTGGACAACGGCGCGGTCTACGCAAACGACGCCGGCGCCTTGCAAAAACAGATCCAGGACCTTGAGGCCAGCATGGCGCAGAACCGGGAATGGCTGGAATGGAGCGACGCAGCGCTGATGGACGTCAATCCAACGCTGTCGAAAACGATGCTTGAGGAACAGCTGAAAAGCCAATCCGAAGAGCTCGCAGAGCTAAAGCACCAATACCGTGAAGTGGCCCAGGAGGCCAGGGATTATTACTACGTTGCAGTGGAAGAAGCCACCGGGATCACCGATTCCAACGGAGAGATCATCACTTCGTTCACCAACATGAGCGAACAGTACAAGACGGCTGTGCGCGAAATGCTGAAGGAGTACGACGAGCTCTTTCAGGGGACCGTCTCTGGAAGACCAGATTCAAGGGATTGCCTCCGACATCAATGAGATGCTCGAAGGACCCCGAACTGGTTGAACGCTACGCCGCTTCCTGGCGGAAGGCAAACGAGGAAGCCCAAAGGCAAGCGGACCTGGCGTATATCCTGACACAGCAGTACGGGCAGCAAGCCGTCTCCATGGAGACCCTTTCCGACGCCTACGCAAAGCTTTCCGGCGGGGTGGCGCTCTCCAAAGAGGAACTGCAACAATTGGCGCAGGCACTCCCCGAGGTCCACAGCTACCTCCAACAGACCGGGGACCTGACGTTGCAGAGCGGGCAGCTTTTGATGGAGGTCCAGTATCAATCTGACGCGGACAATTTGAATGAGCTTTCCACCGCCTACCAGACCCTCTCCTCCGGGCAGAGCCTGCAATTTGAACCAGCTCGAAGAGATGCGGTCGAAATATCCGCAGATCGACGACTACCTCCAAGACGAACGATCTCACCCTGCGCAACGGCGAGGTCCTCCGGGAGGCCGCCGACGCACAGAAGGAGGCGACCGTCTCCTTCCTGGAAAACAACCGGCAGCAGCTGGAATCCCAGATCGACACCACGCAGAAAAAGATCGAGATGTTGGAGTCTGAGATACAGGTTTATCAAATCGCCGCGGCCTCGGAGTACGCCTCCGTCACGACACAGCAGCGCCAGGAACAGCGCGTAACCAACAGCCCGAAAAAGATCGCCCTCTGGCAGCAGCTTGCGCAGGAGAAAGAGCAGCTCGAAAGCACGATCGCCCTGTACGAAGAGATGAAGCGCAAGATCGAAACCATCCGGCATTCGACCTGGAACTCCACAAAGCCAGCCGCTTCCAACGTGCCGTCTTCCGTCCGGAAGGACAGCGGCCTTTCGGACGAGCTGAAACAAATGGACCATCAGAAGAAGATGGAACAGCTCAATTTGCAGCAGGAGCTCGCCTGGCTAAAAGAGCTGCAACAGAAGTACAACGATTTGGCCGACGACCGGATGAACCTCGAATACCGCATCTTTTCCGTGGAAAAGGAGATCCGGGAGGAACAGCGCCAGAGCGTCCAGGAAAAACTGGACGCGGCCTATGACGAACTGGACCAGAAGGAGAAGCTCAGCGAGGAGAGCATCCAGCTCGCCCAAGAGGAATACCGCAAGCTCGACGCACTGCGCAAGGAGTATGTGTATGCGCCCGACGCGGATTGGGACAAGGCCAGCGAAGCACAGCGCGCCTATCTGCTCACCAAGGAGCAGGATCTGGACCTGAATGCGCGCCTGTACGAATCCCAAAAACGGCTGGCGGAAATGCAAAAAGAGGCCGCCCAGGGCATGCTGGACGACGCCTACGGCGACATCTCCCACGAAAAGGCGATGGACCGGATGACCGCCGCGCAGGAGCTGGAACTTTTGGAGACCATCCAGCGGAAGGCCGAACAGATGAGCGCGCAGATTGGGGAGTTGACCACCAGCACCCTCGCCCAGCTCACCGAGGAACAGGCCCAATATGTGCTGAACGCCGAACAGAAGTTGGAGCTGGAAGAAAAAATCCACGAAGCGCGCAAACAGGCCTACCAAGAGGAGTACCAAAACCTCCAAAACCGGATTGTCCTGGAGGACCTTTCCACAGAGGAACAAATCGAACACCTGGAACGCTTGCAGCGGAAATATAAGAACAACAAGGAAATCCAGATGGACTTGGAGATCGAGCTGTACAACCTCAAAAAAGAGCTCCAACAGGAGGAGATCGACGCGATCGATTCGCTGGCCGGCGCCCTGGTAGAGGCCCTGCGCAACCGCTACGAGGAACAGCGCAAAGCGGAACAGGACCGCATCCAAGAGAGCATCGGGAACTGGCAGACCTGGGAGGACGAGACGGTCTCCGCCATTCAGGGGCAGATCGACGCGCTCGACGAGCTGGAAAAACAGGAGGAGAGCGAGGAAAAGCGCCGGGAGTACGAGCAGAAAAAGCAGGCCCTACAGCTACAGCTCGCCTATGAAAAGGACGACTACCAGCGCAAGCAGTACCAGCAGGAGCTGGCCCGCCTGGAAAAGAGGAACAGGAACGCCTGGACCAGGAGGCCCGCGAGGCGGAACGCGAACGGTTGGAAGAGGAGATCCAGAAGGTCCAGGAGGAATCGCAGAAGCAGCAGGACGCCCTTCAACAGGAACTGGACAAGATCAACGAGGAATACGACAAGATGACCAGCGATTTCCAACTGCGCGCCGAGGCCGAAAAGGCCATCATGGCAAAGACGCAGAAGGAGATCATCGAACTCATCCAGTCGTATGCGCCGGAGTACGACTTGGCGGGCCAGAGCATCGGCCAAAAGCTGGCGGAGGGCTTCAAGGACAAATTCGGCAGCGTGCTGGACTACGTGCAGGAGGTCACCGACGCGATCTCCAACTACCAGCAGACCTTGATCGACCAGGCCAACGCCGCCGCGGACAAATTCTATCAGACGCACCAAAAGCAGGCGGACCTGCCGCAGCCGCCGGCCTCCCTTTCGGCTGCGCGGGAAAAACAGGTCCAGGTGACGGTCAACTTCAACCAGCCGGTGGAGAGCCCCGTCGAGACGCGCCGCGCCATCCAATCCGTCATGAACGAGATCGCGCGGCAGATCGGATAAGGAGGATGAAAACATGCAGAGAATGGTATACGTGCCGCCGGGCGGCAATGTGGAACTTCCGGAAACCTGTGTGGAGTTCTCCCTTGCGCCGCCGTACATCATCGGCAGCGTGACGGGAACCGGCGGCCCGGAGACCACCGTGATCTCCTCCAGCGTCCCCGGGGTGGACGGCGTATTCGTCCACGGCATCCGCACGGAGAGCCGGGAGGTCACCTGCTTCATCCACGTCGATGGCGAGGACCGCAAGGATATGTACCGCAAGCGGTTCGAACTCATCAAGAAACTGACCCCCGGGCAGGAGCCGGGCCTGCTCTACTACTTCAACGATTATACGGTCAAACGCATCGCGGCGTTTCCGCAGTCCTCCCCGAGCTTTACGGAACGCATTCAGAATTACAACCGGGCCGAACTGCGCTTTCTGTGCCCGTCGCCCTACTGGGAGGACACCGTCGCCCAGAGCGGGTATATGGCCTACATCGACGGGGGATTCCGGTTCCCGTTTCAGTTCAAGCCGTCCATCTCCTTCGCGGCCCTGCGCAACCGCACCAGCCTGACCAACGCGGGTTCTGTGGCCGCCCCGGTGGAGATCACCATTCGGGGGCCGGCGACCAATCCCGCCGTGGTCAACGAGACCACCGGAGAACGCTTCCAGGTCCGGCGGGACCTCGCGGAAGGGGAAACCCTACAGATCCGCACCAAGCGCGGCGAAAAGAGCGTCAAACTCTTCCGCGCGGGGCAGGAGCCGGAGGATGCATTCCAATACATCGACCTGCGCTCCACATTCTTTCAGCTGGTCCCCGGCGTCAATGCACTGCGGTATGAGAGCGACAACGAGACGGAACACGCCCGCGTGACGGTGCGGTTCCGTGAATGGTATGCGGGGGTGTGACGATGCAGATACCGAGCATTCGGGTCCTTTCACCCGCCTTGGAGCTTCTGGGGGAGTTCGACGCGTACACCTCCCTGCAGTTCAGCCGGCTCTGGCAGGGGGTGGGGGACTTCGAGTTTCATCTGTTCGGCGAGCTGGATGAGCGCGTGCTCGCCCAGGGCAACCTGGTCCTGTTGGACGCCGACGGGACGCGGGCCGGCATCATCCGCTCGGTGGAACAGGACGACGGCGAGGGCGGCGTGACCGTGACGGTGCGCGGCCAGACTTTGAACGGGCTGGCCGGCCAGCGCACAACGCTGCCGCTGGAGGGCGAGGCGAACGGCGGATATGACGTTGTGCCCGCCCTGGAATCCGCCGGGCAGACGCCGGACCCCGTTCCGGCGGAGACGATCCTCAAGACGTACGCGGGCCGGCACCTGGCCAACCCGTTGGACCCCAAGCGGAAGATCCCCCTGCTGGTTCTTGCGCCCGACCAGGGGCGCGGTATGGAGACCGTTTGGATGAGCCGGTTTGAACCGCTCGACGAGGTTTTGCAAGCGGTGGGCGAATACACGGACATGGGATGGGCATCCACCTGGACCCCGACGGGGAAATCTGGTCTTTGACGTACTCCCCGGGGTGGACCGCACAGACCAGCAGTCCGAGAACAGCGCAGTGGTGTTCGCCCTGGAATTCGAGAGCGTCGAATCGCTAAAATACCTGCGCGATGTTTCGGGGCACCGGAACCTCGCCTATGCGGGCGGCGCCGGAGAGGGCGCGGACCGCACGGTGCTCAAGGTGACAAACAACGCCGAAGAGCCGGAGGGCCTCGAACGCTTTGAGACCTTCATCGACTGCGGAACCCTGGAGATTGTCGGAAGCGATACCGCAATGAGCCTGGAGGAGGAGGGAAAGCACAAGCTGCTGGACTATCCCCGGACCGAGAGCCTCACCGCAACTCTGCCGCAGGGGGCTCGTTCCAATACCGCCGGCACTGGGACCTGGGAGACCTGGTGACGGTGCTGGACCGCAACCTCGGCGTGGCTGCCGACATGCGCATCGCACAGGTGACCGAACGCTATGAAGCGGGAAGCTACGGCGTGGACATCACTTTCGGCGAAGCGCCGAAACATCTGGGGCGCGTCATCCGAAGCCTCAAAAATACAGTGAGATAGGAGGAATCCCATTGGCAGAAAAATCGTTATTTTTTGACTCCACGGAAAACGACGAACGGCTCTACTCCTCTGCGGATTTTGCGCAGTTCATGAAGCTGTTCTACTCCACCGGCGTGGTTCAGGGCGGCGACCGCCTGAAGGTCACCAAAAACACGGAAAAGCTGGCGGTGTCCGTCCAGCCGGGCGAAGCGGTTGTGGACGGCCGCCCCTACTGGCTGACCGAACAGGCCAAGGAGTTGGCCGTCCCCGCGGCGAGCACGTCGTTCGCGCGCATCGACCGGGTGGTGCTCCGCCTGGACCTGAGCACGGAGGTCCGCTCGATCACGGCGCAGATTTTGCAGGGCGAAGCCACCGCTTCGCCGCAGCCGCCAAAGCTGCTTCGAAACAACAACTATTACGACATCTCCCTCGCACAGCTGTACATCCCGGCCAACGCCCTACAGGTCGAGACCGTGACGGATGAGCGTTACGATGCGGAACTTTGCGGCATCTGCCAGGGGCTCTACACCCTGGACATGAGCGACTTCGAGGACCTGAACCAATTCCTCGGCCCCTTTACCGAGCACATCGAGGACGGGGACATCCACGTGACGAAGAAGGAAAAGAGGCGTGGAATGGAAAGGCGGAGAAGAGCGACCATCAAATGCGGACATTTGTCCGCTTGGAACAAATAGGGCTAACAACAGGCAGCGAAACAATCGCAGATATAGCAGAGGAATTAAACGAGAGAACAAAACTGATTTTAAGAGTAGATGATCGTAATGCATCTATATATCCGAATCAATATGGTTTTTTGGAGGTTACTAAAATTGATCTCTTACGAGTAAAGTTTACATATGTGCCAAAAAATCAAGGTGAAAAATCGGTAGTGGAATACATTGGTCATGCCTACAACGAAGATAGCGTTTGGCATTGGTCGGGCTGGTCTGCGGATGCACCCAGTGTCAACGGCTTTACATTTGCGGTAGCCGATAAGAAACCAACCAGCGCACCGGCAGGACGTATTACATTCGTATATGAGGCATAAGGGGGATGACGGATGCCGATTTATGTTCCGGACAGCAGCAATGTGGAGCGTGAAGTGTACAATATCTACCAGACCGACGAAAGTAATGTTCAACGAGAAATCAGAGAGGTTTGGCAGACAGATAAAAGTGAAGTCAACCGGTTAGTGTTTCGCAATAGAATCAACTGGATTGAAATTAAGTCCAGCAATGGATATGGAGACCGCGGAGATGTTCAGATTGTTAATCCTGCATCTGAATCTACGCCGACTATCCTCAAAGTTGGATATTCGAAAAACCAAAATCCTGATTATCTATACTATAAGGCAATGATATGTGCAACAAATTTACGAATTAAGGCAGGAGATGAAATCAAACTTCGCTTTAAGCTGAGAAAAACCGGGATCAACGTTTATAGACTATGGGGTGGAAATTTATTATTTTTGAGTATCGGACGAACGGAATATCCTGATCCTAATGTACGATCAATAACTCGTACAGCAAACAAGGATATTGATGGAGATTACATTTTTAGCTGGGATGCAGAAACACAAAGCTATGGGGAGGCCCAAATTGATATATGCGACATTATTTTGAATGGTAAAAAAGTTCTATAAAAGGGGCGTAGTAAAATGACACTCAAATTTGCAAACGGTACGACACTTTCCCTAATTGGCGCGCAGGGAACGGAAGAATATATTGACGGGCAGCGTTGTAAGGCTATCCGCTTTTGCTTTGATGCGGAAACCTACCAAGACCCCCAACTGCGCGAGAGCTTTTGTAACACCGAAAAGACACAGACGATGACCATTGATGATGGTTCTCCCATTGAAGGATATACGGCCTTGGTGAGAACCGTATATGAGGGCGGCCAGATCAAAGTGACTATGGCGAAAAACGTGGATACACAAATTATAGAGTTGCAGGAGCAAGTTGCAGCACAACAGAAAGCAATTTCTATTTTGATGGGAGGTACATACAATGGCTGAATTTGATAGAAATAAACTGATTGCCGAAGCAAAAGCCAAGCGGGCGCAGATCGAAGCAGCGGCGGCGGCCTTGTCCGATGAGCAGGCATATGAACGCGCGTGGATGTTCCCCCTTTGGGATGGCGGGGGCCATGCGTATGCAGAGGGAGAGCGCGTGCAGTACGGCGGCGTGTTGTATCGCTGCTTGACCGGGCACACGTCGCAGGACAGTTGGAGGCCGGATACTGCGCCCTCGCTTTGGGTAAGGGTGGATGACCCCGCGGTGGAATGGCCGGAATGGAGACAGCCTGCCGGAAGCACGGACGCCTATTCCAAGGGCGCAAAGGTCAGCCACAACGGAAAGCATTGGGTAAGCGACGTGGAGGCGAATGTTTGGGAACCGGGCGTCTCCGGCTGGACCGAGGTCCCGGACGGGGCAAATCTATAGGGATGGAATGCACAGCGCTCTTAACGGCCCGGCATAAGGCTGTGGCGGGAGGAGGGGAGTGTGCCGGAGAAACGGAGCGGTTTCAATTCCCTCTCCTTTCAGAGGCAATGGCGGGAATCCGCCGTGGAAGGCGTCCCGGCCCCCGGCTTTGGGCGAACGGAAAAAGGGCGGGAATGCCCGCATGGGCCGCAGGTGCTCTCCACCCGAAGCGGAGGACTGCCTGGATTCGGAGACGAACATCGGAATCCAGGCGCTGGACCGGGCCAAACCCGCCCGCCGTCGCCGGGACCGGCCGGAAAGCATGCGCCGCTTTGCGGCCGCCATGGCCGCAGAATCGAAAACGCCCCGGTGTACAAACGGACCTCCGGAAAATCCGGCGAAAGGTGACGGAATGGGCCGCCCGTTCCAACCTATGTCGGGAGACGCTGTTCGCCGAAGGGCCCGGAGCGCCCGCCGCGGGCCCAGTGGGGGCGGCGACAGCCGCCCGGTTTTGATGGGAGGAAACTTGATGGACTTGAATCAATTTTGGAGCTGGGAGAGCCTGGCGACCTTTGCAGGGGCGACGGCCTGTACCGGGCTGTGCACCCAACTACTCAAACGCTCCTTTGGAAAGCTTCCGACACAGTGGCTTTCCTACATCCTGGCGGCGCTGTTGCTGACCGTCACAACCGCAGCCACGGGCGGATGGACCCAGCCCTGGACCGTCTGGGCGCTGGTGCCGCTCAACGCCGTCCTGGTGAGTCTGGCGAGCAACGGCGCATTTCAAGCGGTAACCCGCGTGCAGAGCCGCGGGCCTACGGAGGGATGACGATGGCTGGAACGAGTGTGACCGCGCGCATCGATGGGCAGACATACGCCCTCGCTTATCATGAAGCAACCGGGAAATGGGAAGCGGAGTGCAAGGCTCCGGAGGAATCCTCTTATGGACAGGAAGGGCATTTCTACAGCGTCGCGGTGACGGCTTCGGACGGCGCAGGAACAGCAGCACCGCCGATGCTTCCTCCGACGGAACGCTCGGCGCCTCTCTACGGCTGTTTGTCAAGGAGACCGAGCCGCCCAACGTTGCAGTCCTTTCACCGCAGGCTGGGGCCTATCTGGCGGACCCGAAGCCGGTGGTAGCCCTGCAACTGCGCGATACCGGCAGCGGCGTCGCTGTGGAGACCTTCCAGCTTCGCCTGGACGAAGGCGATGTGTTGGACAGCCGCGCGCCGGGAATGTCTGTCACAGCAGTGGAAGGCGGTTATGATGTCTCCTACGTCCCCCAGAGCGCCCTGAAGGACGGCGTCCATACGGTTTCGGCCGCGGTATCCGACCACGACGGCAACCAGGCGGAGACGGCATCGCGAAGCTTTACCACCGACACAGAGCCCCCTGTGCTGGCCGTTGCACAGCCCCAGGACGGCTTTGTTGTGAAACAGGGGTCCCTGGTGGTATCCGGGACGGCCACCGACGCCGCCAGCGGCCCGGTGACCATCCGGCTGACCCTGAACGGAAGCGCGCAGGGCGCGGTTGTAGCCGGTCCCTCCGGCGCGTGGAGCCAAACCGTCCCCTTGCGGAAGGGGGAAAATACCCTACTGGTAACCGCGGAGGACCGCGCGGGATGGACCGCTTCGGCCGTCCTCCGGGGGACGTTCCAGGAAGCCTCCCTACAGATTGCCCGCGTCTCGATTTCCGCCAATCCCGAGGATGCGGGCGAGACGCATGTGATCTGTGTGGAGATTGCAGGGGGAACAGCCGAAGCGGTGTGGGGACGAGCTGGCCAGCACGACCTCACCTTTGAAAAGGCCGGGCCGGATATTTGGCAGGCGCTGGTCCCGGCCGGCGGGGCGGGCCAGGCTTATGAAGTTCGAATCTGGGCGGAGAACGCGGATGGGGAACAGGCCTATTGGGAAGGGACGCTCTCCCTGCAGGACGGCCGTCCGATCTGTGCGCTTTTGGTGGAGGACCCCTATCGGGTGATGCTCTTGCCAGAGCGTCAAACAGCCCATCTGGAAAAAGACCGCTGTGAAGTGCAATTGACAAGGAGGTGTTCCTGTGCTGCCAGTGTATAAACGATCGTGGATTTTAGGTGAGGACAAGTATGTCGAGTTGGAGGTATGCAGCACCCAAAAGGGCGAGGTGACCATTCCAAGCGCGAGCTGGTCCCTCACGCCGGAGACGGCGGTGGAGGCCGAGCAGAGCGGCGCATGTGAAGTGGAAGGCAACCGCATCCGTGCGCTGATTGAGCCGCAGAAGACTGGAAATTACACCTTGGAGATCACATATGAGTTGCCGCCGGAGACGCGGAAGGTGCGGGTGATGGTGGATGTCCATTAGAATTACAGAGGCGCAGTTGACCCCACAGACCACAACGGCCGGCAGCATGGTTCATCTGGCTGTGGGGGTGGAATGGTACGGCCTGCTCCAAAACAGCGCCGGGGCCGTGCTCTATGAAAACACAGGAGCCGTGCTGCACACGGCGGACGGTTTGGACTGTGTGCTTCCCTATACCGGTGTGGAAATTGACGCAGCGATTGGAGGTCTTAGAACATGGGAGACATGACAACACGCGCCGCCGGGCCGGGCGGCCAGGGAGGCGGACGCTATATCCTGGCGCACACCGGCGCTGAGATTGACACCGCCGTGGAAGGCTGGCAGACCGCGCGGAACCGGACAGACGCGACGGCGGCCGACATTGCAGAGGGGAAAAAGGCGATTGTCCAATCCGGGCTTGTGACGGGAACGATGCAGGCGGGAAATGACGGCACGGTTCCAGATATTCCAAAGGCGGAAGCCGACAACGAAATGTATGTCCTGTTGACTTTTACAGAGGATGGCGGGACCGCGGGTATTTCCGTCCTGGACTATAATACGTGGAGCTTTACCCAGCGAAACATCTCGGAATCCAATTGGTGGGACCCTGTAGACCTGCAAGGGAGTGCCATTGCAAACGTAAATCTGGTCACGTATCCGGGCCAGCCAAAAGCGATCCTGGTACACATCACCAGCTATGGCCTCAATCCATATTGGACTTTATCGGTCACGTCGACGAATCCGACCTGTTGCGTCACCACAATCGTGGGGACAAACAAAATACAAATATTCAAAAATTTGGGCGACCACCCCGGTTCGCTTGCAGACTACCGGTCTGCGTACCAGATTGTCACCACCGGCCGGGAACCCGCGCAGTCCCCGGAGGGAGAAATCTAAAACGTCTCTGGCCGTCATTCCGAATGGCGCCATGCCGTCGCAAGGGACAGGCCAATCTGAAAAAAGGACGAGCACGCCAACGCTATGGTACAAGCCGCGCACCGTCCCTTGGGGAAGCTTTTTAATGTTCTCAAGCTGGCCAAGGGGAAACCCGGCCGGCTTTCCCCTTGGCCCCGGTATGGGCGGGACGGGCAGCACGGTGCATGCCGGTTGTCAAGGATTCCCGGGAGAAGAAGGGGCTTGAAATGGGGACGGAACATGCTAAAAAGGAATGCCTTTCTTTGGATGGTCACAGCGGCGAACGTATCCTGCGCCTACAATTCGAGGCGGGCCGCCCCTCTAGGCGAGGGGAACATAGGGCGTGGGGGATGAGGGAATTCCAATCTGGGACGGCCGCTGGCGGGTTCATCCACGGATTTTGGCGCCTTTCCAGAGATGGGACGGCACATCTTGGAAAATAGTATCTGGGGGATTCCTCTTATGTTGTACCGGGGGACGGCCGGAATAAGGCCCAGAAAGGCCCCCGTCACGCATTCGGTTCCTCCCCTCCTATGCCGTACCGGAGGGCGCCTGGGGACGGCTCTGGTCAAGCGTGCGGCGGACGTCTTTGTGGATGGGAGGACCCGGCCGAGGGCCAATCCGTGCTGCCTTGCCAAACAAAAGGCTGGCCCTCATAGGGCGTCCAGAACAACGTCCAGGAGATGGATGGGGGACAGCTGGCCCCTGGTGCAGCGCTGTGCGAGCGCGAATACGAAGGAACCGTCCGGGGAGATGTCCGAGACATACGCCTGGAGTTCCCAATCCAGGTCCGTAAACAGCAGAGCGGCAATCCCATAGGAATGATAAAGCCCGATGTAGGGGGAAAACAGGGTTTCTCTATAGGGGATATATTGGAACATCTTTCATGGCATCCTCCCGGTAATCCTCAAAATTCAGCTCAAAGAAAAAGACAAGGCGAAGAAAAATCCGGGTGCCGGGCAGCCGTTCTCCTTTCTCAATTTTTTGATATTCCCGCACAGAGATCCATAGGGCGTCAGCCACCTGTTGTTGGGTCATCTTGCGTTTTTCAGTGCGGGCGTGGAAGACGTCGTGTGAAAAATGTGATTTTAATGACATGAATATTCCTCCTTGAAAAGAAGAATATTCGAATCTCCCCAATGAGAACACGAACGGACGCGCACATTGTAAGCATTGTCGAATTTTGTCACACGATTTTGTTGAATTAAGGAATTGCTCAACAATTCGTTCGGCCTACAAATCGTTTCCACCGGCAAGCCGGACAAAACGGTTCTCCGGCCGCCGGGGCCGTCCCCGCAAAGGACGGCGAGAAGCAGGCGGGACGGATCGTTTGCCGGGCGTTGATCGCCCGCCCCGGAAAGGAAAAGGCGCCTCCGGGCCGGGCAAAAAACAGATGGGCGTATCACCCCCAAAAGGAGCGATACGCCCATCTGCTTTTAGGCAACCGGTTGTCCTCCGCACGGTTCCTGCGCGCTTTGCGCAATACACGTTCCCACACGCTGCCCTTCCGGCTCTTTTCGCCGCCCGGCCGCCGCCCTTTTGACCGGTTATTCCAGGTCGTCCCGAAGCGCGTCGATGATGTTTTCCCGTTTGATCTTGCTTGCGGCGTACAGCATCGCGATGAAAATGACAAGGAACACGCCGAGTACACTGACCGCCATGCTCTCCCACGGGAACTGGTAAACCACGTGCGCACCCCCGGCCACCATTCCACAGTGGATCAGCCAGGACAATCCCCCTGCAAGGGGAAGCCCGAACAACAGGGTACGCAGTCCGTACAGGGCGCATTCCAAGCACATCATCTTTTGAAACCCGCGGTCGGACATCCCCACCGAGCGGAGCATGGCGAGTTCCGCCGGCGCAACTTGATGTTGGTGGAGATCGTGTTAAACACGTTTGCAACCGCAATCAGTGAGATCATGAGAACGAACACCACGGTGAACAGATTCACGATAAACAGGAGGTTCCGGTTTTGTTCCATCATTGCATCGACGTTGTACAGCGTGCAGTCCGCAGAAAGGCCCGTGCCGTCCAGCAGCGCCTGCATTTGCTCTGCCGACCGCGAGGGGGTCTCCGACTGAAATGTCAGGCCCTCGACCTTGCTGTCCACAGAGAGCCCGGCGGGGGCGAATGCCTCCTTGAGCGACCAGGGGCAATTATCTGAAAGACATACGGCCTGTCCGCGGGGGCGCCCGTATACGGGGGCGTATCCGGCAGCGTCCTTTCCACACAGGTGATGCCGACCGTCCGCCCCCGTTCCGGCACGGACTGCCCATTCACTTTTGGAAAAACCGACACCTCCAGTGAAGCGCTCGCAAACAGGTCTGGAAGCTGGCGGACTTCTTCCGCCTGGCCGGTGGCGTCCTCCATCTTGGCGACCGCCAGCAACCGGGCGTGCTCTCCGGTGTACTCCCCGGCGGGCAACCCCAGCTCCTGGAGGATTTGCAGATACGCCTGGTCATCGAGGAACTGGATGTCTACCGGCAGGGCGACTGTACCGTTGGACTGCGGTTCGCCGGCCGCTTGCCGGAATTCCCCGGCGAGATCATCCGCCTGTACGGCGCATGAATACTCCAGAACTGCCTGGTAGGAGGCTTTTGTGACGCCCTCCGTGGTTTTCAACTGGTCAAATAGCGCGTAAAACGCCTGTTCATCCAGCGCCTGTACGCTCAAACCGATGTCATAGTCGGTGACGACTTTTGCCTCTTCCGCAACCTGCTTCAGATTCTCCCCAAACGCGCTGGACGACACAAACAGCACAACGCTCAAGGTAAGCGACAGCAAAATACTGCGGTACCGCCGTTTGTTTCTCTGAAAGGTCTTGACCGCAAGGGTCCCCTCCACGCCGAAGAGACGTTCTGTCAGGGCTGCCGTCCGGATGGCCTTGGCCTCCACCTGAAGCGCGTCGGTCTGGCGGATACAGTCCAACACAGGGGTTCTGGCCGCCTTTCTCGCCGGGAGATAGGCCGAAACCAAAAGGGTGGCCAAGCTGACCGCCGCCGCAACGGCCAGAGCGGGCGCAGACAGTACCAGGGTCAAGGGCACGTTGCCGTATAGGACGTTTGCAAAATTTACCGCCACGAGCGAGAGCACAAGCTGGATGCTGGGAATGCCCACCAAGATGCCGAGGGGAATCCCCATCGCGCCGATGCAGAGCGCCTCGAACAGCACAGCATTCCGCAGTTGCTTTTCCGTAGCGCCCACCGACATGAGGATGCCGAGCTGGTGTGTGCGTTCGTTCAGCGCGATATGGAATGCATTATAGATCAAAAACACGGAACCGAGCATCACCAGGGCAATCAAAATGCCGCCGGCCGAATAGAGCAGCGAGCGGAACAGCGTATCGTCCGAAAGCCCCAGAAAGCGCAACACTTCGTCGTTTTTGATCGATGCGCGGCCCGCGGCAACGTCCTTCACATAGGCGTGGATTTGTTCCGGTTTTTCCAACGTGACGAAGGCGCAAAGGCGCCCCGATGGATTTTCTGCATCCGCTGTGGTAATCAGGGTATACCCCGGGGCGGAGTGCTCCTCAAAGGAGGGGCGCTGATAAATGCCGACAACGGTATAGGTTTTTTCCGTTGTCTGGGACAGGGTTTCTTCCCCAGAGCGGTAGGGGTCGTGTTGGCAGAGGGATTCCGCCCCCGCCCGCCGGGTTCCCACCGCAAGGGAAAGCGTGTCGCCCAACGCTATCCGGACGCCGCCGTTGGCGGCGGCATGGGCCGGGACCAGGACTTCCGTGCCGTTTTCCGGGAGCCTGCCGGAGAGCAATTGGAGGGGCAGGGCGCCGTAGGCCTCGTCGCGGAACCCGGCGATAAACCAATATGGCTTGTCGGGGTTTTTGCCTCCGTCGAGCATGGCATAGCCGATGTTCTCGAAGGAAACAACCTTTGCCACCCGGGGGTCTTTGGCCTGCTCCTGTGCGAAGGGGGAATCCACGTCCACAAAGGCAACCTGCCAATCCCCGTACTTTGCGATGGCGCCGTTGACCATATAGGTTTGCAGGGAGACGACAAAAGTGGCGACCGCTGTAATCAATGCGGCCGACAGCGCAACCCCCACCACGGTCACAAAGGTGCGGGTCCGGTTCCGCCGCAACCCCTGTAGGGCGACTTTGTGAAAGACATTCATCCCAGCGGCACCTGCCTCTCGTCCCGCACCACGGTTCCGTCTGCGATGGTGACGATGCGGTTTGCCTGCAGGGCGATGGTTTCATCGTGGGTGACGATCACCAGGGTCTGCCGGTATTTCCTGTGGCTCTCTTTCAGCAGGCGGATGATCTCCTGCCCGTTGCGGCTGTCCAGGCTGCCGGTGGGCTCGTCCGCCAACACGACCGCCGGTGCGTTCATCAGGGCGCGTCCAATGGCGACGCGCTGCTGCTGTCCGCCTGAAAGCTGGTTGGGCAGGTGGTTTCTCCGGTCCTGCAGGCCCAGCAGTTCCAGGAGCTCTTCCAGGCGTTCCCGGTTGACCCTCCGCCGGTCCATCCGGATGGGCAGGGTGATATTTTCCACCACGTCCAACGTAGGGATGAGGTTGTGGAACTGATAGATCAGCCCCACCTGACGCCTGCGGAAAACAGCTAGCTTTTCGCTGCTTTGGGCATAAACATCCTGCCCATTGAGGAGCACTCTGCCGCTCGTTGGGATGTCTACGCCGGCGATGGCGTGAAGCAAGGTGGATTTGCCCGAGCCGGAGGAACCGACAATGGCGATAAAATCCCCCTGTTCGACGGAAAGCGAAACATGGTCCAGCGCCGCGACCCGATTTTCTCCCTGCCGTATACCTTGCAGAGGTCCTCGACCTTCAAAAACTCCATTCTATGAGCCTCCTTTTCATGTGGGTTACTCATATCATAGAACGTTACCCTTACAAGCGCGTGACTTTCCGGTGAGAGATCCGTCACTTTGGGAAGCGGATGGAAAACACCGCGCCTCCCTGCGGATGGTTCTTTGCGGTGATGGTCCCGCCCTGCCGGACAAGGATGGTCTTACAGAGCGCCAAGCCGATCCCATATCCGGCGGCATCCGTGTTTTTCCCGCGGTAGAACCGGTCGAACAGGCGGGGAGTGCCTCCGGCTCGATACCCGCGCCGTTGTCGCGGAAGGTGATCTCCGTGTACAGCGGGGTATCCGTACAGGCGATTTCCAAAGACCCGTGATCGCCCGCGCTCTCCATACAGTTCTTGAGGATATTCTGCATGGCCTCGGACAGCCAGCCCTTATCGCCCCAGAGCACGGCTTCTTTGGGAACGTCCACCCGCAGGGCGATGTTGTGCAGTTCCATCGGAATCGAGAAGGGGCGAAGTGCGGTGTGTATCAGATCCTGCACATCGACCCGCTCCCGCTGGAAAACCACAATCCCCGCGTCCAGCCGGGAAAGCTTCAACAGGGAAGTAATCAGCCAATCCATTTGAAGGAACCGCTCTTCGGTTTCACGCAAAAGCGCCCTTCTCTCCGCTTCACCGGCGCTGTTTTTCAGGAGCGACAGGGTCAGGTTTGCAGAGGTCAGCGGAGTCCGCAGTTGGTGCGCGATGTCGGCCAGGGAATCCGCCAAGCGATTTTTCTCCCGTCTGAGGGCCTCGTTTTGTTCCTGAATCCGCAGGACCATTTTGGCAATCTCGCTTTGCAGGATGGAGAGTTCCCCCTCGTCCGATTCGCTGATAAACAGCTGACCGGGCTGATGGAGCACACGGTCGATCTGTTCGGAAAGCTTTGCGATGCGCCGGTACCGGGCTCTGGTAAATCCCCAAAAAACTGCGCCAAAAGCGGCGGCGGAGACAAGGACCAGGACGCCGGCCGCCGGGTGGAGGGCCAATCCCACCGCAGTGGCAACAGCGGCAATCCCTACAAACAGAGCGGCAAACCGCCGCAGTTCTCTATTCCGAAACATCGCCGCCTCCGAGCCGGTAGCCAGTGCCGCGGACCGTCCGGATGATCTGCGGATTGGCGGGGTCTTCCTCAATTTTTTCCCGCAGCCGCTTGATGTAGACCGTCAGGGTATTGTTATTGACAAATTCGCCCGCTGCATCCCACAGCTCGTCGATCAGCTGGTCCCGCGTAAGGATGCGATGGGGGTTGTTGAGGAACACCAGCAGCAGCCGGTACTCCAGCGCAGAGAGGAATACCTCTTTTCCATCCTTTTTTACAATGCCGCTGGCGGTATCGGCCCAAAGCCCATAGAGTTGAAACGCCGATGGAGCGCGGCCGGATTTCCGCAGGGCGTTCCCAATCCGCGCAATCAATTCGCGCGGGCGGAAGGGCTTTGTGATGTAATCGTCCGCCCCCATGTTTAGCCCGGTGACAACGCTGGCTTCGTCGCCGGAGGCGGTCAGGAAGATGACCGGAATATCCTGCGCCTGTTTGATTTCCGTACAGACGGCAAAGCCGTTTCCGTCCGGCAGGGAGATGTCCACCAACGCCAGATCGAACGGATTACCGGCCAGCAGAGAGGCCGCTGCCCGCTGGGTGGGGGCATGGACGACGCCAAACCCCTCCGCGTGGAGCAGGCGCATCAGGTTTTTGGCGATCTCCAAATCGTCCTCCACCAAGAATATTCGTTTCATGGATCTCCTGTCCTCCTTTGTGTACCGGAGGGTGCCCCCAAACTACGAATCGTTGGATTCATAGGAACGGGGCATCCTCTTTCTGTTTGAAAAAATATCTGCGTTTTTAAAAAACGGGGTATCCTTCCGTCAGGCCTTTCGGGACACCCTTTTCTGATTTCCTTTTGGCTTCTGCCGTTATTGCGAATTTGCAATGATACTGGCTGCTTTATGTTCTATAATCAAAGCCTGCATAAACGTATCATACTTCGTGTCGCAGAAGAAAACAAGCTGAAATTCGCACCAAACCCGCTTTTGCCGGGGAGGAAAGGCCGCCGTCCCCGGATCTGGGGCGCTTATAGCGGCCGCGGTTTTGCATCTGAAACCGGGCGCAGGGGTGAAGGCTTTTACATTCGTCCTCTGGGAAGGGCTTGCAACAGAAGATGTGTCAAAGGCGTATAGCCAGCGGTTTTCGGCCGAACGGTCCCAGTCGGGCGGATTTTCCGGCGGGAAGGGTTGCGTCTGCGGCTTCGTCCTTTTTAACCAGAAGAATCAAACAGATAATAAAAACTTTGTCAAGATCAAACAGCCAAAGCGGACAAAACACGGAAACAGTTGCAACGTCCTTTATGAAATAGGCAAATTTTTACAGAAAAACTCTCTAAAATCCAGAAAAGTTTTGCGCTTTCGCTTCAAAAATTGATAAGATTTCTCTTGATTTTTTCCTATAAACCTAGTATGATATAGATCGGTTAGCGATAGCTAACCTAAGCGAATATTCTGTCTAACGATATAAGGAGGTTGCACATGACCAATTTTAAACAATGGGAAGGCTTTGAAGGCCGCATCTGGAAAGAAGAAATCAATACCCGCGATTTCATCCAGAAAAACTACAAGCCGTACGACGGCGATTCCTCCTTCCTGGCCGGTCCGACCGAGGCGACCAACAAGCTGTGGGGCGCATTGCAGGCCCTGCAAAAAGAGGAGCGCGCCAAGAACGGCGTATTGGACATGGAGACCCATGTCGTCTCCACCTTGACCGCATACGGCCCCGCCTACATCTGCGAGGATGGCAAGGAGCTGGAGCAGATCGTCGGCTTGCAGACAGACAAGCCCCTCAAACGCGCCTTCATGCCCTTTGGCGGCATCAAGATGGCGGAGGAGGCCTGCCAGACCTATGGCTATGAGCCCGATCCGGAACTGCACAAGATCTTCACCGAATATTCCCGCACGCACAACCAGGCGGTGTTCGACGCTTACACCCCGGAGATGAAGCGCGCACGCCACAATAAGATTATCACCGGCCTGCCGGACACCTATGGCCGCGGCCGCATCGTGGGCGATTACCGCCGCGTGGCGCTGTATGGCGTGGACTTCCTGATTCAGGAAAAGAAGAACGACTTTAACAACTGTGGCGACGGCACGATGACCGACGACGTGATCCGCCTGCGCGAAGAAATCGCCATGCAGATTCAGGCCCTGCGCGATATGAAGAAGATGGCGGAGCTCTATGGCTACGACATCTCCCAGCCGGCCGCCAACGCCAAAGAGGCCGCCCAGTGGCTGTATTTCGGCTATCTGGCTGCGGTTAAGACCCAGAACGGCGCTGCAATGAGCGTGGGCCGCATCTCCACCTTCCTGGATATTTACATCCAGCGCGATATGGACCGCGGCATCCTGACAGAATCCCAGGCCCAGGAGATCATCGACCACATGACGATGAAATTCCGCATGGTCAAGTTTGCCCGTATCCCCAGCTACAATCAGCTGTTCAGCGGCGACCCGGTTTGGGCAACGCTCGAAGTCGCCGGCATCGGCATGGACGGCCGTTCCATGGTCACAAAGACCGACTACCGCTTCCTGCACACGCTGGAAAACATGGGCCCGTCCCCGGAGCCGAACCTGACGGTGCTCTATTCCTCCGCGCTGCCGGCTCCCTTCAAGAAGTATGCGGCGGAGATCTCCATCCGCACCAGCTCCATCCAGTATGAGAACGACGACGTGATGAAGCCGGTATGGGGCGACGATTACTCCATCTGCTGCTGTGTTTCCGCAACCCAGACCGGCAAGGAGATGCAGTTCTTCGGCGCACGCGCCAACCTGGCAAAGTGCCTGCTGTACGCGATCAACGGCGGCGTGGACGTCAAGTCCCGCGAGCAAGTCGGCCCCGCCTATGCGCCCATCACCAGCGAGTACCTCGATTACGACGAGGTGGTCAAAAAGTATCTGGCCATGATGGATTGGCTGGCCGGGTTGTACGTCAATGTGTTGAACCTGATCCAGTACATGCACGATAAATACTACTACGAGTCCGCCGAGATGGCCTTGATCGACACCGATGTGCGCCGCACCTTTGCCACCGGGATCGCGGGCTTCTCCCACGTCATCGATTCCTTGAGCGCGATCAAGTATGCCAAGGTCAAGACTGTGCGCGACGAGACCGGCATTGTGGTGGATTACATCACCGAGGGCGACTTCCCGAAATACGGCAACGACGACGACCGCGCCGACGAGATCGGCGTCTGGCTGCTCAAGACCTTCCTTGAGATGATTAAAAAGCACCATACGTACCGCAATTCCGAGCCGACGACCTCCATCCTGACCATCACCTCCAACGTCGTCTACGGAAAGGCGACCGGCTCCATGCCGGATGGCCGTAAGGCGGGCGCTCCTCTCGCGCCGGGCGCAAACCCGAGCTACGGCGCAGAGCAAAACGGCCTGCTGGCTTCCCTGAACTCGGTTGCCAAGCTGCCGTACCATTGGGCGCTGGACGGAATCTCCAACACCCAGACCATCAACCCCGACGCCCTGGGCCACAGCGAAGAGGAACAGTCCGACAACCTGGTGCAGGTCATGGATGGCTACTTCGACCAGGGGGCGCATCATCTGAACGTCAACGTCTTTGGCAAGGAGAAGCTCATGGACGCGATGGAGCATCCGGAGAAGGAGGAATACGCCAACTTTACGATCCGCGTCTCCGGCTATGCGGTCAAGTTTATCGACCTGACCCGCGAGCAGCAGATGGACGTCATTTCCCGTACGTGCCATGCACGCATGTGATGTCAAGGGCCGCGTTCACTCGCTGGAAACCTTTGGTTTGGTGGATGGCCCGGGGGTTCGGTTTGTGGTCTTTTTGCAGGGGTGTCACATGCGCTGTCAATATTGCCACAACCCGGAAACCTGGGACGCACGGAAGGGCGAGGAATGGGACGCGAAAGCCCTGTTTGACCGCGCCTGGCGTTACCGGCGCTACTGGGGCAAAAACGGCGGCTTGACCGTCAGCGGCGGCGAGCCTTTGGTGCAGCTCTCTTTCGTGACCGAGCTGTTCCGTCAGGCAAAGGCGCACGGCGTCCACACCACATTGGACACCTGCGGCCAGCCGTTCCGCTATGACCTGCTGTTTTTGACGCAGTTCGATTCGCTGCTGCGGTATACCGATCTGGTGATGCTCGACCTCAAAGAGATGGATGAGGAAAAGCACCGCACCCTGACCGGGCACGGCAACCAGAATATTCGAAACATGGCGAGCTATCTGTCCGATCACAATACGCCGATGTGGATTCGCCATGTGTTGGTGCCCGGTCTGACCGATGATGAGGACGGGTTGCGGCACATGAATGAATTTATTGGAACATTGCGCACCGTCGAGAGGGTGGAAGTATTGCCTTATCACACGCTTGGGACCTTTAAGTGGAAGGAACTCGGCATCCCTTATCCGTTGGAGGGGGTCCGCACGCCCACCGACGAGGAAGTCAAGCGGGCGGAAGAGCTTTTGCAGGTCAGCCGGTATCAGAGCAGGCAGGACGGAACGGCCGGGAAAAAACGCGCCTGACCTTCATTTTTGCCAGGGACATAGAAACCTCCTAGAACAATCATAGATAGAGCCATTCAACGGCTTTAAAAAGTCCGCAGGCCGCGGTGGGGAACGAACCCCGCCGCGGCTTTTTTCTATCCTTTTTTCAGGGAATCGTCTTCGGAAAAGGCCTACAAATATGAACAAATTATGAAAAACCGGCGGCTTCCCTTGACGGGCTCAAATTTCGATCTATAATGTTCTTTGTAGAACCGTTCTATTTAGAACTATTCATCGAGAATGGAGGGGCCCATCATGAAACGGCCGACCGATTTCCTGACCAACATCCGCCGGATTATCAAGCTGCATGAGAGCATGCTCAAGGGGATCTGTGAAACATACCGGCTCTCGCTGATTGAAGCGACGATTATCAGTTTTCTGTACAACAACCCCGGCAAGGATACGGCTGCCGACATCGTGGAGCTGCGCATGCTGTCCAAGGGAAACGTCTCGCAGGCGGTGGAAAGCTTGATGCAGAAATCCTTGTTGCAGCGCAGGCAGGACACCGAGGACCGTCGGAAAATCCACCTGTCTCTGACGCAGGCCGCCCAACCGATCACAGCATCGCTGAAAGAACTCTTTCAGCAGTTCCATGAGGAACTGTTCTTTGGGCTGTCCAAGGAAGAATTGGAACTCTTTGACCGGGTCAATGAACAGATCATCGTCAACACTCAAAATGCCATCGCAAGGAGAGAGAAGCAATGAACGAAGAGAAAGATTTCCTCGGGGAGGGAGCCGATCGGCAAGCTGCTGCTGAAATTGGCCCTTCCCACCGTATTGGCGCAGATCATCAATATGCTTTACAACATCGTGGACCGCATCTATATCGGCCACATCCCGGAGGTAGGGGCGGTAGCCTTGACCGGCGTCGGGGTCTGTATGCCCCTGATTATGATCGTGACTGCCTTCGCCGCGTTCGTCGGGTTTGGCGGGGCGCCAAGGGCCTCGATCTTCATGGGCAGGGGCGACCATGCATCCGCAGAAAGGACGCTTGGAAATTGTTTTTTGGTGCAGATCATCGTTTCGCTTCTTTTGACTGCCGCCCTGCTTCTTTGGAACCGGGATTTCCTGATGGCCTTTGGCGCCAGTGAAAACACCATCGAATACGGCGTCCGCTACATGAACATTTACGCCGTCGGCACCATCTTTGTGCAGATGACCCTGGGCATGAATGCTTTCATCACTGCACAGGGCTTTGCAAAGACCGGTATGTTTTCAGTCCTCATTGGCGCGGTTGCCAACATTGTTCTGGACCCCATCTTCATCTTTGGACTGAACATGGGGGTACAGGGGGCGGCGCTCGCCACCATTCTGTCGCAGGCAATATCCTGTACCTGGGTGCTGTCGTTCCTGTTTGGGAAAAAGACGCATCTGAAGATCCGGAAGGAGAACCTGCGCTTAAAAGCCAACATCATTTTTCCGAGCCTCGCCCTCGGCCTCTCCACCTTTATCATGCAGGCGAGCGAGAGCGTGATTTCCGTCTGTTTCAATTCCTCTCTGCTGAAATATGGCGGGGACATCGCGGTCGGCGCCATGACGATCTTAACCAGCGTCATGCAGTTTGCAATGCTCCCCCTACAGGGCCTTGGACAGGGGGCGCAGCCGATCATCAGCTACAACTACGGCGCCAAAAACGCCGGGCGGGTGAAGGCGGCCTTTAAGCTGCTGTTGAAGGCCAGCCTGTGTTATTCCACCTTGCTCTGGGCGCTTGTGATGCTGTTCCCGCAGGGGTTTGCCGCCATGTTTACCTCGGACGCTGCCCTGCTGGAGTTCACAGGGACCGCCCTGCGCATTTATATGGCCTGCCTGCTGCTGTTTGGCGTACAGATCGCCTGCCAGATGACATTTACATCCCTGGGAAATGCAAAAGCCTCTATTTTGGTCGCGGTGATGCGCAAATTCATTCTGTTGATCCCTCTGATCTATCTTCTGCCGCTGCTGTTCTCGTCCAATCAAACCACAGCGGTGTATATGGCGGAACCGGTTGCAGATTTCTTTGCCGTCAGTTTTACAGCGGTTCTTTTTACCTTCCAATTCAAAAAAGCTCTGCGGCAAATTGCAGAACCCGTCCAAGAATGCTCGCCTTTGGAAAATTGCCAAAAGGAAGGATGATGTTCCGACACGATTGAACGAGTAAAAATGGACGGCCATTTCTATCTTAACTTTTCATGTCTCCGTTTCGTAAAAAGAGAACACCTTGAAAAAACGTTTCAATAAGGGATAAAGCCGTTTCCAGAGCGGGACGTTCTGGTTCGTGCTTCCGGCAGAAATGCCCTTTTGTATCCATACAATGCTTTTTTCCTTAGAAAGAGGAGAAAGTGCCTTCCAGCTTTCCTATACCGCCATGTTTGTAGAAACATAAAGGGAGATTTGGGGGTTGGAATTCTGTGCGCCATCTCCTCTAAAGCATCGAGTTCAGGAAATCGCCCTCCGTTTCGAGGGCGATTTTTCTATGTGTTGCCGGGGCACCACTTCTGCCGTATCTGGCCCGAACGTCCTTGCCTTGTGAATCAAGAGGCGCTCTATTTGCTCCTAAAAGAAAAAAGTGAAAGAAAGACCGGGATGGCAGAAGGGAAGGGTAACCCAACAGAGGCTATCGACAAAACTTAATCACCGAATTGCGACAGATGGAGGCAGAAAATGATCGAATGGAAAGACTGGACGTAAAGCATCGGGGGAGATGATCGCCCATCAGCATGACAATGGCAGCGCAACATTGACCGTCAGCGGCGATATACCCGATGGGTGGGATTGGGACATGCTTGTACAGGCAGGGGGTGATCTCAACATCACTCGATTGCAACCCATGAAAACAGGGATTGGGGTCATCCTGACGGATGATATGCTGGCTAAGGCTGGAACCTATACCATGCAGTTGCGCGGCACGTTCCAAAAGGATGGAACAACGGTTAATCACACAAACATGGTCGAACTTTATATGCCGCCGTCCCTTTTCGGGGATACCGCCTGGCCGGAGTTCCCATCTGCGTTTCACCAGATGGAGGCCCACATCCATACGGCGTACCGGGAAGCGGTAGATGCAGCGGACCGGGCGGAGGAAGCCGCACAAAGAGTCCCCAAAATACAGGATGGGAACTGGGGGGTATTTCAGGCGGAGTCGGGGGAATACGAGGACACCGGCGTGCAGGCAGAGGGGGTACAGGGCATTCCCGGAGAACCCGGACCGGAGGGTGCCAAAGGGGAACCGGGGGCCGGCGGGCCGGCGGGCGGCACTACCGGCGCGGTGCTGAAAAAGGCGAGCGGCGCCGATTATGATACCAACTGGATTTCCGAACCAGTTTGGCAGGAGATCGAAACCATCGCCATAGAGGAAGATGGCATTGTCAACGTTGCGCGTACAGAGGCGCCGGATGGCACGCCCTATGCTTTGTGGGGGGCGCGAATCATTGTCGGATTGCCTGCAGGGGAGAGCGACCAAAATGTAATCGTGGACATTTATTGTCCCTCGTATGTGACGTCCATTTCCAGAACTTATATGCAGAGCGAAAAGACACCGTACGCGGAATACGAATTCACCGTTGAGCATGGGGCCTGGAAGAGCCGCATATCCAGCTTTACCTCCACGAATACCACGCTCGCACAGTGGCAGGAACGTATGGACGGCACTTTGCTGCCGGCATCCGCTCCTATATCAAAGCTTTTGATCTACACACCGTCTGCATTGCCGGTCGGGGCGACCATTCAAGTGATCGGATTGAGGTGACAAAGGTTGAAACATCAGGAATAAACCGGAAATAGGGCAAAAACGAAAAAAAGCGTACAAAAAACAAGCCCAGTATCTGGACTGCTTTTGCACGCTATTCCGTCTCGGTGGAAGAATGGGCCAAGGCATTTGCCACAACACCTGCATGTCAGTCGCAAAATTGACGGTTAATCCTACGCCAAACACCGGGAGGTTACTATTCTACATAGGTCAAGTGGGTTTCATGTCCCTTTGGTGCCTTGTAGCGCAGCGGAAAGGAATGGTCATAGGAATGAGGAATGAAAATCGACTGCAACGGAGAAGTTCGGGAAATGACGCAGGAAGAAGAGACCACTTATCGGTTGGCGCTGGAAAGCGCCCCCACACCGGCCGTACATCCGTTTTATCCGATAACCGGGGAAACCGAAAGGAGCGTGCCCTTATGAAGAAAGCATCCGGCGTATATGGACATATTGGGGAAGAGGTATCTTCGGAGAAGTTTGCCGGATGGCCAGCTATTCTGAGGGGGCCTGTGCGGAACGATTCAGCAATGTGAAGCAAGGGCGGTGATTGCCGCCGCAGTCAATGGCGATCCTGACGCAGTAGCACGGGTGATTCGGTATTATTCCGGCTACATGGCCCAGTTGTCTATGTGGACACGCTTTGATTCCTTGGGCATCTGCCGGTTCCACCTCGACTACAATCTATAACCAGCGGCTGGAAAGCAAATTGGTGGCGGCCATCTTTCAGTTCCATTTGGATTGACCACATTCCCTTTCCAACGGTAACGCTTGCCAAACATGCCGTTACGACCTTTCTTGCGTAACATCCATCAGCGGTAAATGCTGCCGGACGAAACCATAGAAAGAAATTTTGCATCTTGAAAATTGAATATGAGAGGGGATACATATCATACCAACCAAGAGGCTCTACAAAGGCGGTACGAGATTGAACTGCCGCAGTCCGTCATTGATTCCTTGTACCTGAAATCCAGAAATTCTATGCAAGCGAACAGGGACAGAAGGAACTGGAAGAATAGAAAAAGAAGTATTCTGATAAAAGTAAGGAGTGCAGTAAAATTCAAAGATGATATGCGAAAGGATGCCCCGATAGGGGCATCCTTTTTTGTCGCAATAATAGGGAGGAAAGCTTTGTTTCGTAGGGATGTTCCTCTCATTTGGGGATGAGTGGGCGTTTTGCCTGCCCGTTCATATTGGGTGCGCTGCGTTTTGCGACGTACCTGCTCCATGATCCGAAAGGATGTCGTGTTTCACGATACCTTTAAACGGGCAAGGGTGTCACTTTTCGTTACACCCTATACTGCTAGAAAAGGGGGCTGTGTTTTGGAATACCTTCAAAAGAGTCCAGAGGACGCGAAGCCACAGAATGTGATTCTGTGTTCAATGGGGATGGGTTACAACCCCTAACAAATAGGTTTAATTCAATAGTGCTCCAAACATCTGTTGCACTTCATCGGAATTCCTTCCAGATATTGTTCTGCCAGTAGCCGCTTCAATTGCACATAACAGTTTCTTAGCACGGTCAATGATAAAATCTTGAAACTCATTATTTCTTAGCAAATTGTGGTCGATCCAGTGTGTCTCCACATAGCTGTCCAAATCGGACGGTAATACAGAACCTTTCTTTTCAAGCTTTCCAAGATAGGTGGACGGCGCAACACCGCCTATTTCACGATTGCTGCTTGCGGAAATCGGTGTCTTATTCACAATACTATTCCATTTGCTCTTGTCATACCCTTGTCCGATGCAGTAATCCTTCGGAAAGATGTGATGAATATCGATTTTCTCGTTTGAGTATGTTGAGAAGTCCATCTCCGCACCGGAAATGAAATCGCGGGCGTGGTTCTTAAGAATCAGCGCCATAATACCCTTATACGCCGCCGACTGTCTGGATTGCAAACTGAGTAGGCGCGTCGGGTTGAAGAAGAAATCTGTGATCGTCTTTGGGAAATCGCCGCCATCTGTAATCCACTTGATGACTTGCGATATATCATTGGCATACCTTGTCTCGTTTGCCGAGCCGTACAACTCACCGAAAACGCCGCACCAATACCATTGCTTTACCATATTTTTGACAGTGGTAGTGTTAATCTTGTTCCCATCCATCAAAACAGTGCAAATGGCCGCAAGAGGAATCAGCTGTGTGCTGTATGGAAGGTCACGACTTGAGAATATCCGTTCCTCCTGCAGTAGCTTATCTGCAACAGAAAATCCTACACAAAGGTCGTCTGCATACTTTTTATATGATGTCAGCTTTAAAGCTAGTACGTCTTTTTTCTTGCAACTCACCGTTCCACCTGCTTTGAACGAAGAGAGAAGCGTAAGAGCGGTTAGAAAGTCTGTAGCTGTTACAATATCCAGCAAATCCCCTGAGAAATATTTTTCCTTGCGGTCTTTCCAATCCTTACGCAGCAGGAAATCGTCCATGGCAAAAATTGCGGTGACAAGCTCAAAAACCGTCAAAGAAACGCCGCCGGTATTCACATTTTCAAAAACCTGACACACTGCCTCTTTCGGAGTTTCTTTGTCTAGCAGAATAACCGGCATAGCGTACTTTTGTGTCGGCATGATTATTTTAGAGAAAAGTTCCGTGAACTGCTGGATAGTCGCCGGATCATAGTTGTAATAGGCATAATATTCATTTTGCCATCTCTGCTCCTCACCGGAATTCAGGATGATATTAAGGGGAAACATCTTCAGGCTGAATTCATTCTGCCTGGTTGAGAGGTCTATTTCGATCTTCCTGCCAAAATCAGATGTAACCTGTCTCGTTGCAGGAACCGAGATTATAATATCTTCATCATCGGAACTTGGATCAAGCGCCTTTTCAATGTTCAGATAATAATATCTGTCTATCTCTTTACCCTTGTCTGTTTTTGTATGGACGGGATTCTTACTGTACAGGGCATTGTAAAGAGACGTCAATCTTTGCTGCCCGTCAAGGATAAGCTCATCCGGCTCGGCGTTAGGGTCGGCAACTGAGCCTTCAATCAGTTTATGCTTGAAATGGATGCTTTCATTTCCGTATTCCAGAAACATCGCTGCACCCACCGGAAAGTTATGGATCACGCTGAGGATTAATGCCTTAATGCGGCCATCATCCCACACCCAGCCCCTCTGAAAATCAGGTAACTGTGCTGCGCCAGTGTCCACAGCTTTCATTAAATCGGTAAGCGGTCTGTCATTCGTTTTCATGAACTGCCTCCCCGCAACTTGTACTTTGAACAACCCCTCAATAATCTGAGAGATTGTAAATCAAACAGCTTTCTAGTTTACTTCTAAAGTTCCGTTTTTTTGCATATTCTATTGAATCACATCATTTTGTTATATTATAAGACAAGACAGTCCATAAAACAAGAATGTATAGTTTTATTTCTACTGAATATGATATTAGATTTAGCTTCCAAAGAAATAAAGCCCGAGGGGCAAGGTACTAAGTACTTTATCCCTCGGGCTTTCTGTTTTGACATCACAGCCACACCCTTACGGCAAAGCCGCCTTTGAAAAAGTAGGCGTTCATATAATACCCATCTGGGAAATGCTGACAAGATAGATGCCTGCTGCAAATGTGAGTGAAAAGGCAAAACAAAAAGCTGAGCCCGGAACGCGAAGTGCGTCCAGGCTCAGCCTGATGGGAAACATCGACAAAATAGATGCCCGCTATAAACGCGAACACCGAGCCATATAAAAAGAAAAGCCCCGAACGCGACTTGCGCGTCGAGGCTCTCGACTGGTGGAGCTGAGGAGAATCGAACTCCTGTCCGAAAATCACTTGCCCTGGCTTTCTACGAGTGTAGCCGGTGTTTTTACATTCCCTCTGTAGGACGCCCAAAGGCAGGCTTCCTACTTCAGTAGCCTTTTGGTCATGACAAGGGTAAAGGCGTTCCCCTGTTCACGTTCACCGCTCATCGACGCCTTTATCCGGGCCGCGGTGCTCCCGGTAAAGACGGCAGCCTAATTAGGCTGCGTACGCAACAGTATTGTTGTCGTTTAATTTTAAAGTTTGCGGAGTTTCAAGCGTTTCCGCGCCGCTACTCGCTTACCAAGGTTCACAACCTCCGTCGAAACCATTGCAGCCCCATAATATATCACCGGTTCTTTTCCTTGAGCGCCCGGTCGATGTCTCGCTTGGCCGCGCGCGCTGCAAGATCCGCGCGCTTGTCATAGAGCTTCTTACCGCGGCAAAGGCCCACCTGCACCTTTACCAGCGATCCCTTGAAATAGATCGAAAGGGGAATGAGCGAATACCCGTCCTGCTTGACCAGTCCGAACAGCCGCATGATCTCCCGCTTGTGCATCAAGAGGCGGCGCACCCGCATCGGGTCCTTATTGAATATATTGCCCTGTTCATAGGCGCTGATGTGCATCCCGTTGACAACCAACTCTCCATGGTCGATGGAACACCACGCATCTTTCAGATTGCACTGTCCTTTGCGCAGAGATTTCACTTCGGTGCCGCACAGCTCAATGCCGGCCTCCATGCTTTCCTCCACAAAATAATCGTGAAAGGCTTTCTTATTTTGTGCGATGGTTTTTAAAGAAGCCTTCGGCATAAAAAAGCCCTCCTTCCGCTTCTTCTGTGGTCTTATAGCATAGCATATTTTGACTTGTCTGTCAAATTTAATTCCCCTGGAAAGGTTTCCCCAGCCTTTTACGCTCCAATAGAGAATCCAGGCCCCTACTGGAATACAGATTGGCCCTATTTTTTGCGTTCCGATCTCCAGGGATGCTTGCAAGGAACTTCCACTATTCTCGTTCTTTTATCCCGGTCTTAAAAATCTACTCCGCGGTTCCTTGAAAAAAACAGATGCAATGCGTAAAATTATGGGGAAAAGGTATCGATGACACGCCCATGGACGGGAAACCATGAGCGCAACTCAGAAATAAAGGAGAAATAGGTCATGCGGGAGATTCGAAAGAAGAGGGCCGTCGCTACGGCAGATACAGGGGAAAGGGTGTGATTGCGCAATTTGAAAGGAGAATGATTATATATTCCATACCGGACCCCAATGCGGTCTTTCCGAACGCATATGGGACCACCTGTTTCCTCAAAAATGTCATCAAGGCGCCGAACATTTTGGTGGGGGACTACACATATTACGACGACCCTGTGGACCCAACCCGTTTTGAACAGAACAATGTCTTGTTCAATTGGCCGGAATTCGGCGACCGACTGTTGATTGGAAAATTTTGCTCGATTGCAAGCGGTGTGCAGTTCATTATGAACACAGCCAACCATCGCATCAGCAGCGTCACGACCTATCCCTTCCACGTGTTTGGCGGGGCTTGGGCGGAACATACCCCGCCGCATTTGGAACAGCTTCCCTTTAAGGGCGACACCGTTGTGGGGAATGACGTGTGGATCGGCAGGAACAGCACCATCCTGCCCGGCGTCCAGATCGGGGACGGCGCCATCATCGCTGCACATTCCGTGGTGACAAAGGACGTCGGCCCCTACCAAGTGGTGGGAGGAAATCCCGCGCGTTTTCTCAAGAAACGGTTTGACGATGCACTCATCGCGCTACTTTTACAGGTCCGCTGGTGGGACTTTCCCCCGGAAAAGCTGGTAGAGGTCCTTCCCCTTTTATGTGACCCGGACCTGGACTTCGTGCGGGCACAGCTCCAACAGATGCTGGAACAGCGGCCTTAACCGCAAAGGCTGCCGGATACAGGCGGCCGAACAGAAAGCCAAAACAGGGCGCAGCCGGAATTCCTTTCCGGTCTGCGCCCTGTTTTCATGGATTATTCCGACTGCCGCAGCGTGCGGGACCAAAGCCCTGACTTTTGCAGCGTAAACACCAACAACGGGACAACGATCAGCTGTAGAAGAATGCCCGGCCAGGCGGTGAGGAATGCGCCGGACAAAAATGCCGCAAATCCATACGGCTTCCCAGCAACGCCCATAAAGACAGCGTTCACCAGCCCATAAATGACACGGCCGCCCAGCATGGCGCCCACCAAAGATACATAAAGTTTCTGGTGCAGCGTCTGATAAAAAAGCCCTGTGAGCACCCCATAGGCACACAATTCCACCATCATGGAAGCGCCGGTCGGGAAAATGGGGGCATCCCTGTGAGGATGGACGAGAGCAGCGGGACCAGGATGCCACATGCTGCTCCATACTGCCAGCCGCAGAGAAGGCCGCACAGCAAAACCGGAAGATGCATGGGCAAAAGCGCTGTTCCGGCGCCCGTACCGAACACATGGAACACTGTGGGCAACAGAAGCCCCAGTGCAATACAAAGTGCTGTCGTTGTCAGGCGAACCGCCTGACGGTGTTGTGTCTGAAACATAAAAGCCCTCCTTGACAAATTCCGCGCACGGGTCCCGGTGGGCGTTGTGCGGCTTCCTGCCGCGTCCCATCCTGTGGGGTTGCGCAGATCAAAAAATCAATTCCGGCTGTCTTCAGACAGCGATTACAAACCGAGTATAGCGGGAAACGCGGCCCTTGTCAATCTCTCACCTATGAATGAATATTATTCATTGACGTTTGCGCATAATTGTGTTATGCTGGCTTTGAGCTCAAAAAGGAGGCCATTCTATGCCGCGGATTACAAAAGCCCCTGAGGAACGCCGCCAGGAGATTCTGGATACTGCTATGCGGTTGTTCTACCAAAACGGATACGAAAAAACCTCTATCGCCGATATTGCGCAGGAAATGCACGTCGCGCAGGGGTTGTGCTACCGATACTTTCCCTCCAAAGAGGCGCTGTTTGACACCGCCATCGACCAATATGCCGGCCAGCTGGTCGGCCGTATGACGGAGATTCTCCGACAGCCGGGGCTTACCTTGCGGGAGATCATCCTGCAAATGCCCACCTTCTTGGATACGGAAGCCGACGACAACTTTACCTACAAACTTTGCCATGGCCCGCAGGGGCACAAACTCCATCAGCAGCTCTCCATGGCGGTGTGCGCGAAAATGCAGCCCATCGTCCAGGAGCAGTTGGACTTGGCAAAAGCGCGTGGGGAAATCCAAGTCGAAGATACCCGGACTGTGGCGTCCTTCTGCGTCTATGGGCAGCTGGGGGTCCTGCTGTGTGCAGAGATTCCAGGGGAGGAACGTGTCCGGCGCACAAAGGCGTTTCTGTTGGAGATGCTACATCTCAAATAGGCCTTTTTCATCAAACGCATGTTGTCGTAGAACCATTGGACGGCATGCGTTTAAAAATGCTTTTATAATGAATAATATTCATTCATTCAACTGGAAAGGATGATCTCGATGTCTCAAACAATCCAATTTATTGAAGGAAACACCCGGCGGTGCCTATTCAAGATGGCGGTTCCGGTGTTGACAGCCATGTTCCTGAACTTGGCCTATAACCTGGTGGACAGCCTTTGGATTGGCAATCTCCTAGGAGAAACCGCATATGCCGCACTGACTGGTGCAACTCCTGTCATTTTGGTCTTAAATGCGGTGGCAATGGGAGCAACCAACGGCGTATCCATCCTGTTATCCCAAGCGGTTGGGGCAAAGGACACCAGGCGGATTGACTGCCTGATCGCCACATCTCTGGCGGTTGCAGTGGTGTTTTCCATCGCGGTTACCGCTGGAATAGAGCTGTGTCTGCGCCCGCTTCTCTCTCTTTTACAAACCCCGGCAGAAACTTTTGAAATGGCCTATGGATACCTCTCCATCTATCTGCTCGGGTATCTTACCGTTTTCCTCTATTGCTACTTTACGGCGGTCCTGCGTAGCTTTGGCAACGCGGTCTTTCAAATGGTAGCTATGCTGATCTGCACCGCGCTGAATGCGGCCCTGGACCCGCTCTTTATCCACCTGTTCGGCTTTCAGGGCGCTGCCATCGCAACCCTTCTTTCCCAGACGCTCTGCCTGGTCTTTATGCTGGTCTACCTGGCGAGGAAAAAGCTGTTTGTTATTCATCTGTCGGCCTTTTCCTGGGAGGCAGTTTCCGCCTTTTTTGCAAAAGGGGTCCCGGCCGCTTTTCAGCAGAGCATCCCAGCCCTCAGCACGGGTTTTTTAACTTCGTTGGTGAGCGGGTACGGCGTTACGGCTATCGCCGCTTATGGAATCATCGGCAAGCTGGAGACCATCCTGTTTTATCCAGCCATGGCCTTGAATATGGTTCTGACAACCATTGTGGGACAATGCGCCGGGGGGAAACGCTTTGACCGCGCGCGGGATTATTTGAACGCCGCTCTTCTGTACGGCGGCGGCTTGTTGCTCCTTCTTTCCGCGCTGGTTGTGGGGTTTGCCGGGCCGCTTTCACAGGGTTTTGTCTCCAGCGCACCAGCAGCGGCAATCGTGCAACATTCCTTTTACATTGTCGGTATTGGATATGTCCTCAATACGGTCACCAATTGCTTCCTAGGGGCTGTCAACGGTATGGGACGTCCAATGAAAAGTCTGTTCTGCATGGTATTGTATTATCTGGTGATCCGTATGCCCTTGGCATGGCTGCTCTCGAACGTCGGTTTGGGCTTGGATGGTATTTGGTGGGCTGTTTTGACCAGCCATATCGTGGCCGCCGGTGCAGCGGTTTTTCTGGGAGGCATTTGCTGTCTTTACAGGAAAAATATTGAAAGAAATATCCGGTTTTTTCCTCTATCATTATACAATTTGCCCAATAAACAAATGATATAATTTACAAAAACGTGAAGAAACTTAAATAAATCTTAATTATGTGTTTGAAGTATTGACTTTTTGCAATCATATATGTACTATTGTATTAATCAACTGGTACAATGTGCCTGCATAAGTGGGATCTGCCAAAGAAGATTCCTTTCCAAGGAATCTTCCGTCCCATTTTTGCAGAGACTCTTCTGCGCCATTTGGCCAGCTTTTGGCAGGACCACGGCGCATGGAATATGTGATGGAGGCTAAAAAGCGTGAAAAGAAAGAAAAAGGTTTTGATCGTCATCGGCGTTTTGGCTGCCGTGGCTGTGGGCGTGATGGTCTTTCGTCCCACCGACACGGGGACAATCGCACTTCCCGTTGAACTTTCTCCCCTGCAAAAAACAACGCTGCGCAGCACAATCAGCACCAACGGCAACGTGGAGAGCACGGATTCGGTAAACGTTTACACCAATTTGACCTATCCGGTCAAGGATATTTTGGTCGAGGTCGGCGATCACGTCAACGAGGGGGACGTCTTGTGCGTCCTGGATTCGGAGGACCTGCAACAGCAGATCACCCAGAAGCAGCTTTCCCTTGCGACGGCCAGCGCCAACAACCAGCAGCAGATTGAAACCAACCAGAAGAAATACGACGACGCCATGGAAACGCTGAATGCTGGCCTGAACACCGAGCTGAATACAGCCCAACAGAATGTGAACGACGCCAAGCGGAAGGTGGACCAGGCGCAAAAGGACCTGGATGCCGCCAAATCCAAGCTGGACAGCAATCTGAATACGGAGCTGATCTCTGCGCAGTCCGCCTACGATACCGCTTCAACAGCGCTCGGCCGCGCGGAAAAAGCCCTGAAGGACCGCCGGAATGAACTCGGCAGCTACTACAGCGACCTGGAACGCGATTATGAAGAGGCGTTAAAGAAATACGAACGCGCAGTAAAAAATGACGACGATGATGTCGAAGAACTCAAGGCAGACGTACTCGAATGCAAGCAGGCACTGACGGACGCAGAAAACGAGGCGGATGCCCTGTACATGAAGGGAACCGAAACCCTCAGCGTGGACCAACTGCGGCGGAACGTCACCGATGCGCAACAGGCATATGACACCGCCAAACAGAACCTGGACGCCGCCAAAAAGGCGGTGGATGACCAGCTGGGTACATACGAAACAGAACTCACAACAGCCAAGGACGCCTATAACAATGCGCTGAAGGCGCAAAAGGCAACCCAGACCGCCGTGACACACGGCTTGGAAGACAATTTGCAGGCGATCGAGACCAGCAAGCTCTCCGCGGACGACCGCGTACAGCGCGAGGAACTCAAAAATCTACAGGAGCAGTTGGGCAAGTGCACGGTGACTGCGCCCGTTTCCGGCACCATCACCGCAGTATATGCCACCGAGGGCGCGTCGCCGAGCGGCGTCATGTTCCAGATCGAAAACACCGACGCATTGCAGGTGGACGTCAAAATCAAAGAATACGACGTAAACACGGTCAAACCCAACATGGCAGCCATCATCAAAGCGGACGCCACGGGCGACGATGAATACGAAGGCTATCTGGAAAAGGTATCTCCCACAGCGGTCCGGACGCCAGAGAGCACGGATGGCAACAATACGGCCAACTCCAAGGACGTCGAATTCGATGCGACCGTAGTGGTTTCCTCGAAGGAAACCGGCCTGCGCATCGGCATGACCGCCCGCGCAGACATTGTGACCGAGCAGAAGGAAAATGTCTTTGCCGTGCCATACGATGCGATCTCCACGGCGGCGGACGGCAGTTCGGTTGTCTACACGGTCAAGGAGCAGGAGGACGGGACTACCATAGCGGAGGCGGTTCCGGTTACGATGGGCTTGGAGACCGATTATGAGGTGGAAATCAGCGGCGATCTCCTCACAGAGGGCATGCAGATCATCTCGGACAGCAAACAGATTCAGCCCGGCATGCCGGTTTCTGCTATGCCGGCAGCCGGCGTCCTGCCGCAGGATACCGCCGGCTCGATGGGAGTGGGTGTTGTAGCCAATGGGTAAGACAGTCATTGAGATGCGCGACATCGTAAAAACCTATTACATCGGTACTCCCAACGAATTGGAAGTCCTCCATGGGATCAGCTTGGACATCCGGGAAGGGGAATTTGTCTCCATTGTCGGCGCGTCCGGTTCTGGTAAATCCACGCTGATGAATATCATCGGCGCGTTGGATCACCAGACCTCGGGGGAATACACCCTGGACGGCGTTCCCATGGCTGAAATGAGCAGCCGCAAGCTCTCGCAGATCCGGAACCGCAAGATTGGATTTGTATTCCAGACCTTCAATCTCATCCCGCGCTGCACCGCACAGGCCAATGTGGAACTTCCCATGCTGTATGCGGGCATTTCAAAGCGGGAGCGCAGTAAGCGCGCCAAGGAACTTTTAGAGATGGTGGAGATGTCGGAACGTTCCAGGCATATGCCGAACGAGCTCTCCGGCGGCCAGAAGCAGCGCGTGGCCATCGCCCGCGCCATGGCAAACGACCCGGCGATCATCCTGGCCGACGAACCAACCGGCGCTCTGGACAGCAATACCGGACGTCTGGTGATGGACATCTTCCATGAGCTGCACGAAAAACAGGGAAAGACCATTGTCCTGATTACGCACAACAACGAGTTGGCCGAAGAGACGGAACGCATCATCACCATCCACGACGGCAGCATCGTCCGGGAACGCGACAAGCGCCTGGAGCGGCAGGGGGTGGGTGCATGAATCTGTTTGAGAACATCTCTCTGGCGATTGCCGGCCTGGTTTCCAACAAAATGCGCGCATTACTCACCATGCTGGGAATCATCATCGGCATCGGTTCGGTGATTGCCATCACGTCGGTGGGCGAGGCAATGACCGGAATGGTCAGTTCTTCTATGGAGAGCATGGGCGTAAACAACGTTGCAATCCAAGTCACGCCCCGCGATTACACCAGTTCTTATACCTATACTGAGGACGACCTCATCACCGACGAAATGATCGAACAGTATCAAAACAAATACGGTGACAAGATCGTCGGTATCGGCCTGATGGAGAGCGCAGGAAGCGGCATCGTCACCAAGTTTCATGAGGACAACAAGGTCAGTCTGCAAGGCGTCAACGAGGGCTATGCCACGGGCGCGACAGGCACTCAGGTGAACATGGTGCGGGGACGCTTTATCAACGACTCGGACACAGAGCGCGCCAAATATGTGGCGGTCATCGCGCAGTCCCTGGCAGAGACGCTTTTTCCCGGCAATCAGAACGCTGTAGGACAGGAGATCAAGATCGAGATGGATGGCGGTGGACGCCAGACCTTCACCATCGTGGGCGTCTATGAGGATCAGGCAAACAGCTTCCTGATGGGTTCGGCCGGCATGAGCACCACCATTTACATCCCGATTTCGACCGCTTACCGCGTGTTGGATTACTCGCCGGACGGGTATTTCTATTTCTATATCGCGGTTCAGCCGGGTTTGGATTACCAGTCGTTCGCCGAGGAGTCTGCGGAGTTTTTTAACGACCGCTTCTATGCGAAAAACGAGAGCATGCACTGCGAAGCGCAGAGCTTGGAATCCATGGTCAAAGAAGTCAATGACATGATGGGCACAATGTCCACGGCCATCGCGGTGATTGCTGGAATTTCGCTGCTGGTCGGCGGCATCGGCGTGATGAACATCATGCTGGTTTCCGTGACAGAGCGCACCCGCGAGATCGGCATCCGCAAAGCGCTCGGTGCACCGGATGGCGCCATCCGTATGCAGTTTATTGTGGAATCCATGATTATCTGCGTCATCGGCGGCGCATTGGGAATCCTACTGGGCGCCCTGCTCGGTTATGCGGGCGGAAGCCTGTTGGGGATGCCCACAGTCCCATCCATAGGAGCCATCGTCATCGCGGTCGGCTTCTCCATGCTGATTGGCGTGTTTTTCGGCTACTATCCGGCCAACAAGGCCGCAAAGCTCGACCCCATCGAGGCTCTGCGGTACGAATAATACCAGACTCATTTCATGCGCTCAAAGGCAGTTGGCCTTTGAGCGCATTCTGTTTGGTTAGAGAAATCACCGGCTGTGCATATGGAGAAGCCCCATAAAAAAGCTTTCGCTTTCAGTATCGAGCGAAGCGAGTTGTTCACAACAATCTTTCGATGGCAGAAGGTTGCTGTTAGAACAGTAATTGCCCATGTACGGGCTGTGCGCTGTGGGGTGAGTGACGCAAGCGAAAGCAAGTTCCGCACGTTTGGAGACGCTTGCCGGCAATGGGCCTTATGGGGCCTCCTTATGTCCCCGGCTCAGCCGGAGGGGGCGACTGATATGCTTTCTCAAAAGGGACTCCTGCGGTCCTGCTGGAGGGAGTAGGCACGCTTTGCTTGTGGGTAAAGCGGGAAATGAACAGCGGTTTTATCACCAAGGCGCCGCGCATACCGTCCACACGGGGACAACAGCAGAGAGCGCCCGGCAAGGTTCCCGCCATAGAAGGCTTCTTTGCCGCATGAACTGCCCACTTATGGGCTGCTGTGGTTTCGTGGAAAAAGCTTCAATTGAGCAAGGCTTGCCAGCGTAGAGCCTTTATGGAACTTTTCAAGCATCCCGGCTTTGTTGGGGGCATAATCGCGGCGGGAAGGCCGCTTGCCCGGCGTGCCGGTTATCAAAGTTCCTGGCTATTCCGGTTTCCAACGGGAAAACCTGGAATCTGAAAAAAATCCATACAAATTTCAAATTCCCATGGTATACTGTCCGACAGGAGTTGATGAAAATGAAACGAATCTTAGTCGTAGAGGACGATCCGGATATTCAGGAGATGCTCTGCGCTTATCTGCACGATGCAGGTTATGAGACCGGCGCGGCTGGGGATGGGATCGCTGCTCTGGATTTGTTCCACGGGGGGACTTGGAATTTGGTCCTGTTGGACGTCCTGCTTCCAAAGGTGGACGGATACGGCGTCTGCGAGCTTATCCGTCGCGAGTCCAGCATCCCAATCATCATGCTTACCGCCTTGGATGCGGAGGAAAACCAGCTCAAAGGCTTTGATCTGAACATCGACGACTATGTGACAAAGCCGTTCTCCATGCCAATCCTCCTGCGAAAAATTGCCGCTGTGCTCCGCCGTGCCGGCAGCGGGGAAGAGGAGACCAGCCTACTGGTCTACCGGGAACTGACCCTCGACCTCGATGCTTACCAGGTCACAGAGGGCGGGTGCCCCATCGATCTGACCAGCCGCGAATTTGAACTTTTGCGGGAACTGTTGCAAAATCAGGGGCGCGTATTGACGCGCTCCGTCCTGCTGGGAAAACTCTGGAATTACGATTTCCTAGGGGACGAACGCATTGTGGACAGCCACATCAAAAACCTGCGCAAAAAGCTGCGCGGGGATTACATCGAGACTGTGCGGGGGGTGGGGTACCGTGTTGAAAAAGTGCATTAGACGGATTGGCGGGAGTTTAACTTTGCGCATTTTTCTGATTACTGCCGCCATTTTGGCAGCGGCCTGCGCATTGACCTATGCTTTTATCGCCTGGGCCACGCCGATCTCCTACACGACGATTGTCAACAGCGATCTCGCGGAAAAGGCGACCACGCTTACCCGGGAATTGGAAAAAACGACGTTGGCGGAATGTGGCCCTCTGGTGGACCGTTTTATCATCGATACCGGCGTGACCGTGTTGATGAGCGATGCGGACGGAAATCCGGTGGAACTCCCCAACTCGATTGCGATCTCCATGGCCAGCGATTCTGCTGAAAACTCGGTTGCCGGCAGTTACTACAGCGAGGAGGAGGGCGAAAGCCTTACGCTCATTCCGGATACTCCAACCGAGGAGGACCGCTTTGTCGTTACGCAGTCCGACCCGGTTTCCTCGGAGGATGCTTTTTCTACCACTTCGGCCGGTACCTTGACGGTCTGGGATACCGCAAGTGGGAAAATCCAGGCCTCCGGCGATTTGGTCACCGTCACCCGCGATCTTCCCCAGTACACCTTCTCCTTCAAGGGGAGCAGCATGCCCTATACGATGACCATCCTAAACAGCGTCACCGCAGCCAACCAGACGGTCGAGGCACTGGGGCGGGTACTTCCTTTTCTGCTTGTGGTGGTTCTGGCAATCTCCCTGCTGGGGGCGGTCATCTATTCCCGTTATATCACGCGCCCCATCGTACGGCTCAGCGGTATTTCCCAGAAGATGGCAGACCTGGACTTCGACTGGAAGTGTCCGGAAAAACGCGGTGATGAGATCGGCGTATTGGGACGGAACCTGAACGAACTTTCCGAGCGCCTTTCCACCGCTTTAAATGAACTGCGCACAGCCAATGCAGCCCTGCGCCAGGACATCGACCGTGAGCGGGCGTTGGAACAGCAGCGGATTACTTTCTTCTCCGCCGCCTCCCACGAGTTAAAAACGCCGATCACGGTGCTGAAAGGACAGCTTTCCGGCATGTTGGCTGGTGTGGACATCTACAAAGACCGGGATAAGTATCTAGCGCGGTCGCTGGCTGTCACCAATCGGATGGAGGGACTGGTTCAGGAAATTCTCACAATCTCCCGTATGGAGAATGTGCACGTGCCGTTAAAACAGGAGGAAGTGGATTTGACGCAACTGGTGGAACAGCAGGTGCAGCAGGCCGGGGAGTTGGCACAGATGCGTGAACAGGCGTTGCACATTGCGACGGCGCCAGGGGTACTGATAAAAGGTGATCCCGTCCTGTTGCAGCGCGCCATTGGCAATTTGCTGTCCAACGCGCTTCTCTATTCGCCGGAAGGGGAAACCGTACATGTCCGGCTTACCGGAGACAGACAGCCGGAACTGACCATCACAAACGGCGGCATTCATATTCCGGAAGAAGCCCTTCCACACCTTTTTGAAGCATTTTACCGGGTGGATGCCTCTCGAAATCGGGGGACCGGCGGTAGTGGTCTGGGGCTGTATATCGTCAAAATGGTATTGGACCGGCATGGGGCGGATTACCGGATGGAAAATACCCCGCAGGGGGTACAGGCCACGGTCGTTTTCCCCGCCCCCTGACCGCACGGTCTCCAAGGACTTTTGGAAGGTCCTTTTGCGGCCCCCGCAAGGCCTGTGCAAACCTCTCCGCCCGTGTGTCCCTATCCACTCTTTCGATTGAGCGTCGAATCGGGCCGTTATACTGTCCCGATTAACTTGGAGGGGATACACCCTAACAAAAATGAGCGGAAAGCCCCCCAAATGTTGGCTTAACAGTGATAAGGAAATAAATGACTTATCAACGGTTAGCTGGCGGTTTTCGGGTGCATACGAAACTCCCGTCTGATTCCTAACAGGAATTAGGCGGGAGTTTTTCTTGTTAACAGAGACTATATTGATAATCTGCTTTGCTTGCCTATATGCGGATATAGGCAAATACAGCAAACTATTTTGGAGAATATCATGATGGAAAAATTACTTTCCTGTGCATTTAACATGGGTACCGGTCGTGTTGAACTGCGGTACTCCGACGGCAGCATGATTTCCATTCACTGTACCTCTGTAGAGGACGAGCTCGCGAACAGCCGCTTCCAGCGGCCTGAACGGGACTGGCTCATCTACAACGATCCGCTGTCCTATGCGGAATTGATTCTGAACGGAGACCCGAAGGAATATTTACAAACCGTAACAGAACCTCTACCGTTCGATTTTGATGGATAAGCAAAACCGCCAGAGGCACATCCAAGAGATGCTGCTTCTGGCGGCTTTTTTACATTTTATCAATCAAAGCAAATACTACGGCTTGCTGTTCCTCACTCAATCTCGACCATCGCTCCAGAAGCTTTCTTTGTGAAACCGTCAAAGAAACGGGAGTATCTTCTTCTGCAAACAGCTGAGAAAGTGTGATACCAAAAGCTGTACAGATTTTTTCCAAGGACGGAATCGTAGGGACCATATTCTTGCGATACCACGAGGAGATTGTAGACTGCGGCAAGCCAGAGCGTTCTGCAAGCTGATACTCCGTCCAGCCCCGATCCTCTCGATATGCGGTTATGGCAGAGAGAATATCTTTCACCTGCATCACCCCTTTATTTGTGTTCTTCGTAAATTATACTTTTGTTTGTCGTTGCCTTTTAATCACTTTAATCGTATGATTTTAACGATATATACAAGCACTGAGAGGATGCTTACGATGAGTCAGAAAAGCTGTTTCTTGATAGGCCATAGAAAAAGCCTCCGAAAAAATCTATCCAGCACTGTATGCTGCCATCGAGGAACATACAACCCGCTACGGTGTCACCGAATTTATGGTTGGTCGTTACGGCAATTTTGACAGTCTTGTGGCAAAAGCTGTAAAAACCACAAAACAAAGCCATCCAGAAGTTGAACTTACCTTATTGTTGCCCTACCATCCGGCAGAACGTCCTATTCCTGTACCAGATGGGTTTGACAGTACCTATTATCCTCCGGGCATGGAAAGGTACCCGCAAGGTTGCTATTGTCCGGGCAAATCGGTATATGGTCGATCATACCGATTTTCTCATTGCCTATGCGTGGCGCCCTGCCAGCAACGCAAGAGATCTTCTGGAATATGCAAGGAAGAGGAAGGGAAAGGTTTCATCCGGGTGACGGCCTTGCCACACAATGATTTTTGAGAAAAAGTAATTGCTTTTATATAGTTTTCATATTCACAAACTTTGTATAATTTGGCATCCATACCAGGTTTACCGTGCCAATAGGTCCGTTTCTCTGTTTTGCAATGATAGTCTCTGCAATATTCTTATTTTCAGAGTCTTTATTTCAAAAACGAGGGGACCCTTCCGTCCTTTCATGGCTTTTGGTATACCCTCTTTTCTCTTGGGTTCCATTCCCACAGTATTTTCCGCGATACTGGCTCGCGCATGGGCAAATTCTCCACAAAATCTACAAAAAATCTGCACAGCGGCTCCAAATGGATTTTATATGATATAGGCATCCCAAATTTGGAAAGGATGGTACCCTTCATGCGGATTTCCATTGAACAACTGAACATGACCTACCATACAGGGAAGCAGGCCCTGCGGGATGTAAACCTCACACTGGAAAGCCCCAATTTGATCGGTCTGTTAGGACCGAACGGCGCGGGAAATCTACCCTAATGAAACTCTTGGTGGCGGGCTTGCTGCCCACCAGCGGGAATATTTCAGTGGATGGGACGCCTCTTCACCGGTGTGAAAAAGCATTAAAAGCCAAACTTGGCTATCTCCCGCAGTCCTTCGGCCTGTATGACGAGCTAACCGTTTGGCAATTTCTCGACTATATGGCGGCATTAAAAGGGCTCCGAAACAGCCGGGCAGCCATTGACCGGGCAATGGAAGCAGCCAACCTGACGGAAAAGCGCAAGGCCCGCATTCGAACGCTCTCCGGAGGGCAACGCCAACGGGTTGGCATCGCGCAGGCGCTTCTGGGAGAGCCCGAATTTTTGATTCTCGATGAACCCACCGTCGGCCTGGACCCGGAAGAACGCATCCATTTCCGCAACTTTTTCTCCCAAACTGCGCAAGATAAGATCGTACTTTTATCCACACATATCATTGAGGATGTCCAGTCGGTATGCAACCAGTTGATTGTCATTCACCACGGAACCATTCTCTTCACAGGGACGCCGGAAGCGCTTATTGCCTCTGCACAAGGACACGTGGGTGTATTTCTGGAAAGTGAAGAGAGCTTGGCAAACCACGATTTGCAGATTACCTCCCGCGTCAACACCGCCAAGGGGGTTGCATGCCGGGGTGTAGCGGAAAAGCTGCCGCCGTTTGCTGAGCCGGTCGAACCCAGCCTGGAGGATGCCTATCTATACTGGATTGCAGGGGAGGGGGCTGCACAATGAAGGGATGGTCTCTCTTCCGCGTAGAGGTAGCACGGCTGTTCCGGGATCGACTGACTTGGTTGGCGCTCGCTGTCTCCGTGTTATCCCCAGCCGCCGGGCTGTGGCTCTACCGGCCTTTGTTTTCCTCTTCCGCCGCAACTTCCTATGCCACCTCTTTGACAGGAGCTTACCTGGGGAACCCCGCCCTGGCTGGCGCAATCGGAAGCGCTGTCGCCTTTGCTCTGCTCACCGCCTGGGAATGCAGCCGCGGACACCGCTCCCACGTGGACATCCTTACAGACGCCATGATTTCCCCTCTACAGGCGGGCTTTTGCCGCATCGGCGCATTGCTCCTCGCAGCAGTAGCTGCACAGGCGCTTACACTGACCGTCTGGTTGCCATTCACCGCCGCTCAAATCGGTTCGGTGTTCCACGGGTGGTTGTACGTGGCGGGTTACCTGACCTTTATGTTGCCGGCTGCTCTGTGCGCAGTTCTCTTTACCGCTTCAGCCTATCAAATCACGCGGCGGCTTGACCTTACCCTGGTTCTGTTTGCTGCATTCGCCCTCTTGAGTTTGACCGCCTGGAAGGAAAACTGGCTGTTGCGCTGGCTGAACCCTGCGGTCAATTCGATGTCGGACGACTTTGGCAACGTCCGGCTTTTGCGGTCCGTTCTGTACAACCGGCTTTTCTGGCTCCTTCTGCTGTGTGGGCTCTGCGCGCTGTCCTTTCTCTGTGTCCGGCGCTACGGGAAAGGAATCTTCGGCTCTGCCGCTCGGAACCTCCGCAAGGTATACCTGCCGCTGCTGGTGGTTACGTCCCTGCTCTCCGGCTATGCCGTCTATACATATCAGCCGTTTTTGGACCACAGCAAAGCGGAAATAGACATGGATTCCTACTACAATATCACATACAACGAGTCGGTATTTTCCAACGCCATTCACGTTGATGCCCGGCCCAACCTCTCCACCGGATGTTTTTACGGTACAGCGGTATATTCCCTGCATAACATCAGCGGGGAACCGCAGACCATCTCCTTCCAAACAAATCCGGGGTATCAGGTTCAATCGGCAACTGTAAACGAAGTGCCGGTAACCTTCCGGGATCTTGAGGACGACGACCAGAATACCAAAACGATTGAGGTCGATCTTCCCGCAGTGGAGACAATGGAGCTGGTCATCGAGTACGGCGGCTTTCCACAGGAGTGGAACCTGCTGGAATTATCCCAAGGGGCCCTCGAGATCAGCCGCGATTATATCTATCTGGCCAATCAGGATTTTTCCCCCATGCCAAAGGACTTTGTCTGGGAGACGGAGGAACAACCGCCCTTTACAGCGGAGATCGACCTACCGGCCGGTATGACGCCGGTGTTGTTTGCAGAGGGAACGGTCGAACAGATGGGAAAAAATCCAGACGGCAGCTATCATTGGAAATTGATCGACCGCGGTCAGAATATCATCCTTTACGCCGGAGACTATATCTCGCATCACATTGACGCTGCAGGGATTGATGTAGAATTCTTTTACAGCGCAAAACACAAACAAGTGATGGAGGAATGTAATGTGGACAGCGTTGTAAAGCAGGTGTTTGACTATTGCACCGAGCACTATGGCCCGCTCTCCTTCTACGGGGATTCCTCTATGAAGTTGATCGAGATCGGCATGGTCGGCGGCGGTTACGCCGCAAATGGCGCCAGCGCGATGGGGGAGGACAGCTTTAACGAACAAGGCCTGAAAGACCCGCTTAAGGGTGCCGGGGGCAGTGAGGTTCTCGCCCATGAGATCGTCCATCAGTGGTGGGGGCTTGGAAATATGTTCGATTCACAGGACGCCTCTGATCCCTGGTCTGCAGAAGGGCTGACCGTCTACACCACCTATCGGATGATGAAGGAACAGTACGGAGACGCCTATGCGAAAAAGAACTATGTGGACGTCTGGCAAGAGCAGGTGGACGACTACTATCAAAACTTTTATGTCCGCCACCCCGAATATCTGGAGCAGCTGCCGGAGCAGTACCGCGCAGACATTGCCAACAGCCTCTCTCAGGTGCGGCAGTACTGTGAAATGCCTCTGAAAATCCTGAAAGCAGAGCAGCTGGTCGGTGGGGAAGAGGCGATGGATGCCATTCTCGCCAAGCTCTTTACCCGGCAACTTGATCCCACCTATCCCTACCTTACCTATCAAGACTTTCTGAGCGCCTGCGCTCTGACAGAGGAGGATTTGAACCTTGCGTAAGATCTTTCGATATGAGCTGCGGCGAGCCGTATGCAATAAATTTTTCCTGGGCCTTCTGGTGGTGAGCCTCTATTTCGGATGGCAGACACTAAACAGTGAAGTCATCAAAGGCATTGCTCACACCGCGCCGTTTTCTCCGTGGAGTTTTGGCTATTATTCGGCACAGGTTTTGCCCCTGTTGTCCGTGGCACTGCTCTTTTTTCTCTGGGGGATTTTTTCAAAGGAGGCCCGCCGGGTCAAACCCCTGACCGACGCAACCCCCGTGAATGCTGGAAATTATCTCATGGGGAAATGTGCTGCTGTAGGGGCGGCCTGGCTGTTGTTGGCCGTGTGTGTCTGTGCACTGGGGATGGGCTTTTTGGCCACACTGTTCGGGGCGGTTGTCTCCATTGGAGAACTGCTCATCCCCGTTCTGGTTTCTCTGCTTCCGGCATTTGTCTTTGTCCTGGGGCTGGGCATGGCAGCCGGCCATATCCACCCGGCCCTGATTCTGGTATTGATGCCCGTGATGTTGTCTATCAATCTGTTGCCGCTTCCCGCAGAGTGGGGGTTGTTTGGGGCTACATGGTTTTCCGAATATCCACTGACCCTTGAAACGTTGGACCCTGCATTTGCTCTGCCCGCCTCTGTTTGGGGCATAAAGACCATCTTTCTGCTTGTAGGAATGGGATTGATCGCTCTTACCATCCGTCTGGAAACCAAATCGTCATAAAGAGCCGAGGATGCAGACAGGAGCATTCCTCCGTTCCCAATGGCCGATTTACGGTTCTCCAAAGGGGCACATCCTGCCAACGTCATTTTTTAATTCCCAGGTACATGTTATTGCTTTTTTGTAACCTTTTGATACGTAAAACGCCCTCTGGCTAAAAAGCCGGAGGGCGTTTTACGTATCAAAAAGAGGAGGTCATCCAACACATTTTTTACAGGGTTCCAACCCACGGGCTAAAGCCTGCTCTAGGGTGGATTCGTAATAAGTACCTCCATTACAGTGGTTATTGTAGTGGTATTTTTTGCCGGTTCTGGTGACGTAAATCGTATGTCCCTGCTTGGACGCGGACGTCTCCGTGCTTGTCTGCGGCTCCGGAGCGACAGCCGCGGCAGGAAGCGGTTCCCCTACGGTAATAACACAGTGTTTGACAGGCTCTTGACCAGGTAAGGTCGTATAGATGGCAGAAGCCTCACCGGGCTTTCCGACCGCCCACACCTGGAACCGATACTCGTCTTCGCCGTTGGCATTTTTTAGCTTTTTACAGTTGCCGGTCTTCAGAACGCTGCCATTTCCGGCCGCAATCTGTGGGTCCTCATGCGAACCATGTACCGTAAACTTAAACCAGTAGTAGTCCCCCTGCGCTTTTGTAAAATTGATCGTGGTATCGCTTTCCACATAGGGCTCTGCCGCAGCAAAGGCCATAGGAAATGACGAAAAGAGCAGGGCGAAGGACAGCAAAAGCGCAATCCACGGCGTACATTTCTTTCTCACAGGAATTCCCTCCCATATACTGGTGTATTTTTGCGTTCATTTTATTAAAGCAATATGCCGATAAAATACACCCGTATTTTTTCAAAAATGCCGATATTCTCTTTTAAATGACCTCTTTCCAATAAAATTCAGGAGAATATATTTGACATTTTTCTTATTTTAAATTTTATCATATTTTCAGAAGAATACAATCGACAAATCATACAAAGAAAATACATCCTTTTTGTCTTAGAAAACTTCCTTTATTTTCTCTGCAAAGAACGCCTTTTTCGAAAAGCTCTGTTTGAGAAATTGTCAGAGTGATTTCTGTGTTCCTATTACATGTTTCTGTCTAAAAAGTTCCGCGACCGTATTGGAACGACTTCCACGTCTTGGGGATCACCGGTAAAAAAAATTGCTATTTCTGTCCAGGAGAGGTAAAATAAAAGGTATGTTATAGAAAAGGATTTGGTCTTATGCGAAAACTCGCACGCTTCCTGAAGAAATACCGGCTTCAAGTAATTTTGGGGCCGGTCTTCAAATTGACGGAAGCCATCTTTGAATTGATCGTACCGATCGTCACTGCACAGATTATCGACAACGGCGTCCGTACAGGGGACGTGAACTACGTTTGGCGCATGGGAGGCGTCATGCTGCTGTTAGGGGTTGTCGGTCTGTGTTGCGCGCTGGTCTGCCAAAAAATGGCCTCCATCGCCTCCCAGGGTTTCGGCACGGTCCTGCGCAATGAAATGTACCGCCACATCAATACATTCTCCCACAAAGAGATCGATCGCTTCGGCACCCCTTCGTTGATTACACGCATCACCAACGATGTCAACCAGCTGCAATACGCAGTCGCCATGCTCATCCGCCTGGTGATTCGTGCGCCATTTCTGGCCATTGGCGCCATTGTAATGGCCATGTTGTTGGATTTTCCACTCGCTATTATCTTTTTAGTGGCGACCCCGCTGATCGGGTTGGTGCTCTATCTGGTGATGAGCCGTTCGGTCCCATATTTCCGGGTCATGCAGAAAAAACTCGACCGTATCTCACTGATCTCCCGTGAGGGGCTGAGCGGGGCGCGCGTAATCCGCGCTTTTTCCAAACAGGAGCACGAAGAATCTCGATTCCGCGCGGCTGCAAACGACCAGACAGATACCGCCATCCGGGTAGGAAAGCTCTCTGCATTGCTCAATCCACTCACATATCTGATTATGAACTTTGCTGTGATTGCCATTGTCTGGTTTGGGGGCATGCGCGTGACCTCCGGAGGGATGACCCAAGGAGAAGTAATCGCCTTTGTCAATTACATGTCGCAAACCCTGCTCGCCTTGATCGTGGTGGCCAACCTGGTGGTGACTTTTACCAAAGCAGCTGCTTCTGCGGGGCGTGTCAATGAGGTGTTAGAGACAGAAACCTCCGTTCCCGAAACAGCCAAATCAGCTGTTCTAACCAAGGAGGGCGCCCCAAAGATTACATTTTCTCACGCAAGCTTCTCCTACAGCGGCGATGGCGGAACAGATGGCGAAAAATTCGCCGTAAAGGATTTGAACTTTACGGTTAAGGCCGGAGAAACCCTGGGAATTATCGGTGGTACTGGTTCTGGCAAATCGACACTGGTCAGCTTAATTCCCCGTTTTTACGATGTTACAGAGGGTTCCGTCTATATAGAGGGGATCGATGTAAAGGAATATCCCTTTTCACAACTGCGAAGTAAGATCGGAATGGTTCCACAGTTAGCAGAGCTCTTTTCCGGTACCATCGCCAGCAATTTGCGCTGGGGTAACGCACAGGCCACCGAGCAGGATCTAGAAGATGCCCTGCGTATTGCCCAGGCAAAGGAATTTGTGGACCGCCTTCCGCAGGGCCTAGACAGCCCTGTCAGTCAAGGAGGTAAAAACTTCTCCGGCGGGCAGAAGCAACGCCTCACCATCGCCCGCGCCCTTGCTGGAAGGCCTGAGATTCTCATTTTGGATGACAGCGCCAGTGCATTGGATTTTGCAACAGACGCCGCTTTGCGCCGGGCACTCAAAGATGAAACACGGGGGATGACCGTCCTAATGGTCTCACAGCGTGTGAGCACCGTGAAGGCGGCAGACCGCATCCTGGTCCTGGACGACGGAGCCATGGCGGGCCTGGGTACCCATGACCAACTTATGGAAAGCTGTGAAGTCTACCGAGAGATCTGTCTGTCCCAGCTGAGCAAAGAGGAGGCGGAACGCAAATGAAGAAGAAATCGGGTATGAATCGTTCGGTCCTGAAACGCCTTCTGCGTTATGCCAAGCCACATGCGGCGTTTCTCCTTCTGGCGTTGGTAAGCGCCATCATCAGCGTATCCCTGACGCTTTACGGCCCCATCCTGGTTGGGCGTGCAGTCGATTTCGTAATCGGTCCGGATCAGGTGGATTTTGCCGCCATGCTGCCAATTCTCTTTACCTTAGCAGTCACTATCGTGGTGAGTGCAGCTTTCCAATGGCTGATGACCTATTGTACCAACCGCGTCAGTTACAAGACGGTCCGCGACCTGCGCATTCAGACCTACGAGAAAATCAACACCCTGCCGTTAAAATACATCGATGGCCATGCACACGGCGACCTCATCAGCCGCATTGTCAACGATGTGGATCAAGTATCCGATGGGTTGCTGCAAGGCATCACGCAGCTTTTTACAGGGATTGTGACAATCGTCGGTACCTTGCTGTTTATGCTGACCATTAGCCCTGTCATTACTGTTGTGGTGGTATTGGTGACCCCGCTCTCGCTGTTTGTCGCCGCGTTTATTGCGCGGTTGACTCATCGGCAGTTCGTCGAACAGCAGGCGACACAGGGGGAGCTGTCCGGTTTTGTCGAGGAGATGATCGGCGGCCAAAAGACTGTAAAGACCTTCCATTATGAGAAGCGGGCGGAGCAACAGTTTGAAGAGATCAATGGACGCCTTTACAACTGTGGGGTCAAAGCGCAGTTTTATTCCTCTCTAAGCAACCCCAGCACGCGCTTTGTCAACAATATGGTGTATACAGCCGTAGCGGCCTTCGGCGCGGTCTGTGCCATCACAGGATGGCCGGCGCCACTGACCATCGGTCAGATCACCAGTTTCCTTTCCTATGCCAACCAGTACACAAAACCCTTTAATGAAGTGACCGGCGTACTCACCCAGATACAGACCGCCTTTGCCTCCGCCGAGCGCCTATTTGCCGTACTGGACGAGGCTTCTGAACGGCCAGACAGCCGGGATGCGGCTGTATTGGAGCACTGTGAGGGCGATGTAGCGGTGGAACATCTCTTTTTCTCCTACGATCCCGCACGGAAACTGATCGAGGACATGAATATCGCTGCGCATAAGGGCAGCCGGATTGCAATTGTCGGTCCAACCGGTTGCGGAAAAACGACGATCATCAATCTCTTGATGCGGTTTTACGATGCGGATCGCGGATCGATCACAGTGGATGGTCACAACATCCAATCGGTCACGCGCAGCAGCCTGCGCCGGCAATATGGAATGGTGCTTCAAGAAAGCTGGCTGTTTTCTGGGACCGTTCGGGAAAACATCTCCTATGGACGGGAGGATGCCAGCATGGAAGAGGTAATCGCGGCCGCTAAAAAAGCGCACGCGCACTCCTTCATCATGCGTCTACCACAGGGCTACGACACCGTGATCTCTGAGGACGGCGGAAATCTTTCACAGGGACAGCGGCAGTTGCTCTGCATTGCGCGCGTGATGTTGGTCGACCCGCCCATGCTGATCCTCGACGAGGCGACCAGCAGCATCGATACCCGTACCGAATGGAAAATTCAGACGGCATTTGAGGACATGATGCGCGGACGGACCAGCTTCATCGTGGCGCATCGCCTGTCCACCATCAAGGGGGCAGACCTGATTCTCGTGATGAATCAGGGACATATTGTAGAGCAGGGAACCCATGAAACACTTCTGGCCAAAGGCGGATTCTACGCCAACCTTTACAATAGCCAGTTTGCAGTCAGCTAAACAGGCGAAGAGCAGAAAAGAGCGACAAAGCGTAAAGAGCCCGTTCAAAAAAGTATTTTTTCCGGTTGTTTCCAACAAAATTTTGTGTTCTAACGCGAACACAGTCGTCGCATGGCGCAAATAGGCAAAAAATGCCCAACGAAAATTGCATTTTTCGCGTTGATGCGCTATAATAATTGCGGTTGTTTCTCATATCATTTCAAGGGAGGACATTATGAATACAGCAGAAAAGAAAGACCTGCAAATTGCTGCCTGTAAAATCCGTATGGGCGCGATTGAGGGAGTATACCATGCAAAATCCGGACATCCCGGCGGCTCTCTCTCCGCGGCAGACGTGCTGACCTATCTCTATTTTAAGGAGATGCACGTAGATCCCGCCCATCCGGCAGACGAAAACCGGGACCGTTTTGTGCTCTCTAAGGGGCATTGCTGTCCGGCTCTGTACGCGACATTGGCACTCAAAGGGTATTTCCCCATGGAAGAGCTGCAAAAACTGCGCCATATTGGCGCGATGTTACAGGGGCATCCCAACATGTTGGACACTCCCGGCATTGATATGAGCACGGGCTCTTTAGGACAGGGCGTTTCCGCAGCCTGCGGTATGGCGTTGGCAGCCAAGCTCAGTGGTAAAGACTATCGTGTCTATTCCATGCTGGGCGACGGTGAGATTGAAGAGGGTCAGGTTTGGGAAGCAGCGATGTTTGCTTCTCACAAAAAGCTGGACAACCTCTGTCTGATCGTGGACAACAATGACTTGCAGATCGACGGAACCCTGGACGAAGTTTGCAGCCCGTATCCGATCGACGAGAAATTCCGTGCCTTTGGCTTTGACACTGTGGTGATCGACGGCCACGACTTTGATGCGATGGAAGCGGCATTTGCGCACGTCAAAGAGGTGAAGGGGAAGCCCTGTGTCATCATCGCCAAAACTGTGAAGGGGAAGGGTGTCTCCTTCATGGAAAACCAGGTGGGCTGGCACGGTACCGCCCCCAATAAAGAGCAGTATGAAGTTGCTATGCAGGACTTGAAACAGGCGCTTGCGGCATTGGAGGTGGAATAAATGGCAGAGGTAATCAAAAAAGCGACAAGAGATGGCTATGGCGAAGCCTTGGTCGAGCTGATGGATGAATATCCGAACCTAGTGGTTCTCGACGCGGACTTGGCCGCAGCTACAAAATCCGGTATGTTTAAAAAGGCGCATCCAGAGCGCTTTTTCGACTGCGGTATCGCAGAAGGGAATATGATGGGTGTTGCAGCTGGATTGGCAGCTGCTGGCATGCTTCCATTTGCAAGTTCGTTTGCCATGTTCGCCACCGGACGTGCCTATGAGCAGGTGCGCAATTCAATTGGCTATCCGCATCTGAACGTCAAAATTGGCGGTTCTCATGCGGGAATCTCTGTCGGCGAGGACGGTGCAACCCATCAGTGCTGTGAGGACATTGCACTGATGCGCACGATTCCAGGAATGACGGTTGTCAATCCGGCCGACTATTACGAGATGAAAGCCGCGGTCAAAGCGATTGCCGCTTACAACGGCCCGGTTTATGTCCGTTTGGGCCGTTTGGCGATTGAAACAATCAACGATGAGCGTTATCAATTTGAACTTGGCAAGGGTATAACCATGCGCGACGGCAAAGACATCACCATTGTTGCTACAGGCCTTATGGTAGGGGAGTCCCTCAAGGCGGCTGAACAGCTTGCAGAAGCAGGGATTGATGCACGTGTCATCAATATCCATACGATCAAGCCGATCGATGCGGAACTTTTGCAAAAGGCGGCCAAGGAAACCGGCCGTATTGTAACGGCCGAGGAGCACAGCATTATCGGCGGTCTTGGTGATGCCGTATGCGAGGCAATCCGAGAGAATCCGGTTCCCGTAACCAAAATTGGCGTGAACGATTGCTTTGGTTACTCTGGCCCGGCGGTTGATCTGCTCAAAGATTTTGGTCTGTGTGCCGATCACGTGGTAGAGGTCGTCAAAGAAGTTCTGAAAAAATAATTGTAAGAAATCTTTTACAATGGCGTTTCAAAGGAGAGGGAAGTGTCTTTATCATTTTACAGCCTTCTCTTCGATGTTATTTCCCCGATACGGCGTTTCTTCGCCGGTATCGGGGATTTTTGGATTATTGGCAGAGAAGAAAAGGCGCTTCTTTGGATGGGAACTTTTTCAATGTTTCTTCTATCCTGCCAATCATTTGTCGGTTCTGCTCTATATATGCGCCATTGTAGTATAGAAATGGAGAAAAAGGGCCTCTTTGGCAGAACATGCTTTCCCATTAAACATTCGCTTCCTTAAAGAAAGGAAAAGGAAATCGTAAAAATATGTCAAAGAATGTTGGGAGTATCGAACGCCCTTTCATCTACCCACCAAAGAATCCCTTTCTCTTGCGCAAAAATTGCAAGCGCCACAAAACAATATCCATATAAAAAGCGTGCAGAAAGCGGATTCTACCGCTTTCTGCACGCTTAATTTTTGTTCTATCCGATATTTTGTATTCGGCCTTTAGATACTGTATGCAGGCCAAGAATTCCATGAAAAATTGAACTCTCTCCGCACCATCCTTGTCAAAAGGAAAATCCGTAAACCTACACAACCATTTATTTACGCACTTCAAATTTGTATGTAGTTGTGTGCTGATATACTTCTCCAGGACGGAGAACTGCGCTGGGGAAGTTTTCATGATGGGGGGCATCCGGGAAAAACTGTGTCTCCAGGCAAAGCGCATGATGGGCTTGCAGGGGAATCCCACCGTTGGCAACGACACCTTCGGAGAAACCATTCGCCGTATAGAGCTGCATTCCCGGCATATCGGTAAACACCAACATCACACGTCCGGTGGACTGGTCGTATACTTCTGCGGCTTTCTTCCTCCCAGACTCGCCTGCCAAAACAAAGTTGTGGTCATAACCGTTGCATTTACGCAGGAAAGGGTCGGCTGCACGAATATCCTGCCCAATGGTCTTGGCCGTTCGGAAGTCCGCCGGTGTTCCTGCGACTGGAGTAAACTCTCCTGTGGGAACTAAATCTTGTCCTGCCGCTGTAAAGTGGTCCGCATAGATCTGCAATTCGTGCGAAAGAATATCGCGTGCCGGGTCCCCTGTCAAATTAAAAAAGCTGTGGTTTGTCAGATTTACCAACGTAGAAGCATCGGTTTTCGCCTTGTAATCGATTACCAACGCATTATCCGTTGTTAATGTATAACAGATTGACACATCCAGGTTTCCAGGGAATCCCTCTTCGCCATCGATACTGCGATATGCAAAAGTGATGGAAGGGGCCTCATCATCGTTGTTGCTACATTTTAAACGCCATACCTTTTGATGGAATCCTTGAAAGCCGCCGTGCAGTGTATTCCCATTCTCATTTTGACTGAAGGAGTAGGGGTACCGTCGATTTCGGCTGTTCCGCCGCCTATTCGATTGGCGTAGCGCCCGACAGCTGCGCCGAGAAAATCCCCATCCGCCAGATATTCCTCCAAAGTGTCATGGCCCAACACAACATTTCCAAACGTTCCTTTGCGGTCCGGCACTTGAATACTGACCACGCGCGCACCGTATTCCATCGCTTGGATACAGGCACCATTGGTATTCTTTAGGGTATATAAGTGGATCTTCGTCCCATCCGGCATTGTACCAAATGTTTTTTGTTCTATGCTCATAGCCGATTCCTCTCAATAAAATATCAATCTGCCAAATAAAGAAAATTATTTCCCCAACAGTGCTGCACCGATGATTCCTGCATCGTTCCCCAGCTGTGCCTTGCAGATTTTGGTACGTACTTTTGCGCCGCCGTACTGCTCGCGATCCACATATTCCCGCACCGGCGCCAACAGAGTTTCACCCTCATTACAAATGCCGCCGCCGACACACAGAATATCGGGCTGTAGGGTATTCACACAGTTAGCCAATCCGCAGCCGAGATACGCGATGTATTCGTCAACAATCTTCTTTCCAACCGGATCACCAGCCCGCATTGCGTCAAACGCCGTACGGCCACTCACATGATCGAGATTGCCATCAACAAGCTTCCATATGGGGCTTTCCTTATCCGGATGTGCCAACATAGCCTCCTTCGTGCTGAGAATCAGACCCGTAGCGGAGGAATAACATTCCCAACATCCGTCACGCCCGCAGGAGCAGTGACGTCCGTTAAACACAATAACCGTATGTCCCATCTCGCCGGCACAATAATTGGAACCGGAATAGATTTTTCCATCAACAATAATGCCGCTGCCCACGCCTGTTCCAAGAGTAATCGCAAGAGCATTGCGCGCACCCTTTAAAGCACCAGCCTGGTATTCACCATATGCAGCCGCATTCGCATCGTTTTCAACGATAACCTCTTTTTTCATGCGCTCCTGCAACATCCGGCGCAACTCAAAGTTATTAAAGTACAGGTTATTGGAAAATTCCACCACACCCAGATCGCGGTTGACCGTACCGGGTGTGCCAATCCCTACCCACGGGATGTCATCGATCGTGACGCCAGCGTCCTCCAATGCAGCGAAGGCTGTTACCGCAAGCTGTTCGCACATCTCTTCTGAAGAACAGGGAACGCGTGTTTTATTCTTCCCCGTCCAATAATCTGATAATGTTCATCCACTACTCCCACAGCGATATTCGTTCCGCCGAGGTCAATGCCAAGATAGTATGCCATTTTCATGTCCTCCTTGTGTTTTTATACTGGATGAGGGCCCGGCTCCACAGCTGCTTTGGTACAGTGGAAAAGGAGGAACGGCACACAATGTTCAAGTTCTTCCTCAATAGGCAATTGCCCAAATTTCCGATGTCTCTCTCGCCGTGTGCAGATACTGGCAGAACTCCCTCTTCATCCGAACCTCTTTGTGCCCGCACACGTAAAAATATCTGGATTTACTTTTTCCCTCTGTACCGGTTCTCCAAAAGCCAGAACGTTCGCCACCACACGCGCACCTCTGGAACTACAACAAGCTGCTGTCCTCACTCCGATCGGACCAATTTCTTCTTCACGCCATTATGACTACTTCCAAACCTTTGGAGATACAGCCCCATCGACGGTCTCATTCCCATGCAAGTCATGTTAAATTATATCTTAATCTATTATAACATTTTTTTGGATAAATTGTAAAGCAGCATCCTGCTTTTTTTCTATGGTTTCTGCAAATAATGAAGTGGAGAAACAAATCGCTGGATTTGTCCTATTTGGAGATTTATGGTATAATAATCTCACGCCGAAACGGAGACCGATGTCGCAAAATGCGAATGAAGTACATCATTCTTTTGAAAATCAACACATCCGTTTTGAGTTTGAGCCAAAGAATCCATTATCCTCTTTTCTATATGATATAATAGAAATACAATTCTGTAAAGAGAACAAAAAGGAAAGTTGGAGCATTTGTTATGAACTATGAAGAGCTGCCAAAAAGTATGCAGGAGGATGCTATTAGGCCTTATTGGGAACTCCTCCAAAAAAAGCGTGTCTCCCTGTTTTTCAAGCGCCTTTTGGACATGATCGCCTCTTTTGTGATGTTGGTTATCCTTTCTCCTTTTCTGTTGCTTTTGGCGCTTGCTGTTAAATTCGATTCCAAGGGGCCTGTTTTTTACCGGCAAGTCCGTGTGGGACGCTACAATCAGGATTTCAAAATTTTTAAATTTCGTACAATGGTTCAAAATGCGGATCAGATCGGTCCTGCTGTCACAACGGGAGAAGACCCGCGTATCACGCGTGTTGGAAGATTTATTCGTCGGCTCCGGTTGGACGAGTTTTCCCAACTGTTGAATGTTCTCAACGGTACGATGAGCCTGGTAGGACCGCGGCCAGAGGTGCGCAAATACGTCGATCTCTATACACCGGAGCAGATGGCTACCTTATTGGTCCGCCCGGGGATTACTGCGCCTTCGAGTATCGCGTTTAAGGATGAGGACAAGCTCCTTGACGCGGCTGACGATCCGGAACGGGTCTATGTAGAACAGATTTACCGCCAAAAATGGAGCTAAACCTGGAATATTTGGAGCATATCTCTCCTCTCTATGATTTGTCTGTAATCTTCCAGACAGCGGCCGCGGTATTTTTGTCAGGAGGAAAAGAGAATGCGCAATGAGTTTTCTCGTTCCCAGATTTTATTGGGTACACGCAGCATGGAGCGACTGCGGAACAGCCGGGTAGCCGTTTTTGGCCTCGGCGGTGTAGGCAGTTTTGCTGCGGAAGCACTCGTTCGAACCGGCGTCGGCCACCTGCTGTTGATCGACAATGACACCGTGAGTTTAACCAATCTTAACCGGCAGATTCTCGCTGACCATTCCACCATTGGAAAACAGAAAGTTGACGTGATGAGGGAACGCGCCCAACGCATCCATCCGGCAGTGGATGTTCAAACCTTTCCGTTGTTTTATCTTCCCGACACGCCCAGTGACTTTTTAAACGATTGTGACTATATTATCGACGCTATCGACACGGTATCTGCAAAATTGGCGCTGGTGCAGGTAGCGCAAGAGAAGGGGATCCCCATCATCAGCAGTATGGGGACGGGGAACAAACTCGATCCCACCCGCTTTGAAGTGGCAGACATCTATCAGACCTCGGTATGTCCCCTATGCCGGGTCATGCGCCGTGAACTGAAAAAACGCGGAATTTCATCTTTGAAAGTTGTGTATTCCAAAGAAGAGCCTGTACCGCGTGAAGAGAATCCAGAACTCCAAGATGCATTTCCGCGCCGGCAAACACCAGGAAGCGTGGCGTTCGTCCCACCGGTCGCCGGGTTTATTCTCGCTGGGGAGGTCATTAAAGATTTGACCGATGGACTTCGCCCGAGCCCCGAATGGGCGTCTCATTCATAAATTGCTCGGGATTGGGAAACCTATCCGCGAGGTGATTGACGATGAAAGATCGAAAAAAACAAGCAGCCAAGCCCCAACCTACCACCGGACAGTCCCAAGCCGAGATACGAGCCGAACAGGCTGCGTGCGCGCTTCCGGACATGAACAAAGGAAGCATCCCATCGGACGTCAGCGGCAGCTATACCGGCACGCCGACGGACGATCTTTATCCCGTCCAGGATGCAGACGACCTGTAACTCGATAAAGCCGGGAGTAGCCAATAGGAAATGCATTTGAAACATCCTTGATAACCTGTTATACGCGCCTGCATTTCCGAATAGGGAAATGCAGCATACTGTCTATTCTATTATAAAGTTAAAAACGGTTGTGTGCTTTCTATGGACCGCACACAACCGTTTTTCTTTTTAAAGATTGTCACCCTTAAATGCCACTCAATCCTCCGCATTGCGCATAATGATGCGTTCAATAACATGTAACACTACACTCATCATGCAGATGGCAAAGAGCAACAATGGCACCAAAACCACGACCATGGGGACCGTAAGATCGACCAGGGAGAACAGCGGCTGGAAAAATAGCATTGCCATAATAAAACCAACCACCATCAGGGTATACAGCGCAGACCGCAACAGATTAAATGGAACACAAACCTTTAATAGAGTGAGAAGTCCTGTAAATCCAGTTAAAATGACCGCCAAGGTGGAAATTTGTTCGTTGGGCAGGTGGAGGAACAGCGAAACTGCCACCAACAATAGAATGTTGGTAATCATCGTCAAAGCACCCGGCAAGGATTTCCGTATGATATTGACCAAGAATTTCCCGCGGATACGGTCTTTGTTTGGTTCCAAGGCCAGGATAAAGGAAGGAATCCCAATCGTAAAGGTATTGATAAGCGTAAATTGAATGGGTTGGAACGGGTAGTCACATTGCAGGAAGATAAAGCAAACCGCGATAATGGTGGAGAAAATGGATTTCACCAGGAATAGGGAGGAGGAACGTTGCAAATTATTGATGGAACGCCGCCCTTCCTGAACAATGCGCGGCATGCTGGCAAAATTGGAGTCCAATAGCACCAACTGCGAAACTGCACGAGCAGCGTCGCTGCCAGAAGCCATCGCAATACTGCAATCGCTCTCCTTAAGGGCTAATACGTCGTTTACTCCATCGCCTGTCATGGCAACTGTATGCTTTTGTTCCTTAAGCGCCTTGACCAGATCGAGTTTTTGTTGGGGCGTCACACGCCCAAATACGGTGTATTCCTCCACGGCTTTCTGAATATCTTCATAGGTTTTCAGGTTGGTCGCATCGACAAACCGATCTGCGTTTTGCAAACCTGCACGTTTGGCGATGTTGGCCACCGTCACTGCATTGTCACCGGAAATCACCTTGATTTCTACCCCTTGGTCGGCAAAGTATTCCAGCGTTTCTCGCGCGTTATCGCGGATTTTATCGCTCAACAGGAGCAAAGCCAAAGGGGAGAGCTCCTAGGGAGCCCCTTATCCTGAAAAGGGTTTTGGGAATAGGCCAATAACAATACGCGCTGCCCTTGCGAAGAGTACTGTTCCACCTTCTCACGCAGGGGTTCAAAGCGGTCCCGCATCACAAACTCTGCTGCGCCGATGACAAAGGTTCCAATGTTTGCAAAGCTGGCGCCACTCCATTTGCGCGCAGACGAGAAGGGCACTGAATCGACGCATATCCAATCTGGAACAACCAGGCCCAGTTGCTTCATGGCCATAGAGGTGGGATTTTCGTCATTTAAAGCATGGGTGACTGCTGCAATGGCATCCTCCACCTGAGGCTGTGGGATCGGGCAAAGCGGCTCGATTCCATCCACCTGCATCGTTCCCTCGGTGATCGTGCCGGTCTTGTCCAGACACAGAGTATCCACGCGAGCCAAGGTCTCGATGGAATAGAGATCCTGGACCAAGGCGTTATAACGGGAAAGCCGAATCACACTGACTGCTAATACGACGCTGGTGAGCAATACCAATCCCTCTGGAATCATCCCGATCAGCGCGGCAACCGTACTGACCACAGCCTGGGAAAATGGCTGTGCGGAAAGAACATACTGTTTGTAAAACAGCGCTGCGCCCACCGGAATGATGGCAAAACCGAGCAATTTGATAATTTTGTTGATGCTCGTCATGATCTCGGAATTGGGCTTTTTTAAATATTTGGCATGATTTGTAATTTGGGAAGCATAGTTCTCCGCCCCAACATGTTCCACACGAGCATGGCAGTCTCCGCTGACGATAAAACTTCCTGAAAAAAGAAGATCGCCCGGTTTTTTCACCACAGGGTCACTTTCGCCAGTCAGCAGAGATTCATTCACCTCGCACTCGCCAAATTGTACAATGCAGTCGGCGCAGACCTGATTCCCTGCAGAGAGGTGCAGGATGTCGTCCAAAACCAGCTCTTCCACCGGGAGGCCTTGTTCCTCTCCGCTGCGCACCACCCGCGCTTTAGGGGCTGCAATTAAGGACAACTTATCAATGGTCTTTTTGGCTCGAATTTCCTGAAAAGTGCCGATCAGCGTATTACAAATGACCACACCCATAAACAGCAGATTTTTATAGGACCCCACCAAAAAAACCATACTTGCCAAAATGATATTTAAAATGTTAAAAGGCGTAATCAGATTCCCGCGGATAATCTGTCCAACTGTTTTAGTCTTGATTTCGCCCTCTCCGTTTGTCAGTCCCTGCTGTTGGCGCATCTGGACCTGCTGGGGATTGAGTCCGTGTATAGTCAGGTTCAAACCGCTCACAATATTTCTGATCCGATCGCTCAGCAGTGTCCACCAGCAGCTCTCTGTGTCTTTTCATAAAAACTCCTTTGGAACCAATTGGCATGGCTCTTCCATTCGATCTGTTAAAAATTTTGGCAGACTCATCCCCTCTTATACGGCATTCAAATGCACGCAATCATCATCAAACGGAAAAAAGAGGACAAAATCCCTATTTATTATACTATTGAACGTAAGAAATTGCTAGTTTCTGACGGAATTGTAAGAAACGTTAAAAAAGCGTTCATAAATTCAGCGCAATAGCTAAAAAACGCCGGAAACTGTGATTTGATTCAATAGAATATTCCTCTTGCTCAAAATAGAAAAGCTGTATATAATAAAGTACCGTATGAATGGGCATATCCGCGTTCTATTGTTCCGCCAATTGGACAGAAACTCTTATTTTTGCGTCCAGCTAGGGGTGGGACATCCTGTGGGAAAAGAACGATTTTTTACGAAAGGAGGAATGGTCTATCACTCAGACAATGGAATCTGTTTCGATTCGTTTGCAAGCGTGGGTCAAGCAATTGGATATAGATACCGCCGCGCCAATGGCGCTGGTGATCTCTTTGTTTTTTCCCTTTATCTTTCTGTTGTCACGGTAAGCGCCATTGCAGTGATGACAATGGTCAACTATCGAATGCGGTCAAAAGCATTGGAATCTCCTTATTGCAAGGCACTGCTTGGGGCACTGATCGTACCTTTCTTCGTTTCAGCCGTGTATAACAATTATATGGGCATGCTTTACAGTATGCTGGTTTTGGCAGCTGTGATTTGTGCATTTTACCTGCGCAGCGTGATGACCGGTTCTCTATTCAACCGCATGATGGATGCAGCCTGTGTGGCAAGTTATATTCTGCGCAGGACTTGCGTTTTTGCAAAAAGCCGCATTGTTTTCTACAGCACCGGATTACCGGCCGACGTCGGTATTTTCCAATGCCAATTACTATGCGTATGATGATCGAATTTTTAGTTCTGATCGCATTGTACCGCCTGTTTACCAATTCAAAAGAGCGTGTTTTTTACAGTGTTGTGATTGCTGTCAATTTGCTGGGACTTTATTTCTGCGCAAGTATGTCTTCTTGTATGGGATTGCTCTGTGCCGTATTGGTGATGTTTTATCTCAAGAAGTATTATAAATGGATGGGACTATTCTTAGCACTGGCGGTCTTTGCCGCAGCTAGTAGCCTGTTATTTCCAATTCTTTTCCCACGCGTCGAAGCGATTGATACCACATTTGGACAACGCCTCTCTATTTGGGCGGCAGCCATTCAGGGGATTCAGTCCCATCCTATCTTCGGGATGGGGCCTACGTCATATCAGATGATCTATCGTGTGTTTGATGGGTATCAGACGTATCATTGCCATAACTTGTTGCTGGATACCCTCTTGAATTATGGAATCATCGGGACAGGGGCAATGGGACTCTATATCTTTGTTCAGTGTAAAATCCTATGGCTTCGGTTCCGAAACCATATCTGCAACGAGATGAACATTCTCTTGACGGCCGCCTTTGCTGCCGTGATTGCTCACGGTGTTACCGATGTGACGGTATATTGGATTCAAACGGGAATGTTGTTCTTGATTCTATTTTCTAGCACAGGAATCTGTGCAGACTATGTTGAGAGTAAGCTCCGTTTGCCAAAGTTGCTTCACATCCCAAGCTATCCAGCGAAAACACATACACATTCTGTGTATTGAATACCGGATTACAAAAAAGAGCTTCCTGGGGAACGAAAGGTCCCTAGGAAGCTTTTTATTGCTATTTGTTTCCTATAAGCTAACTTCACGATCATTTACCAATAATACCCTTATATGCATTTTAAAACGAAGTAGACAAAAAAGGCCGTTATAAAATTGACTCTGAGTTTGTACTTCGATGTTTTCAAGAATATAATCCCACTTATAGGAGGTTGTCTGCCGTCTCTTTTAACTGCTCAAAAAAGCGGCTGATATGCTGGCCATCGTTTACTGCATGTGAAAATTCTGCGCCAACCGGCAAAAGGAAACGGTCTCCTTGGTGAGTAAGCTTTCCAAAAAGAACAAAAGGAACAAAATCTTCTTTGGGTTCTCCTCCAAAGCAAAAACCGGTAAATGGTACACCTGGAGCAATTGAGACGCCAAAGATATTTTTGGGCATAGTTTCATCGCAAAGTAGACGTCCACAATGTTCAGCAACCTTGTAGTCCTGTTCAAACGTATGGTAAAATGTCAGAAAGTCTGGGGAATACACAGAATATTTCATGGAAAAAAGTGTTGGATTGTCTACCCTAGGCACTGTGTAATATGGATGGAGTTCCTCCCAGATTCCAACACAGTGTTGCTCATCATAAGCATATCGAAATTCGGGATATTGATTGACGACCTTAGCAGTACAATAAACTAGGGAAGGGTACAGGCGTAAACCCTTCTGTTTGATGTGACAATACAACTTTGTCATATCAAGCTGTTCGGTTATATAAATAGAGGAATTCTGAAAGAACTCCAAATATTCCTTTCTCTCCCATTGATCGTAAGGAATTCGTATAAAAGCCATAGTTCCCTCCCAATAAAGCTCTCGAATCTGAAAAATAGGTTTTCCATGACAACCAACAATAAAAAAAGTCTGAACGCATTTATGCATTCAGACTCAATTGAATGGTGGACCTGAAGGGATTCGAACCCACGACCTCTCGGATGCGAACCGAACGCTCTCCCAGCTGAGCTACAGGCCCATTTTTTCCGCTAAACGATTTCTTTTTAACGGCGAGATTCATTATAGCATGTTCTGCTGTATAATGCAAGCCCTCAGGCAAAATTTTTGACAAAATGTTGCCGGATTTTCTCAAGTCGACGTTTTCATACGATTGGTTGCGACGATTGAGTGATGCTCGCAATTGGGCTGGTATGGGTTGCAGCGAGGTACGGATTCCGGGCAAACATGGTACCGGCGTTACGCCCGTCTATGTCAATGTGATGAAGCTGTTGGAGTTGGCATTTCACGATGGTTATAATCCCAATACAGGCAAGTGTCTGTGCCCGTCCAGGCTTTGATCTTTCAGCCTCCAACAGGGGATAAGTAAAAAGGTAATCCCAAATCTGGAAGGATTATGGTACAATAAATAATATGGAAAGGTGCCAAAAGTTTACAACGACTCCCACAAGTACCGATCAAAGGAATTTTGATCCCTGATCGGTACGCGCTGGCTTCTATTGAACGGAGGGACGATATGCCACTGCTAAAACGAATCCATTACAACGCACCTGTGATTTTAACTTTCTTTTTGCTCTCTCTGGCTGCACTGCTTCTCGGCGCGATGAGCAATGGCTGGACAACGCAAAGGCCTCTTTTCCGTCTATCGCGCCCCCTTGACGGTACCCTCTTAGTTATGCACGCCTAATTGGCCACGTCTTTGGCCATGCCAATTATGAGCATTTTGCTGGAAATATGCTTTTGTTTTTAGTTGTAGGGCCTCCGATGGAAGAGAAATATGGCAGTAAAGTTCTTTTGTTAGGGATTCTGCTGACCGCGGGGATTTCTGGATTGTTGCAATGTGTCTTTTTCCCTTCTACAGCACTGTTGGGGGCAAGCGGCATTGTGTTCATGCTCATTATGCTCTCTTCATTGGCTGGCATGAAGGAAGGGCGAATTCCTCTAACCCTCATTCTAGTTGCGGTTCTATATCTTGGTCAAGAAGTCTATTCGGCTCTTTTTGTACAAGATCACGTAGCTCATTTTATGCATCTGGTGGGTGGCACTTGTGGTACTATTTTTGGGTTTATTATCGCTCAAAAGCGTCTCTGACAAAAGCGCTCCTATCACCATATAAAATACGGCAAAGGGGGTATCCCAAAACTACGAATCTTTCGATTCATAGGGAAGGGCGTCCTCTTTCTGGCTGAAAAAATATCTGCGTTTCTAAAAAAGAGGGTATCCTTCCGTCATTTCATGACTTTTGGGACACCCTCTTTTCCTTTTCTGTTAGACTATGTTGACATGCATCCCTCGTATCCGCAGATTTTCACAAAGTACAGAGTCCGCACTGCTGTCTGTGAACAATTCTGCCACACAAGCCGCATTCAAGAAAGAAACCGTTCCACTTTTTCCAAGCTTTGAGCCATCCAAGAGCATGCAGACGCGCTCTGCACTTCGCACCATCTCCCGGAGAGCTTCCGCGCGTTCCATATCCACACCAAAAAAGCCGCCGGAATCGGTAAAACCGTCTGCTCCTACGAAGGCAGTACCCACATGAAAATCCTCTAAGCAACGTTTGATTAAGGGCCCTACCATACACTGGGAATGCTTCTGGTAGCTACCTCCCAGCAGAATAATCCGACCATCCGGCTCCTTACAGAGATTCGCCGCTACATAAGCAGAGTTTGTAAGGATTGTCACATTGCGCCGGGTTTCCACCACCTGAGCGGCAAACATCGCACACGTACTACCGGTTCCAACAATGATTGTTTCGCCATCCCGTACCCTTTGGGCTGCGGCAGCGGCAATCTTCAGCTTGGCCTCATAGTGCAACGCCATGTGATAATTGGTGTCATCCGGGTTTGGGAGGGTGGCATAACCGCGCCGCCGGGCTAGAATCCCCTTTTTCGAAAGCGTATTTAAATCATTTCGTACAGTCACTTCACTGGTATTTAGCAGGCGGGCAAGCTCACCCGTCTCAATTTCTCCACGGTCTGCTACCAGCTCAATCATCTTTACATGGCGTTCGATCATGTCCATTCTCCCATCCGGATTAACGTTCATTTACTTCCACAATAAGCCCCTTTTTGTCCAACTGGTCCACAATTTTTTGTACCGAGGCAACGGACAACGGTTCGTTGCCCAGTTGATAGGGCATACTGAGATTGGTATATTTACTGATTCCAAAGGTGTGATAGGGGAGTAAAGTGACCTTTTGGGCGCCATTCTCCCAGGCAAAATTGAGAATATCTTGCAATTCTGACGCAGTATCGTTAAACGTCGGAATCACGGGGACCCGCAGATCGGTTACATTGTGCGTCAAATAATACTGGATGGACGCCAACGTCTGTTGGTTGGTCACACCTGTAAACCGGCGGTGCTTTTCATCATCCGTATGTTTTAAGTCCACCATCACATAGTCGAGAAGGGGGGAGAGGCGCGCCGTCAGCTCCAACGGATAATTTCCGTTCGTCTCAATGGCAGTCTGGATTCCATTCTCACGGCAAGCCTCCAAACACTGCAAAAGGAATTCTCCTTGCATAGCGGGTTCCCCGCCGGAAAACGTGACCCCACCACCGCTGCGTTGATAAAAATCCCGGTCCTTACAGACCAGCTTGACCACCTCTTCCACCGACCGGTCATATCCCACCAGCATCAGAGCATCATTTGGGCACAGGTCAATACAATGGCCACAGCGCACACATTTTTTGTGATCGGTACGGTATCCATCCGCATCGTGGGAAATAGCCCCCTCAGGGCAAACCTCTTCACATCGGCCACACCTTGTACACAGGCTATCTTTGCGCAAAACCTGCGGCTTTGGAAGGAGCGATTCCGGATTGTGACACCAGAGGCAAACCTGGTTGCAGCCCTTGAGAAAAACAACTGTGCGGATACCGGGACCGTCGTCCAGACTAAACCGCTGGATATTGAACAAATGACCTGTCATAGGGACCTCCGATTAAGCAAATGCATCGTATTCTGTACGGGCAATCAAGTGATCTTGCCACTTCTTTTCCAGTTCGCAGTAGAAGCAGCTGAATCCAGCAACTTTGACCACCAGAGAACGGTAATTTTCCGGATGCTGCTGCGCGTCGATCAGGATTTCGCGGCCGACTACATTAAACTGTACCTGGAAACCGCCCTTTTCAAAGTAGACCGCTATGGCCTGCGCAATCTTTTCAATTTTCTCCGGACTGTTCAGAGCAGAGGGATGGAAACGGATGTTGAGAATGGAGCCATTGTCCATCAAGGCGTGGTCAATCTTTGATAAGCTATTGAACACACCGGTAATCCCCTGTAGATCCGTACCGGGGGTGGGGGACATGTTATCTGCCAAACTTTCCCCTGCGCGCCGTCCATCCGGGGTTGCACCAACCACGGCTCCATCGGTCACGTTCATGACAACGGTCTGCGCCGTACAACCGAATTGACCTCCGCGCAATGGGGTGAACTTGCGCATCTTGGCCGGCAGGATGGTAAACAGGTCGCGGCAGAGATCATCCACCTCGTCGTCGTCGTTTCCAAACTTCGGCGCATTGAGTAGAGCCTTGCGAATTGCCATACCTTTATCGCTGGCAAAATTCTCATCCATGGCCTCGATGACCTCTTTTAACGTGTACTTCTGATCTTTGAAACATACGCGGTCCAGTGCCTCCAAAGCGTTTGCGGCATTCGGATAGCCGTGCGCGTGTACAATGGTATCGTTGTAATTCGGGCCACGCCCCCAGGAGATGTCTTTTCCCATCTCGATGCGGTAATCGACCACGCCGGAGAGGAAGGGGGTTGGGGTGAGCGTATAATAACTCTCCGCAATTGCCCGCTCAATCCGCGGGATAAAGGGGAGATAGTAGTCAAGCTGTTCTTCCCAAAGGGCGATGACCTCTTTGAGATTGCGGCACTCGGAAAAAGGCCGGCTGGACGGGCACAGGCACTTGCCTGTATTGGGATTATAGCCATCGTGAAGTGCCAACTCCAACAGCTTCATCACATTGACATAGACGGGCGTAACGCCGGTACCATGTTTGCCCGGAATCCGCACCTCGCTGCAACCCATACCAGCCCAATTGCGGGCATCACTCAACGGGATTCCTGCGCGGACCATCATATCAACCGCCACATCGTCGTTGAAGAAAGCGGGCATACCACCGCCATGGCGCACCAGCGCCCGGAGAGCGGCCTCGTAGAACGCAAGCGGCGTTGTGCTGCCCATACTGACAATCACAGTGGGGATATTCATATTGGTATTGCCGAGTGCCTCCAAGAAAAGGTATGATAGATCGTTCACCGCCGTCTTACCGTCTTGGGTCTGTCCTCCCAATGTGATGGTCTGGAAGAGCTGATTGCCGCCCAAGTTTTCGGTAGTGCCCCAGTCGCGCAGTTTATTTGCCTCAAAGCATTTCAGCAGGAAACATTCACAGAGCTGCTGGGTAAAGTCCGCATCGATCCGCTTTTCCGCAAGATCGCGGTCGTAGTATTTCTTTAAATAGCTGTCCATACGGCCCATAGAAATGCTGTGGCCGTTCGACTCGATCTGAATCATGAGATGGATAAACAAAACAAACTGCAATGCCTCGTAGAAGCTGTCCGGCGCCTTGCGGGGAACCTTTGCACAGATGCGGGCGATTTCGGTCAGGCTCTGCCCGGCGTTCCGCGGTCGGCGCTGTCTTGGCCTTTTCAAAAGCCAGCTTTGCCAGCCGGTCTGCATAATCCAGTACCCCCTGCATACAGATGATGACGCTCTCCAAAAAGGCCTTCTTTTCCAAATATTCCGGGTCGTCTTCGCGCAGGAGGGCAAGGTTGCGCTCTGCTTCGTCGATCACACCTTCCAAGCCGATGTCGAGCAGTTTCACATAATCCGGAATGATATGCCCATCGCCGCTCTGGTTGTGCTCAATAATCATCGTTTCGTTGACGCTGGGGTGCTGTTCACCCAGCAGATATTCCCCGATTGTACTTTTCAGGTTGTACCCCACCCGGTCATAGTGGGTATATCCTTTCCATTTTTCGCACATGGCCAAAATTTCGTCATGCAGCTCCGCTGGCACTATAAAGCGTTGACGCTCGCGCTCTTCAAAGGTATCGAGCTCTTCTTCGATCCAGTCCACCGCAAATTCCGGGAACAGGGCGGCCGCCAGCGGCTTGCTGGCCGTATTGCCCACCAACAGATCATCGTCGCCGATATAGATGGTCATCTCCCGCAAATACCGCGCAAAAGCCTCTGCACGCCGGATCACCAGAGGGTGCTCCGGGTGGGAAAAGAATTCTTCTGTATAAATACGTCCACGCTCCATGCAGATTTCCGGGGGATAGGAGCGAATATATTCTTTGATTCGCTGTGTCCTCGTCATATGGATTCCTTCCTTTCGTTCCGTCGTTCTTGATCCTTTGTTCTATCGTTCTTAAATAGATTTCTTATACGTTCGCCTTCAAAAATGCTTCCAGCTCTTCGCGATTGGGGGCGCCCTCCATCGGCCCCTGTTTGCGTACACTCATTGCGCCGGCTGCACAAGCAAACCGGCCACACTCTTCGAGAGACTTCCCTTCGATCAGAGCGGTTAAAAAGGCCCCACAGAAGGTATCCCCGGCACCGGTAGGATCGACTTCTTCCACAGAAAAGCTGGGGACGGCGATCTTTTCACTCCCTTGGTATAGGATGCAACCATCGCTGCCGTTCTTTAAAACCACCAGCTTGCCTTGATTGGCCCATAGACGGCATCCTTCCTCATCGGTCGCACGGCCGGTAAACATTGCGGCCTCTGTTTTACTCGGGAAAAGAATGCTCGCCTTTTCGATCACTGGACGGCAGAGTTCCCGCACCTCCTCCACACTGAGGGATTCGGGACGGATGTTGGGATCAAAACTGATGCGGCTACCTTCAGGCAGTTCTTTGACAATGCGGTAACAAGTCTCCTGCAAACTTTTGCTCACACTCATATTGTAGCCAGTGAGATGGAACCACTTGGTTCCCTGGAGTTTCTCCATGTCGAGATCCTCTGCGCGGGTCATACCGGCCGCAGCATGGCGGCTGTGATACAGAAAATCACGGCTTCCTCCCGTATAATAGCAGACAAATGCACATCCGGTGGAGGCGCCGGGGATCTCCTTAACCATGCTCACGTCAACGCCACTGGAAACCATCTGCTCTTTAAAGCACTTTCCAAATGGGTCGGGGCCCACACTGCCGATAACGGCAGTCTTTGCGCCCAGCTTTGCAGCCACATTGACCGTGATGGGTGTATCGCCGCTCGCATATGGCCCGGTAAAGTCTGCCGGTTTATCCAAAGGTTTATCCAATTCCTTACGCATGATTTCACACAGGATTGCACTGACTGTCACAAGATCGTATGCCATGTTGTTCGCCCTTTCTCCATAAAATATTACACCAAATGTGTCTTTATTACAACTCCTCTATAAATGTAAAGTACAGAGTGTAGGTTTTGCTTTCTCCCGGCTGAAGAACAGGCGCTGTACAGCCCTCTTCGCCGATTTTCTTGCCATCCAGAGGTGCGTTCAGGGGTTCCATTCCCAGGACATATTCACCCTTTCCCAGCATTTTCCACTGACAGAAGCAGGGAAGATCGGCATGCTTCCAGGAAACCCGGACGCCGATGTGCCTGCGCGGATTATAGATGGTATAACCGCTTCGGCCCTGCGCATCCTCCGCCAGCTCATGGAAATAGCAGCATTCTTGATAGGGGTATGTCGGCGGTTTGATCTCCCTCCAACGGCTGATTTCCTGCGCGGCATGTGCATCACGCGGTTCCACGCCCAAGCTGTCCAAAAGAATCTCTGTATCCTCACAAAGCAACGGATAGCCAAAATTAATATGATAGGAGAGCAGAAAGGGCCGCGCCCCAAACCCATGGTTTGTCACCGTATCCGTAAGCGTGAAGGCATCCTCTCCATAGGAGAACGTGTACGTGCGGTGCAGGCGCAGGTTTTCCCCAAAGATGCGCGCCTCTCGCATCGTACCCTCCACGGTCAGTTCCATGGAATCCCCTGCGCGGTCGCGCGTAACGCGCACATCCTCTGCAGGACAATTGGCCTCCCGGCCGTGCAGCCCACGAACCTCGCCAGCGATCTCCGCCGGTGAACCAATATGTTGTAAACCGCACGTGGTCAGAAATCCCACATAAAAACTACGCAACCATTCCGTTCCACGGGCGTCGTAGTAAGCCGGCGCTACAATGCCACACGGTGCAATGTAATTCAGGTTGGCCCCTTTATAACGCACCTGATAGAGGTCCATCGCGCGTCCAGGAAGTATGGTGCATTCCAATGCGCCGCCGTTATCCAGCTGAATCATACGGACGCCGTCCTGCCGCCCGCCCAATAACCGTGCCTCCCGTACACTCATCAATTGATCCGGCTCTCCAATATAAGCAAAGACATCCCGCGCCATATATCCCCCTCCTTATTCGCCAATCACATCGACAAAGACCGTTCTCTCTTGGGGGCCATCAAATTCCATCAAGGTGATCTCCTGCGCGGCGCCCATCACCATGTTGCCATTCTGGATGGGGAAGATACAACTGTTCCCTGTCAAGAAGCTTCTCAGATGGCCATAGGCATTTGCGCTGGTGCGCCCATAGGTGGGCAGAAAATGTGCATGGGAATATTCGGCGTCGTTGTCCACCAATTTATGTAACAAGACCTTGAAGTCATCCATAATACATTCCAACGGCTCTGTGACCACAATGCCACAGTTGGTATGTGCGACCACCGTTGTGACAATCCCACTCGTAACCCCGGATTCCTTGACATACTCCTTGACCCGATCCCCAATGTAATGGTAGGAATACTCGTCGTCGGTCAGGACACTGAACTGATAATGCTTAACCATTTTCTTTTTCCTCCAATCCTAAGAAACGCAGGGCATTGCCGCCCAATACCATCGCCTTCTGTTTTGGACGCAGATTCAAAACATCCACTGCACCCATCATGCGCTTTTGCTCGATACGGGGATAGGTACTGCCGAACATAACTTTATCCGCCAGCATGCGATCAATCCAATATTCACCCATCTGGACATTGAAAGTGGTGTGGAAGAACTGCTTGGGTGAATCAAAATAGAGCAGCGCCGTATCCGCATAAACATTCGGATATTTGAGCAGTAGCATGGCGGTCTCCATGATGTAAGGCCAGCCGAAATGGCCCAGGCAAACCCGCAGATCCGGATAACGCATCGCTACATCCTCAAATAGAACGGGGCGGGAATAGGTGGAGGGGCTGTCCTTCACCCAGGTCATCCCGGACTGGAACAGAATGGGTTTGTTGTACTTCAAACAGATCTGATAGATTGAGTCCATCAGAGAAAAATCATTGGGCGAAAAGTGTTGCATCGCAGGACTTAGCTTAAGTCCTGCAAGGTGCAGATCCTTGAAGGCTTTTTCCAAAACCTCCACCGCATCCGGCCGCTGTGGGTCTACGCTGGCGAATCCAATCAAGCGTTCCGGCTGTAAATCCACCAGAGTCCGCACTTCTTCGTTGGAAACAATGGTGTCCCCCGCACGGGTTGTCACATCCTCTGCACTGATGATACACTTGTCAATGCCCGCAGCATTGAGTTGTTTGATAAACAACTCCATCGGCCAAACATGCTGTTTGTAGAGAAAGTATTGCTGGCGGCGGAATTCCACGCGCTCTGGGTCTTGACAGATTTCTTTGATAAAGCCGGGGAAGGCATATACATCGATAACCATGTGATTACTCCTTTACCAATTGTATGTGGATTCTTTCAACGGCTTCATTATATCTCTTTTCCGTGCGAATATCAATTTACTTTCGTACGAAAATACAACATATTTTTTGTAGAATGCGCACAGACTGTTTTTAGGAAAAAGCTACAAATTTCCAAAGATTCTATTTTGTGCTTCCAGCGTAAATTCTTGCCGAATCAATGATACATTCCAGTGGGCTTATGGTATGATACAGAAAATCCCCTTTACAAGTAGCTCGCATTTTCGTGCATCGATTGCGAGGAAGAATCTCTAAAAATCCTCTATCCTAAAGATAAGGAGTTGATCTGCATGGACTGGATCACACGGTTAAATCAGGCATTGGCGTACATTGAGGAACATCTGGATGGCAAAATCGAGTTGGAACAAGCGGCAAAACTTGCCTACTGTTCCACCTACCACTTTCAAAGAATGTTCACTTATCTGGCGGGAATTCCGCTTTCCGAGTACATCCGGCGGCGGCGAATGACCCGGGCAGCGCTGGACTTACAAAACGGCGCCAAAGTTCTCGACGTTGCTCTAAAGTATGGCTATGAATCCCCGACAGCCTTCAACCGCGCATTCCGGGGGATTCATGGGGTTTCCCCCTCAAACGCTAAGGAGCCAGGAGTTCCGCTTCGTTCCTTTCCGCCGATCAGCTTCGTCATTACTATCAAAGGAGAGGTCGAATTGAATTATCGTATGGAACAAAAGGATGCATTTCGCATTGTCGGCATGAGCGCACCCCTGGAAAAGGAAATTGAGAAAAACTTTCAAACAGTTCCGGAACTTTGGAACAAGGCAGCCTCAAAAGGGATGCTTCAGAAACTTATTCCGCTGATGAACGGTCAGCCTTCGGGGGTACTCGGTGTCTGTGCCTGTGGGGAAAAAGAGGACTGGCGCTATTGGATTGCTGTGGCGAGCGATTTGCCCGCTGGTGATTTTGCCTCTTACACCGTCCCTGCCTTTACTTGGGCGATTTTCCCCGGAACCGGTCCCATGCCCGGAGCCATTCAAGAACTGGAAAAACGTGTTGCCACCGAATGGCTCCCGACATCCGGCTATGAATTTGCGGATGGCCCGGATATGGAGGTTTATCTCACCCCTGATCCGAAAAATGCAACCTTTGAGGTTTGGATTCCTGTCCGCAAGGCATCCGAGGTAAGATAACCCAAAAACGCGAGGGTAACTACTCTTTGCAACAAAAGGATACCTCTTCGCATGTGACGCTCTGAATCTGGTTAAAGAGGACGTGATTCAGAGCGTCCTTTTTGTACGTCTGTCCGAACCCGTCCGGCAACCGGCTTTTGTCCTCCTTTGTGGCAAAAACCCTCTTGAAATAAAGAAAGAAGCTGTCTTTTTTACAGTAAAAATGGTATACTTTTAAAAAAGAGTTCTTGCAGAATGTACTTACACCGGCCGTGGAATCTACCTGCCGCCCGATCATAAAGGAGGAACGTGTCATGAAATATGCCATTATGTATTGTTCAAAGACCGGGAATACCCGCCAGCTTGCAGAGGCCATTTATGAAGCATTTCCTGAGAAGGAAACTCGCATCGAAGCGGTCTCTGAAAAACAAATATCTGTTTCTGAGCCTGTGATCCTCGTTGGTTTTTGGGTTGACAAAGGCACCTGTCCTTCAGAGATACAAGCCCTTCTGCAAACGCTCCACGGCAAACAGGTTGCCCTGTTTGGGACTGCCGGCTTCGGGGCCTCTTCCACCTATTTTGCGGCCATCGCCGCACGAGTCCAAGCATTTCTTCCAGAGGACAATCGATTGCTTGGGAGCTACCTCTGCCAAGGAAAGATGCCAACCACTGTGCGGGACCGTTATGCAGCACAGTTGGCAGAAACTCCAGGCGACGCACATCTGCAAGGCCTTCTGGAAAATTTTGACCATGCCCGCACTCACCCTGACGAAAGCGATTTACAGGCCGCAAAGGAATTTGCAAAACGGATTCTTGAACAAACAACTTCTAGGTAACGGGCCATTTGCATTTTTTGTGTACATTTTGAGCGTATAGGGAAGTAGGAATCGCTATAGGAAGAGAAGGTCAATATAAAACATGATTTTTCCTTTTTGGTATATCCACGGGCCGAATTTGTTTCGATCACAGTAGCCAACGCTATCTATGGTTTGCTTTTCTAGTGGAGAGTATATAAATATGAGCGAGTATCAACAAAAGTAGACCTTACATTGAAGTTAAACAAACATGTACTATTAAATAATAGATTTTTTGAAGCGTCTGAAATCTGGCCGAATCCGTCTTGATTTCAGGCGTTTTTTATATTTTGCAGAAGATGTTCTTATAAATATTCATCTGCTCAAAAATAAGAAAAAATCCCATTTTTTGTAGAATAGGGTTGACAAAGCCAATCGTTCTCTCTATACTAACCGTTAGAAACTGAAATTAAAAAAAGAACAGTTTGTTGCCCCTATCTGCAAAAGTCTATCGCAAAGTGGGCTTTATAAGGCCAAGCGCTTTGCCGCTTACCTCTGACGTGCAAGGGGAAATCTGGATTCCAAACGGAGGTGGGATTCTTTTTGAACAGCGAATTTAGCGTAGCCGTTCACTCACTTGTCTTTTTAAATCACAGGGGAACCACACTTTCCAGCGAAGAGCTGGCAAAAAATGTGTGCACCAATCCGGCGCGAATCCGCAAGATCATGGCAAAGCTGAAAAAAGCTGAGCTGGTCGCCACCAAAGAGGGCATTGACGGTGGGTATCATTTTATTCGAGACCCTTCTACAGTGACCCTTCGTGAAGTCAGCGAAGCACTCGAGATGCGGTTCGTCTCTGCCACCTGGCAGAGCGGAGACACGGATATGAAATGCTTGATTGCATCCGGAATGGCCGCCATTATGGACGACATCTACGGGCAGCTTGACCAGCTTTGTCAGGTACATCTGGACGGTATCACCATTCAGATGATTGAAAATCGCATTTTTCACCATGAGACACAGGAACTGCTATAAAAGCGGTGCTGCGGTGGGTCTCAAATTCACTTAAAGGAGGTCCTATATGGGCTTTTCAGTTGAAACCGGCGTATCTGCCATCACCGTCTTTTTGCAGGGCATTTTGAGTTTCTTTTCTCCATGTGTGCTCCCGTTGGTTCCGCTCTATATTGGTTATCTGGCGGGCGGCACCAAAACGGTCGGTTCGGATGGTATCATCCACTATCAGCGAAAAAAAGTCATGTTGAACACGCTGTTCTTTGTGATCGGCATTAGCTTTGCATTTTTCCTGCTGGGTTTTGGCTTCACAGCGGCAGGACGCTTTTTTAGTGGGAACCGGCTGTTGTTGGCGCGTATCGGTGGCGTTATCGTCATTCTTTTTGGCTTATATCAGCTCGGCATCTTCGGCTCCCGTCTCCTCAGCAATGAACATCGCCTCCCATTCCGGCTTGACCGGCTGGCGATGAATCCACTGGTTGCCCTGGTGTTGGGATTCACTTTCAGTTTTGCATGGACGCCCTGTGTGGGTCCCGCTCTGGCAAGTGTTTTGTTGATGGCTTCCTCCGCCAATTCTGCGGCAACTGGTTTCGCACTGATCGGTGTTTATACATTGGGCTTTGTGATTCCTTTCTTAGCCGTTGGCTTATTTACCAGCACACTTCTTGATTTCTTTAAAAAGCACCAGCGCGTCGTCAAATATACGGTAAAAATCGGTGGCATTTTGATGATCCTGATGGGCGTAATGATGATTACGGGTTGGATGAACGGTGTGACCGGTTATCTATCTAGCTTTGGTGGTTCTTCGGGGAATACCACTTCAGAAAGCGCCTCTGTGGCGCCTCCAGTTTCCAGTGGGGAAGGGGACAACCATTCAGAACCCGAAAACAGTGCGCCGGCCTCTTCGGAAGCAGAAAGCTCCGAGCCAGAAGAAGAAATCCCTGAGATTCCAGCGCCCGACTTTACCCTAACAGATCAGAATGGTAATACGCACACCCTTTCGGACTACAAAGGACAGGTGGTATTTCTCAACTTTTGGGCCACTTGGTGTGGTCCCTGTAAGCAGGAGATGCCCGACATTCAGGCAATGTACGAGGAGTTCAACCAAAATAACGATGACGTTGTGATTCTTGGGGTAGCAAACCCCAAAACCGACGAAGTTCCATACAACCAGGATGGGACCATTGAGGAAGTCACACAGTTCCTTTCAGACAATGGCTATACGTACCCCGTTGTCATGGATACAACCGGAGAAATCTTCGCTTCTTATGGTGTAACGGCTTTTCCAACTACATTTATGATCGACAAAGAGGGAAATGTTTTTGGTTATATCACAGGTACTCTCACAGACAGCCTGATGCACGACATTGTGCAGCAAACGTTGGATGGCAGACGCTCATCGTAAAGAATCGCATAAAAGGTAAATCTTGTGGTATGATCGCAATAAACGGAGAAACGATAAGGAAATAGGAGGTATAAAAATGGCAGTAATTGAATTGACAAAAGACAATTTTAACGCAGAAACCGCACATGGCAAAGTGTTGATCGACTTCTGGGCGAGCTGGTGCGGACCGTGCAAGATGCTCTCTCCTATTGTCGACGAAATTGCAGAGGAAGCCCCGAATGGGCTGAAAGTTTGCAAGGTGAATATCGACGATTGTCCGGAACTGGCGCAGCAGTTCCAGGTGATGAGTATCCCCACTTTGGTTGTGATGCAGGACGGCAAGCCGGTAGCATCTTCTGTGGGAGTTCGTCCGAAACAGAAAATCTTGCAAATGATTGCAGAGGCGTAAATAGGGAGGCCGCTTCCTGGGATTTCCCCAGAAAGCGGCCTCCTTATTTCTATAGTATGATTCGTAAGAGCCTACGGACCACTTAACTGACTGTAATATAGGAGCTATCCACATAACCGACAATTCCATTGTAGGCGACCACGTACCAACCCTGCCATTCGCCATTGACCGTCAGTGTAGCACCGTTGGGCGCCTGGCCAACCACCTGCGCGTCGCGGCTGGGCCTTGCACGAATGTTCAAATTTCCCCCCTGTGTGCGTACAGTTCCCTGGCGCGGCGGCTGTGGATTGTCGATAAAGGGCAGCCCAAAATACTGCGTCAGGCTCTGAACAATGTTCGCGGCAATTCGATCGATGTTATTGCGAATCCATTCGGCATCCTCCGGGTTATCGTGATAGGCAATTTCAATCAGGACCGACGGCGCATTCGTCTTCGTGATCTCAGCCAGCCGTGTGGTCGAAACCGTCTTTACCAGATTTGGCTGGGGATAAATGTTCTTAAAATTGTCTGCAATGATCGTCGCAGCCTGTTTCCCGCGCACGCTGGCCGGATAGTAATAGACATCCGTTCCCTGAAGCTGCCCGGACAGGCTGGGAGGCGCGGCGTTAGAGTGTAGGGCAAGATGCAGGTCGTAGTATCCTTCGTTGGACTGCCGGATAGCCTGCCCTAGGGTCATGTCTTTACTGCTGCGCACATATTGGATTCCGTTGGCACGCAGATACGGCTCCATGGCGTCTGCCACCAGGTTCATGTAGTATTGTTCATCGCCGCCACCCGTGTATTTATTAAAAGGTTGCAGGGATGGACTAAGATAAATAATCGGCATGGTGTTGGTTCCTCCCATCAATGGTTTTCAGTGTATACTTTACAATATGCAGGTCAGGACGTGCTTGCTTTGGGTGGAGCAATTTTTTTGAAGAACGATGCGCTGCTTTGCCCTGGTGGACGCAAAAATCGCCCCAGACCATACAGGCATTCTGGGTCTCGAGTGATGGTATTCTTCTGATTGGCGCACCCAAGCGTTGCAGAAAATCCCAGGCTTCGTATGATAGGCACAGCAGCGTCACTAATCACCCCAAAAGGATAGACAAAGGTGGTGGGGGTATAACCGGTGTGTTCCTGCATCTCCTGTTGCATTTTTGTGACATCCTCTGTCAATAAGGCCGTGTATTCCGCCAAGCTCTCTCCGCGCAGTTTTTTGGTTCCCAACCGCTTTCCATCGCTCGCATGTAAATTATAGGTATGATTCTGAAATTCTACATAGCCGGAGTCCATCATCTCCTTGATCTGATCCCATGTCATATGAGAATAAGTCGCGTGATTCGCGTCTGCTTTGCTGAATTGATCGGTAAAATAGCCGATGGGCGAAATAACAATTTTGCTTTCGTATTTTTTTGCCAGTGGGAAAGCATACAGATAATTGTTATAATATCCGTCGTCAAAGGTCAACATAATCGGTTTCTCCGGCAGAGCCGTCCCTTTATTGACGTAATTTAAAAGGTCCTGCATATGAATGGTCGTGTATCCATTATCTTTTAGGTACTGGAGATCTTCTTCAAAGGTGTCCGGAGAGATGATGTATTTCCCACTTCCATCTTTCAGCATGCTGTGGTACATGATGATCGGTAACTCGATCTCTTCTGTCTGCACCTTGGCGCTGGTCGCTTCCGCGTGACCGATCTGTACACAGGTCAGGATTCCCGCAGCTGCTCCCACCAGGAACAAAAATAACGCCAATATCCGCTTGATTGAAATGGTTATGTACATTCTCTGTACGCTCCTTACACGATCTGGATTGGTGCCTGAAAGGAGGAATTCCATTCAAGCAACAGAACATTTATAAAAAATATATAGAGAATGCCGTGCATTTATGATATAATGTTTTGCAAGACGCTTTTAAACGATTTGAGTGGAAAGCGGAATTTCAAAATAAGTTGGTGAACAATTTGGATGAGAACAAAAAACAGGACCAAGTATCACAGGAACCCAAAGAAGAGATAGTAGAAGAGCAAAATCCTTCTCCCGAACAGCCTGTAGAACCGTCGGTTGAGCCGGAGTTGGACTCCAATGGAAAGCCCCGTAGAAAACTCAATAAAAAGGCTTATATCTGCGGCATTACTCTGCTCATTGTGTTCTTTGTCATTGCGATCTATCGTACCCATGTAAATGGCTTTGGTATGATCGTGCAGACTGTAAACTCCTATACATATGATGTCGAAACGTTGGAAACGCCAGTGCTTTTTACCATCAATTTAGACAACCTGGAAAGCAACAGCGGCAATAACGTCTATAGCGATGGCGAATGTTCCATAGAAGTATCCTCCGTCGAAAAGACGGACGATGGATATCTGCTTACTTTCATGGCGACACCCAAATATGACTTTTTCCAGAATTATGCCATTCTCGTCTCTGCAACCCAAGAGGAATATCAAATCGTATCGGATGGCACTGCCCACTTAGCCATATTGAAGGCGGAACTGAAGGGGACCTATGGCGACGAGACCTTTACAGGAACCCCCGGAGAGACAAACGACATCGGAACTCTTTTCACTTATACAATTCCGGTACAGGAGACTACCGGTAAGGTGACTCTTACCTTTGATGGTCTGCGGCGTATGAATTGGAACCTAAAATAGATCAAAAGAAGTAAGCCTGTTCCATTCCACAGGGGAAGGAACAGGCTTTTTTCATGTCATTTTGTTCATTTCTCTTATTCGGATACTGCCTGTGGCAGACCTTCTGAGGCAGACACGACGGATTGGCAAAACTGCAATAGATCCTGATAAACTTCCTGACGGTTGGTCTCTCCCAACAGCGCATGGCGCGCTTCAGGGTATAAGATCAATTGAACATCGTGTCCCGTGCGCACAAGTCTTTGCGCCAGTTGGCGAATGCCTTTTCCGAAATTGCCCAGCGGGTCACGCTCTCCACTCATCAACAAAATTGGAATATTGCGGGGGACACTGCGATACCATTGTGGAGAGCTGATCTGCTCCTGTAGTTGAAGAATGACACAATAACCAGAGACCGTCAGGTCAAAGCCACAAAGCGGATCGTTTTGATATTGGTCTATAAACTGATTATCGCGGCTGAGCCAATCGTACTTGGTACGATTCGGCGCAAAAGCCCGATTAAACCGGTCGGTAGAGTGGCGCGCAAAGGCCGCGTCATGCGCCTTGGGGCCAAATTTTCGTAATTTTGCCTCTGCAAAAGTCCGGCGTCCCGTCAGGAGACTTCTTTGAATTGGCCCGCAGGTATCAAGGTAAGCAACAGCGGATAATTCATTGCCGTAGCGAGCGCTATAGGCCCTTGTCAGAAAAGACCCCATGCTGTGCCCGAGCAACAGGTACGGAATCGCCGGATAGTCGCGCCGCATGGTTGTATACAGCTTGTGCATATCCTGCAAGAGGTTTTCACAACCATTCTCGCCAAAATATCCGTAAGAACCGCCTGTAGAAACGCTTTTTCCATGACCCAGGTGGTCATTGATTGCAACCACAAAGCCATTGGAAGCCATAAACGTGGCAAAGTCCAAATACAGGAGGCTGTGTTCCGCCATTCCATGCGCGATCTGTAAAACGCCTTTGGCGGCGGTCCGGTCAGCGGGCTCCACAATCCGAACAAAAATACGTTCCCCATCCGCATGAGATTCGAAGGACATCTCTCTGCAAAAGTTCCATTCTAGGAACCTCCTTCCAATGCCATTGAACAAAAAGCTCCGGTTGAGCTTTGGGTTTATTATACCGCAGCCCTACCGAAGCTTCGTAAAGGAATTGTAAATTTTCGACGAACAAAAATAAGAACTATTGAACAGCAATGTTATAAACCACCAAAAAGTGGAAAAAACTCCCCGCTACACAAAAAAAGTGCCAAACAGAATGCATATATTTGATCTTTCGGCCTACACCGTACAAAATCGCCCCAATGGTGTACAAAACCCCGCCGATGACCAAAAAGAGGAGGGAAGTCGTATCGATACTTTCAACCAGTGGGCGCAGGAAAAAGAGCACACACCAACCGAGCCCTAGATAGCAAATCATCGAAACGACACGGAACCGTTTCATATTGACCGCATTGAGGACAATCCCCAATATGGATACCGCCCAAACAAAGCCAAATAAAAACCATCCCGAAGCCCCGCCGATACTGAGCAAGGAGACCGGGGTATAGGTTCCGGCTATCAATAGATAGATCGTACAGTGATCGAGCACCTGAAAAACCTTTTTAGCGCGCCCCACACCCAACGCATGATACAATGTAGATACGGTATAGAGCAAAAACATAGTGCTTCCATAAATGGAAACACTCACCATGGTGAGTGCATTGTGTTGTCCATTGACCAGCAGAAGAACCAGCGCCACAATAGCGAAGGCAGCGCCTAAGCCGTGGGATATGGCATTCCAGATTTCCTCTGCGGTTGTATAGCTGGGCAGGCCCAGCCGTTTTCTTCTCCAGGCCCGCCGTTCACTCCGGCGCGGCGTCCGGAAGGTTGACTTTCCCATACCATCCATCCCTTCATGTGGCAATTTCAAAACCTTCTGCTCTGCGGTGTTCTTATATCAGGATGGAAGCCCCTCCAAATCAAAGGGAGGGATAAAGTCCTTCTTGGCGGACTTCCGCTCCTGTACATAGCCATCCAATCCTAATGCAAATAAATGCTGCTGCACCTTCTCATATTCCCGCTTGGTAATCCGGCGGTCAATCTCTGGATAGTCCGCTGCCCTACCGCAGGGAACATATTGGGCCATCAAGCTCACCAGGGTTCCTTCTGGCAAATTTTCTTTGAGCCAATCGAGGACTTCAATGGAATTGCGTGTATGGCCGGGAAGAATCAAATGCCGCACAATGGTCCCGCGTTGCAACATGCCGTCTCCATCAAAAGACGCAGGTCCGGTCTGGCGAACCATCTCCAAGATGGCTTCCGCTGCATGTTCCGGGTAATCCGCCGCTCCGGAAAGGCGCTGAGAAAGCGCAGAATCCCGATACTTGTAGTCGGGCAGATAAATAGAAATCAATCCTTCCAGCATCCGCAAGGTTTCTGCCCGCTCATAGCCACCTGAGTTATATACGACAGGCACCGGGAGTGGACGAAATCGCAACGCCTCTGCAATACCAGATGCAAAATGTGTGGGATTTACCAAGTTGATATTATGCGCTCCCTGCTCTATCAGACGAAAAAACACATCGGAAAGCTCTCGAGCTGTCAAAGCACGGCCCACTTCCCGGCGTACACTGATCTGCTCATTCTGGCAAAAAACACATTGTAGGGAACAACCGGTAAAAAAAACCGTGCCCGAGCCCTTTGTACCGCTGATGCACGGTTCCTCCCAAAAATGAAGTGCTGCTCGCGCCACAACTGGCATCGCGCCCATTCGGCAGTACCCATTGCCTCTTTTTGCATCGCGCCGTGCACCGCACATTCGGGGACACAGGTTGCACAATTCGATCAGTTCTGGCATGCAGATGCCTCCTTTAATGCAAAAAATGCCGCCAAACCGCCGCGTTTTCCACCGCTCGCGCGGTGAGAATAGAGCAGGTCAGCATGACATTGCGTGCAAAGCTCTGCAATAGAAATTCGTTCCGGTAGAAGTCCTGCGCACAACAAAGCTCTCCGGTTGGCCTCCCATAAATTGAGCATATATTTTCCATTGCCGCCATTTTTTATAAAATTCTCCGGCCGCCAATCCATTTTGGCGGCAAACGCCTCTGCGACTGGTTGGTCCACTTCATAGCAGCAAGGACCAATAGAAGGCCCTATGGCCGCGAGCAACTCCTCCGGCTTGCTGCCGAATGCCCGCTCCATCGCCTCGGCCATTTTCATTCCCATTCCGGCAACCGTCCCGCGCCATCCTGCATGTGCCAAACCGATCGCCCGATGTACAGGGTCCAAAAAATACAGCGGGACGCAGTCCGCATAATAGGTCACCAATGTGACGCCAGGTTGATCGGTAAGCAACCCATCCACACTCTCTCGGTCACGAGGACGCCAGATACCGATTCCGCAATCCGCCTTTGTAACCCTGCGGATTTCTGTGTGATGATCCTGAGCGGAAGCGATGAGGGAATCGAATGCAAAGCCCGCAGCATCACAAAACCGATGATAATTTTCCAAAACGGTCTCGTCCGGATCTCCCCGATGGAAGCTCAGATTCATCGAAGCAAACTCTCCCCGGCTGACTCCACCCAAACGGGTAGAAAACGCATGCTGGACAAATGGAAAAGCAGAAGAGAGGGAAACGTCAAATAAGACACTCCTTGGTTTTCGTGTAACTCCATATTTCGGGTATTATAATGCTTCACAGGCGCCATAGATAACCCTCCTTTTGAGATCCAACAGAGAAATATCGTTTGCATTTTATCATAAGTAACATGGAAAAGCAAACCAGAATGTACGGTTTCCCAGTTTTGGAACGGTCCGATCAGCAGAAAAAAATCTGCTTCTCGTAAAAAGCATTGTCCAGCAGTACGGTGTCGGTTCTACTGGACAATGCTTTCTTCTCATCGCTTTTTCGGCTCTGGCAACTCTTCATACATACCGGCGACAAGGCGCTTTAAAAATGCGCAGTCGTCCACCTCTTTGACAAAAAACATCGGTTTGGCCCCGGGATAGGGAAGGGTCTCGCGGCCATCTGAGGACAGATGTGCGCTAAAAGGAGTTCTCTTCACCAGTAAGCGGTCGTCATAGATACCGCCAAACCCTTTTCCACGGAAATATAGAAGGTACTCTCCCATCATTTTTCGGCTGGTGATCCCTTCTAGGCCACCAAGCTGCCCCAAAATAAACTGCAAATAGGATTCGCTGGAAGCCATGTTGCCTCTCGCCGATTTATCTGCCAAAAATCGCATGGGCATATCGAACCGAATCCATCGCGTCTTTGGCATAATGGTCTGCATGAATCATATCGGCATATTCCTGTGTCAAAACGGCTCCGCCAACCATAATTTTGCAACCGGGAGCGCCTTTATGCAATGCATGAATGGTTTCTTCCATATTGACCACTGTGGTGGTCATTAGGGCACTTAATCCCACCAGTTTGACGTGATTTTGTACGGCGGCCTCAACCACTTTTTCCGGTGGAACATCCTTTCCGAGGTCGATGACATCATAACTGTAATTTTCCAAAAGAACTTTGACGATGTTCTTTCCGATGTCGTGTATATCCCCCTTAACCGTGGCCAAGACAATCTTATCCTTCTTCACTTCTTGTGACGTATCCGAACGATTCAGCTGGGCGCGGACTTCTTCAAAAGCGGCTTTTGCCGCATCTGCGCTCATCAACAGCTGTGGAAGGAATAGCTTCCCGGTTTCAAAATCCTTTCCCACTCGGTCCAATGCAGGTATCAGGGATTCATTGACGATGGCAAGCGGCTCTTTTGTCTGCAATTCTCGTTCGGCAGCTGAATGTGCGCTCTCCTTTAGACCGCTGATAATTGCTTGCGCTAAGGTCATTTCCATCCCAGCAGTCTTTGGCGCCGCATCGGACGCTTGTTGCGAATACCGGGCAATATAGTCCATACACTGCTGGTCAATACCGCTCAAAGCACAGTATGCGTCATAAGCCCTGCGCATGGCATCCGAGTTCGGGTTAACGATTGCGGCGCTTAATCCACACTGCAACGCCATCGTAAAAAATGCAGCATTGATAGTCTCTCTCTGTGGTAGCCCGAAGGAAATATTCGAGACGCCCAGGGAAGTGTGCACGCCCAATTGCTCTTGAATCAACTGCAACGACCGCAGTGTGACATCTGCCGCTTCCTGACCCGCGCTAATCGTCATAACAAGTGCGTCCACCACAAGGTCCTTTTTCGAAATCCCGTATTGTGCCGCTGTCTCAACAATCTTTTTTGCCACGGCCAGCCGTCCTTCCGGTGTTTCCGGGATTCCCGCCTCATCCAGCGTCAGTGCGATTACCACACCGCCGTACTTTTTGACCAAAGGGAAGATGCTGTGCATACTCTCCTGCTTTCCATTGACGGAATTGATCAATGGTTTTCCATTATAAAGGCGCATCGCCTGCTCCATTGTATCCGCATTAGAGGTATCAATTTGGAGCGGAAGATCGATAACGCTTTGAATCTCCGTAACTGCCCGGCACATCATTGCAGTTTCATCGATTTCTGGGAGGCCGACATTTACGTCTAAAATATGTGCCCCTGCCTGTTGTTGGGCAATCCCTTCACGGAGAATATAGTCCAAATCGTTTTCCCGCAAAGCCTGCTTAAAACGGGATTTTCCAGTTGGGTTAATGCGTTCTCCAATCAATAGCGGCCGTTTTCCAAAACAGACCGCTTTAGAATAAGAAGAAATTACCGTTCTCTCTTTCATTTGTAATGGAACAGGAGAGAGGTCCTTGCAATGCTCCACTACTGCTGCAATATGGGCTGGCGTGGTCCCACAACAACCGCCTGCCAGCCAAGCTCCTTCACGAACCAGTTTTTCCATTACCTCAGCAAAATCCTCCGGGCCTACGTCGAAAACTGTACGCCCATCCACACTGCGCGGAAGTCCGGCGTTGGGATTGACAATCATCGGGATGGAACAGCAGTCCAACAATTGCGGGAAAAGGGAATGCATCTGCTCTGGACCCAAGCCGCAATTAAATCCGATTGCATCGGCTCCCAGGCCCTCCAGCATGGCGACAGCGGCTGCGATGTCGCCTCCAGTGAGAAGCTTCCCCTTTTCATCAAAAATCATAGTGACAAACACTGGCAGGGAGGTATTCTCTTTTGCCGCCAACAAAGCGGCCTTGGCTTCATAGGTATCGCTCATGGTTTCAATGAGGATGAGATCTGCCCCTGCTTTTTCACCGCATTGTACAGCTTCTTTAAATGCATCATAAGCTTCTTCAAACGACAGATCTCCCAGTGGACGAAGCAATTTTCCAGTGGGGCCGACATCTAGTGCCACAAAGGCTTCCCGTCCACAATCCCGCACAGCTCTCCGCGCGTGAGAAATACCCGCCTCGACAATCTCCTGAACCGAGTGACCGCAACCACGCAGCTTGACCGCATTTGCGCCGAATGTATTAGCCTTGGTAATATCTGCTCCGGCCGCTAGATACTCGCGATGAATCTGCTCGATCAATTCCGGCCGCTGTAGATTCCAAAGTTCCGGCAGTTCACCAGCTCCCAGACCATTCTGCTGCAAGATCGTTCCCATTGCACCGTCAAAAAAGACAATCCGTTTTCCCAGAAGCTCTAAGACCCCCATAGTTTCAACCCTTTCTAAATGGACAAGATTTCGCCTTACATGTCATACATTTTGCAATATGGCAGCTCTGTTCCTCCTCTGTCAAACCAATCACTGCGGTTACAGATTTGGATGGAGCCAACATAAAGCTGTCCGTCATGGTCAGACCGATTCGTTTGGGACAATCCAAAACATTTAAAAAATCGCGTTGGTGGGCGATGGAAAAGTCTCCATATCCTGGGCTGTAACGCGGGCGCAGGTAAAGCCCACGCGCAGCAGCCTCGCGGGCGATTGGCTCTTGGCACGCATCGCAATAAGATTCGATCAAGGAGGCTGCACACGCCTGCATCACCACAGCACGGCTCATCGATAGCTTTGTGCAGCGCTCCAAACGTAAATCAACCGGTGCACCCAGGGTGGCTGCAAACAAAACCACCTGCTCACAGCCGGAAAGATGCTGAAACAGATCTTTGCTGTGCACGACTATCCCCGCAAAGGACAGCGTATCCCTTGCAGGGCGGGAAAGCTCGACTGTCTGTAAAATATGGTGTGGCGTTGCAGCCTCTTCCAATTCCCGCGCACAATCCGCAATGGTACGCAAAATTTCTGTGTCCGGCTTTGCATACCGGTATCCCAAATAACGTAGGACTTCTTCCTGATCGATGTTCATACTTCTTCATCCCGGAGAATGTCGGAGAGATTCCCCATAATTTTGGCTGCGATCTCGGGGTTGTTCATTGTATACAAATGGATATGCCGGACCCCATTGGAAAGCAGATCGATAATTTGTTCCGTCGCATATGCGATTCCAGCTTGCTTCATTGCCAGCGGCTTGTCCGAAAATTTATCCGCAATGGCCTTGAAACGAGGCGGTAGGGCTGTCCCAGAAAGCTCGCAGGAACGCTTGATCTGACGGCTGTTAATCACCGGCATAACACCCGCGACCACAGGTACGCGAATATCTTTTGCCATAATTCGATATAGAAAATTGTAAAGCACGTTGTTATCAAAAAACATCTGTGTTGTAAGGAAGTCACAGCCGCTTTCTACCTTTTGTTTTAAAAAATCGATGTCATCCTCTTTGTGTGCACACTCTACATGACCTTCTGGATAGCATGCGCCGCCAATACAAAAAAGATTACCCTGCTGGCTACGAATGTCGCGGATCAACTCACTGGCATAGCGGTAATGCCGGGGAGAAGGGAACTCTGCATCCTGGGGAATATCCCCTCGCAACGCCAGAATATTCTCAATATGGTTTTCCTTCATACGTTCCAACATGGTTGCGACATCTTCCTTGCTGGACGAGACACAGGTCAAATGGGCCAAAGCGGGGATTCTATATGTATCTTGAATTTTCGAGGCAATCTCAATCGTACGCTTTGAGGTGCTGCCTCCTGCGCCATAGGTAACACTAATAAAATCGGGGTGCAGGGCAGCAATCTGCTGGATGATTCCATCCATTTTGCTCATATCTGCACCTGCTTTGGGCGGGAAAATCTCGCAGGAGAAGGTAACCTTCCCGCTCTGTAAGAGGTCTTTTATCTTCAATCTCATTCATCCTTTCCGATCGAGCGAACACACGCCCCGTTTCCATTCCATTAGGTTATTCGATCTATTATACCATATCATGTAGAAAAGATGAAATAAAATCCATGGTTTTCCTTCGGATTTCATTTCATCTTGTTCTTACCGGTTATTTGTTGTACGAATGCCTGCCCTAAATCACAGAGCAAGCCGTCGATGCATTCGGCCCCTAGAATTATTCCATGACAATCTTCCTATGTCCCTATCATTTAATAGAAAATTGTAGAATATCCCATACGCCGAAAGGGGATTTGGTCAATCCGCTCTCTTTTTCTTCTCATCCATTTCAAGTTGCCGGTTAACCAAGTCCTGTAGCGTAATATGATCGACCACATCATCTACAGCTTTTTTTAATTGTTCCCATACCTCTAATGTCACACAGTGTTCCGCGCGAGAACAGGGATTTACCGCAGCATCCAGGCAGGCTACGGGGAAAGACTCCCTTCTACCATACGTAAAATCATGCCCACCGTGTAGTCTTTTGCCGGGTAAGACAACATATAGCCTCCATTTGCGCCGCGAGCACTACGCACATATCCCGCTTTCGATAACTGGCTGATAATCTGCTCCATGTACTTGCCGGATATATCCTGCCGAACCGAAATATCCTTCAAGGAAATGTATTCTCCCTGGGGCTGCAGCGCCAGATCCAGCATCAGTCGTAAGGCGTAGCGACCTTTCGTTGATATTTTCATTCAGAACATCCTTCCTTAGCTTTGCACAAAATATCAATACAAGAAAAATCAGGCACCTCATGAAAAGGCCATCCTGATTTTCCTATTTCATTGCAACTCCATACATATCGCCCAATCCGAAAGATCCCATTTGTCTTTCGTTCCAAATACTCCATAATTCTGCTCTTTAAAATCGTTTTAAAGACCTATACGGAAAAGATTTTAGCAGAAGTAGGGAATATATGCTTCTTTCGTAAAATAATAGCAAAAAAATTTAATATAATAGAGTTCACAAAATATTCATATGGATGCCCCACTATTGAGAAAATTTTTGGGGGCAGGGAAGGGGTCTTGTCATGCAGCGTGAAAAATTCTCCTCGCGGCTCGGATTTCTTTTGATCTCCGCGGGGTGCGCCATCGGCCTCGGCAATGTTTGGCGTTTTCCCTATATAACGGGAATGTATGGGGGCGCAGCCTTTGTACTAATTTATCTGTTCTTTCTCGTCATTCTTGGTCTTCCTATCATGGTGATGGAATTTGCCGTAGGAAGAGGTAGTCAGAAGAGCGCAGCACGGTCGTTTGATGTGTTGGAGCCAAAGGGAACCAAATGGCACATTCACAAATATTTTGCCATGTTCGGCAATTACCTGTTGATGTTCTTTTACACAACCATCGGTGGTTGGATGCTCATTTATTTTGTGAAAATGCTTTCCGGTGAATTCGAAGGACTGAACCCACAACAGGTGAACGAGAATTTCGTTCAAATGACTTGGAATCCCGGACTCATGACAGTGGCTATGATTTTTGTCGTACTGCTGTGTTTTGGAATTTGTTCTTTTGGCCTTCAAAAGGGTGTCGAGAAAGTAACAAAGGTGATGATGGTAAGCCTATTTATCATCATGATCTTGTTGGCCATTCGTTCCATTACACTTTCAGGCTCCAACGCAGGATTAAAATTTTACCTGTACCCGGATTTTAAGAAAGTAATGGATAATGGGCTTTCCAATACCATTTTCGCTGCAATGGGACAGGCCTTCTTTACGCTCAGCTTAGGGATCGGCTCTATCTCCATTTTTGGCAGCTATATTGGTAAGGAACGCGCATTGATGGGGGAAGCCATCAATGTAACCCTTTTAGACACGGGGGTCGCCCTGGTCGCTGGCTTGATTATTTTCCCCGCATGCTTTGCTTTTGGCGTCAATCCGGACAGTGGCCCCAGCCTGATTTTTGTGACGTTGCCCAATGTGTTCAATTCGATGAGTGGCGGCCGTATCTGGGGCGCATTTTTCTTCCTCTTCATGTCCTTTGCCGCCTTGTCTACGATCATTGCCGTATTTGAAAGTATTATCTCGTATGCGATCGATCTATGGAATTGGAGCCGTAAAAAAGCGGCTTTTGTAAACATCGCAGTAGTCATTGTATTTTCGCTGCCCTGTGTGCTGGGTTTTAATTTGCTCAGTGGTTTTCAGCCTCTTGGACCAGGAAGCAATATTATGGACTTGGAGGACTTCATTGTCAGCAACAGTAACCTGTTGCCATTAGGGTCTCTGGTCTATCTGCTATTCTGTGTTTCAAAGTGTGGGTGGGGATGGAAAAACTTCCTTCAAGAAGCCAACACAGGAAAAGGTGTCAAGTTTCCTAAATGGATTCGTTTTTATGTGACGTTCATTCTACCTGTAATTATATTGGTCATTTTTGTCCAAGGATACCTCTCCAAATTTTTCCGCAGCTGTTTCAATAAAAAAGGCCTTGTACGGAAAAACTCTGTACAAGGCCTTTTTATACCTGCCCCTCTCTAAGAAATCACATTTCAAACCGAATGGGTAGACTTTCCAAGCGCAATATGAAACTTTCTTCGGGACAATCCTCATAGAAAAGAAATAGGGAAGAGGAATACAAATACAAAAAGAAGAAGCCGTGGAAACTTACCACGGCTTCTTCTTTATTGGAGGTATTTATTACCCTTTTTGTATCACAGTGTCTTGCGTGACAATACCATCAATGTTGCCAGGATTTTCGTCCAACTTCATTTCCGCGGGGGGATCACTTTGCTCGGGCGGTTGCGCCCCAGGGCAAGTTCCGTTACACACGGAAAGCAATTGACCACAATATTTACAATACTGTTTTCCTTCGGACTGGTCACATTTACTTTCACAGACGGAAAGCAAGCTCCCACAGTACTCACAGTAGGGGCTAGAATCGCCTTCCTCAATAAGTACCTTTTGATCCGGATCATCAATGGGGGTCGTACCTGCTGGATCACTGGTTACTGCCGAACTGCTGTTCTCCAATGGCTTTTCCTCGGCAGGTTCGCTGCTTTCTGGAGAAGTCTGAGGAGGGATACCGCTGTCCTTGACCGCGTCACTGCCACTACTCGCCGGCGGTTGCACCGGTTCCTGTTCCGGCACACTGCTCGGGTTGTTTTCCGGCTTCGAACTATCTACTCCGGGGTTCTTGACTATGTTGTCGTCGCCATCCGAATCAACAAAATCAGGCTCCTCTGGAACTTCTGGTTCGATTTCCGTTGTAACAATTCCGCTGAGATCAATCTGATGGATATCAACCAAAGAGGTAAGCTCCTTAATCGACATCGCAGCAAGATCACTCGAATTCAGATTTTGATCTGTCTCCGCAATCTTTTTAACAAAGTCCGCTTTTCCAACCGAGATGTTGTTTTCCTTTGCAAAGGATTTCACATCATCTGTAACGGGGTCCCCTTGCTGCAAAATCGTCGCTTTCGTATGATTTTGCTTTAATGTGGTATCCACGCTGTTGGTCACTTTACTTTGTAAGTGCTGCACTTTTTCCGTGTCATCATTGGCTACAGAGATCAAGATTGTGTTTTCTGGACTATCCGCGGACAGATACCCATCATGAAGCATCGCTTCAATGATGAGGTTTGTTGCTGTCCCCAAATCCATCCGATTCAGGTCCATACCGTCCAAAACGTTTACGGCGTCCTCGTTCAATGCCCGATATTTCACTACCGTATCCTGCGGATCCACAGATAGCTCAATACTCGGGTTCACGTCAATGCTGACAATGGAATCCACTGTTGGTTGAACCATAAAGAAAATTCCAACAAACAACATCAACGCCGCAGCAATCGCACAACTTGCCATTCTAAAGGAGATGATATGCGATTTTGGGTTGCTCTCCTTTTTAAACTCCACAACAGACGAATCATTCTGTACTGCCAGGATCTCGCCCAGTACATCCGGAGTCGCTGTCAGAACGGCATTCCTTAAGGATTGCTTCATTTCTTTCTTTGTCATAGTCTCATATCGCACCTATTCCTTGTAGAAAGTGCTCAGACCAGAACCCAAAAATCAACCAAAACGATCTTCATTTACAGCTTTGTAAAGTTTTTTGATCGCCCTGTTGTAACAGGAAAGAACCGTGCCAATTGGAATATCGAGCAGGGAGGAAATTTCTCGAAACTTGAACCCCTGGGTTACATGTAAGAGAACAATATTCCGCTCCTGTTCGTTCAGGATCTCTAGCGCCTTCTGCAACACCAAATTATCAATGGTATTGGAGATCACATCTACTCCGACGTGGTTCTCTTCTTCTGCGAAGTCAGAAGACTCCTGCCTTTGGGCCCGGCGAAGCTCCATATAGGCCAGATTTCTAGCAATTGTAAAAATCCAAGCCAGGGGCTTTCCCTGAGGAATATAATGTTGTATCGACTTGCGGACGGAAAGATAGGTATCCTGCATCAGATCCTCCGCCGTCGAGTGGCTTTTGACAATGGACAAAAGAAAACAATATACAGAATTCTGCGTGATACAATACAGTTGTTCGAAAGCGGCCCTGTCACCGTCCGCAACCTTTTGCATCAGAGAATCTGACAATCGTTCCTTTTTCCCGTTGTCACGGTTTCCTGGAACCAACATTTTCATCCCTCTATCAACATAATGAACGAGTCATCGTTTTTATTGCAGCCATTAAAAAATTTTTTAAATTTTTTCGCTGCTTTACTATCTTCCTAAATAAAGGAACAGCTGTACTTTGAAACATACCTTATCATTATATCGGAAAAATTCTGTTTTGGGAAGCCCTCTCCGTAAAACGCTTCTAGGTTTTTCACATTTTTCCCCTATTCCAAAGCTGCATAGCGGTTCTTCCTATTTCATATATATCTGAAAAAGGGGGAATCGGCTTGGATGAGGTACGCAAAGGTGGGTATTTTGTACCAGTAGCTGTTTTAGTGGTATGCTGTCTGATTTTCTTACTATTATCCTATCTATCTTACCAAAAAGTTGGAGAGATGGCCTCCAATCTTGCAGCGCGGGAACAGCCCATCGTAGTAATTGACCCTGGACATGGGGGAGAAGATGGTGGGGCGCAAAGTTCCGCGAACGTATTAGAAAAGGACATCAACCTTGCTATTGCGCAAAAACTAGAAAAAATGTTGACGCTTTCCGGATTTCGTGTGGTTATGACCCGTGAAGAGGACATTTCCATTGGAGACGCTACCTTAGATACTGTAAAAGAGCGGAAAGTCTCTGATCTCCACAACCGTTTAAATTTGATCGAAAAACAGGGAGACTGTATTTTTTTGAGCATTCATCAAAACCATTTTACCAGCAGTCGGTATTATGGTACACAGGTATTTTATTCCACAAATGATCTTTCTAGTCAAGATTTAGCGGAGGCAATCCGAGAGCGGGTCATTGCACTTCTACAACCGGAGAACACCCGCGCTTGTAAACCGGCAACCAGTTCGATCTATCTGTTGTGGAACGCACAGGTGCCCGCTGTATTGGTAGAATGCGGTTTCCTCTCCAATGAAAGTGAGGCACAAAAACTCAACGATCCACAATATCAGGAACAAATGGCCTTTGCCATCTACAGTGGCTTTTTAGATTACTACCAAGCTACCCGTTAAACACTCGTTTCCATATCATTATATTATAAGGGCTCTACTTTCACTTGTTTTTCTTCCCGCGTTTCAGTATAATAATGAATAAGTTTTTGGAAACGATGGGGGATAGCGATAAAATGGCGCCAAAAGTAAAGAGCATCTATGTGTGCTCGGAATGTGGATTTGAATCTGCCAAATGGTATGGAAAATGTCCGGGATGTGGACAATGGAATACCATGAATGAGGAGATAAAAGAATCCATCTCTGCTAAAAGCAGTCTTATATCGGCAAGACCTACGCTTCATCGCCCTATGCGGATCGATGAAATCAGCGCCGAAGAAGAAGCTCGCTATCATACCGGCCTAACAGAGCTCGATCGTGTACTTGGTGGGGGGATTGTGAAGGGATCTCTTATCCTCATAAGTGGGGAACCCGGCATTGGCAAATCCACTATACTGCTGCAAATCTGTGAGTTTTTGGGGAAATCATTGCGTATTCTCTATGTATCCGGCGAGGAATCCGGTCGGCAGATCAAACTCCGCGCTGCACGTCTTGGTGTTCATAGCGAAAACCTTTATATTTTGACCGAAACGGACGTTCAAAATGTCGTGGAGCAAATTCGCAGCGATCAACCCGATTTAGTCATGGTTGATTCTATTCAAACCATGAATTTTACAGATTTAAATTCCTCGCCTGGCAGCGTCACACAAGTGCGCGAATGTACGAATACATTGATGCGCGCAGCCAAAGCGCTGGAAATTCCGATTCTCCTAGTGGGACATGTCAATAAGGATGGCGCTATCGCCGGTCCAAAAGTCTTAGAGCATATTGTAGATGCCGTTCTCTATTTTGAAGGAGACCGACAGATGACCTACCGTATCTTGCGGGCTGTAAAAAACCGTTATGGCTCTACAAATGAGATCGGTGTGTTTGATATGGGGGACAACGGGCTTCACCAAGTGGACAACCCCTCATTGGCTATGTTGGCCGGCCGGCCTATTCATGTCTCTGGGACTTGTGTCACCTGTGTGATGGAGGGTTCTCGTCCCATTTTAGCAGAAATTCAAGGCTTAGCTTCCACTTCAAACTTCGGAAACCCTCGTAGAATGTCAACTGGTTTTGATTATAATCGCATGTCTCTCTTATTAGCCGTCCTGGAAAAACGAGCTGGATACTACTTCTCCAATTTGGATGCTTACATCAATGTGGTTGGAGGACTTCGCTTAGATGAACCTGCCGCTGATCTTGCGGTTGCCATGGCGCTGGTGTCCAGCCTGAAAGATGTCCCCATCCGTGATGACGCCATGGTTATCGGAGAAGTTGGGCTGGCCGGTGAATTGCGCTCTGTCTCCCGAATGGATGCCCGAATTGGTGAAGCACAACGGCTTGGCTTTCATCGCTGTGTGTTGCCCTATTCTAACTTAAAGCAGATTCATACACAACATGCCGGTATGGAACTGATCGGCGTTAAAGATGTTCGGGAAGCATTTGACGCATTAACTTCATGATAGGATCGTTTTCAAACATGCGGTGGAATTTCGCTTGTCTGTACTTCCGGTCGCACCCGTGGGGTTACTTTGATGCAATGAACGCAACCATCTCCTGTATAGTTTGTGATGGCAGACGGCATCTCCAAGCTACAATAGCCGTCCCGTTGATAAATACAATCCTCATCACATTGAATGATACTCATTCCCATTCACCTCTTTTCATCTGAAAATTATAAAGTGGCATGGATATTTTGATCCTTTTTCGTGAAGAATATGCACGGGTTCTAAAACACGCTTTGACCGACTATATAGATCGGTCAAAGCGTGTTTTTTTGATCGAAAACCTATAGGAGAGAGGAGTATATTTCTTCCCCACACTCACACAATAGAAAAAACGGGGGGATGGCAATGAAAAAATATGTACAGTTATTTTCCTTTACATGTGTAGCAATTGCCGCTATTTTTATAGCAGGAAATGTTATAAAAGGCACTACAGCGCAAGCAACCATAGTAAAGGTAGAAAGCTTGACAGCAGAAAGCTCTGTTACTTGCAGCGGGAAGGTCGAACGTGTGTCCGTACGAAGCGTTTATCCTCCTGCTCCAGCCTCAGTCAAGAATGTCTACGTGGAGGTAGGAGATCATGTAGAAGAAGGGGAGACTTTAATGGACATTCTTGTGACGGCTTCTGCATCAGAAAAGGAAGTATTACAGGAAACATATGCTGCCCTGTTGAGTGAATATACACAGGCTGATTTACCTTTAGCAGATTTCTCTTCCACAGAGCAAGAGGAGGATGAACAGCGTTTATCCGCTCCGATCAGCGGTCAAGTCACTGCTGTATCTATAACCAATCAGGGGACGTTAGAGTTTGGAAAGCCAGCAGTTACCATCGCCAGCGATGAGGGACTGCAAGTTCGTCTTTCCGTCAATGAGTCACAGATTTCAGATATCCAGGTTGGGCAAAAAGCAGAAATCACCGGCGTTGGATTCCATACGTGTTATACAGGGACTGTAAAAAATATATCCTCTGAAGCCAAGCAGGTCGTTTCTACAACCGGGCAGGAAACCGTTGTAGAGGTAATTGTAAGTGTTGACAACCCAGGAAACGATATAAAACCCGGCTATACAGCCAAGGCCAAAATTATTACCGCTCAAAATGATAATGTTTTAATCGCGCCATATGAGGCAGTTCGTGCCGAAGAAGATGGCACGGAATATGTCTTAAAACTGAAAGGGCAACGTGCAATAAAAACGCCTGTCCAAACAGAAGGAGAATTTGAAGATGGATTCGGTGTAACTTCCGGAATTGAAGAGGGCGATCAAATTATTATTAATCCTGACACAATCTCGGATGGAGAACACGTCATTGCAACACAAGAGGAAAGGGTAACGGGTGATTCCGATGCTTGATCTGATCCATTCTGCGTACCGAAGTTTGGGTAGAAAGCGCGGCCGTACCGCACTAACAATTTTAGGCATTGCCATCGGGGTCGCTTCTGTTATCTTGATCGGGAATATCAGTCAATGTGGGACAAACGCGCTCACGAATGAACTGGAGAGCTTGGGGCTGGGAGGATTGACCATTTCTTGTAATTCAGAAGCAAATGTAACCCTAGATGAAGAAGAGCTACATTTAGTGAAAGAGTGTAACCAAGTGGAGCAAGCCACCCCCATATTGATGCAAAGCACTTCTGTCTCTGTGAGGAACGAAGATACCAGCGCTTTACTCTGGGGAATCGATACTTCTGCAAATCAAATTGTATCCATCCAAATCCTATATGGTAGAATGTTCAGCAATAAAGAAGTGAGTACTGCAGCCAATGTCTGTTTGGTAGATGAAGCGTTCTCCCAGAAGGCATATCACCGGAGTAATATCATTGGAAAACATATCTCGATTCAATGTGGTGGTTCTTTGGAAGACTTTGAAGTCGTAGGCGTCATTAAGACAGGTAGCGGTCTGCTCCAAAATATGTTGGGCAATTACATTCCCACCTTCGTCTATGTTCCCTATACAACTGTACAGACCGCCCTGGGCCGCAGTAATTTCGACCAAATAGCTGTGAAAATTGATTCTGATAGCAGCGTAGAAAGCGCAGGGAAATCCATCACAGCAATTTTAAATCAAAATAATGGTACAGCAGATGCATTTGTCTCTAATAATCTTGCCAAACAAAAAGATGGACTGACCTCAATCTTGGACATTGTCACGCTCGTTTTATCTGCCGTAGGGGCAATTTCTCTTTTGGTGGCAAGTCTAAGCATTATGACTGTTATGTTAGTATCGGTTAGCGAACGAACACGAGAGATCGGCATAAAAAAAGCCATTGGCGCTAGACAAGTCAATATTATGATGGAATTTCTATTGGAGGCTATTTTAATTTCAGCGATTGGCTGTGCCATTGGAATCATGGTTGGATACCTTGTTTCTTTTGCCGGAGCCTCTCTTGTTGGAATGTCCCTTGGGGTACGATGGGATGTTCTCCTTCTAGCAATCCTTTTTTCTTTATGTACAGGTACAATTTTCGGAGTCTATCCAGCTTACAAAGCGTCCAAGCTTCGCCCAGTAGATGCTTTAAGAATGGAATAGATAATGGGGAAAGTGATCCATAGAATGCCGTTATAGGGCTTAGCAACCCTTATACTCCATTCTATGGATATAACTTACCTAGTGAAACTACTTGATGATAGCTCTCTTGAAAGACTCCACCATACCATCATTCATTTGGTAGTATTTTGTTTGCACATTTACCGTTATTCCAAAGTCTAAGCGCTTCGAATTGATAATCAGACAGGCGGTCTACAAAGACCTCCGCCGTGCGGCAAAGCTCTTTCGGGTCAAAGATATTCACATTTCGCCGCACTCGGCCCGCAAGCTCTATGCAGTGAGTGAGTACCGCAGGACCGGCAGCATTGAGCGGGTGAAGGAACTGCTGAACCACGAGGATGAGGCGGTGACAATCTTGTACGCAATGGCAGATCAACTTGAACGGCGCCGCAGGAAAAAATAAGCCACTGTTTGGTAGCATTCCGTTACGCTCCTACGCATTTACTGTTACCCTAAGATTAGGCGCTGCGATTCCTACGGAAAGGAGGATGGCCAACGCCGATTGGGCAAAACCCTTTATTTTGTCTGCGCAGCGTAAATTGCCGGCAATACCTTGCGCGAGAGCGCCGGGAACACAACAGAAGAGAAGGAGCCCCGAAGGGCCCCTATTTTTTGAAGGTTAGGCAATTAGACAAAATAAGATAAAAGTTTTGTATAATGAGCGTGGTGGATTTTCACCGCGCTTTTTTTATACCCTTTTGGGAGAGGGAAGGCGTTGCAGCGCCGGACGAGGAGGCCGAAGGGGATGAGGACAAGGCCGAGGGCTGGCTTGCTGCTTTGGGACGGCGGCCGCGCTTTGGGGCAGACGCTGTTGCTGAGCGGACCGCCTCAAAATTGGGAAGTTGGGGACCGGGGAGGCTGGCTTTTCTTCGGCGGTGGGGAATTCATGGGCGTGGAAATTTAGCGTTCCTGCTTCGCGGTAATCGACTTTACCGAGAATTTGAAGGCGCTGTTTCTCCAGCGCCAACCATTGATTGGCAATGGCCCACCGGCTCCACTCGGCGCTATTCCCGCGCATCTGATCGTGAAGCTTTTGCTGGTTCCGTTCGATGATCGCCGCAATATAGCGGCGTTCGTTTACGATGATTCTTGCTTCCTTACTGGTCATAGGGCATTCTCCTTTTCTGCATATTTTTTATCAAAACGGGCAGTTTTGCGCATTTTTTTCGCTTTTCTGCGCATTTTCCGCGCGTTTTGGGCGCTCCCGGAAAAGCGCCGCAAGTCAAGGAGCCAAGGGGCGCTTGGACGCGGCCAGCAGGGCGCGCTCTTAGCGCCCCTGGACCGCGCAAGCGGCGGCCCAGCCGTCCTTGACAAGGCGCTAGAATGAGAGGACCGAAACGGCGGAGAAGGGAGGAGACAAGCACCACAGGACGGGCCAAACAAGCAAGGAGCACACAGCCCACACGGAGCAACGGCGGGGGGCGCAACGCGCCCAAAAGGGCGGCCCAAAGGCCGCCCGCCCAGCCCCCCGCCGTGGAGCGCCCAGGCGACCCCCCGGAGGGGGCCGGACGGGGGGGACCCGGCGCAACCCCCCGCAAGGCCGCGCGCGCGGAGCCTTACGACGCGCGCGCAACCCCACACGGCAACACACCCGCGAAGCCGCGGCAAGGGCGGCCGCAGCCGCCGCGTTAGCGGGCGCGCCCCTTGCCACGGCAAAGCGGGCGTGTTACCGAGCCGGGGGGGTGGCCGGAAGCCTGTGGGCGCGGGCGGCCCGCGCAAGCCAAGACCCGAAGGCAAGCGGCGGGGATGGGGCCCCGCCGCTTGCCAAGGGCGCAGGCGCGACGCATGGGCCGCACACCGAAGAAGCCCGCACGACCGCCGCAATCTTGTTGCGGCGGCACGCGGGCAAAGCGGGACGCGAGCGGGCCCCCGCGATCGCTCGCAGGGGGCCACCGAGCGGACCGCCACAAGTGCACACCCGATCAGGGTTTGCACGCAGGGGCGAAGCCCCTTCCTTATCTTGATACTATAGAAACATCTCTAACCAAAAAAAGTGGGTGAAAGCCGCATCCTGCCTGGGTTTTTCCGCATATGCCTTGTATACCGAATGAATGTTCGAATCCCTTATTTTCCTTGGACGATCCTGATAATGGTGTCTTAAAAAGATTCCAGGAGCACAAGGAACTCGCCGCTCTTGTCGCTTCTGCCATGCAGGAAATCCCCGGCTGGGACGACCGCGCCCGCCATCTCTGGGAATGCGGCACTTACATCGAATTCGATCAGGACGGCAAACTCGTCCGCTCCAATCTCTGCCGCGATCGCTTCTGTCCCATGTGCCAATGGCGCAGAAGTCTCCGCATCTACGGCCAGACCCAGCGTATCTTGGATTCTCTGGAACCTCAGGGGTTCGCTTATCTTCATATGACCCTTACGCTCCCAAACTGCTCTGCGGACGATCTCCCCGCCCACTGCGATTGGCTCTACTGGCGCAGCAGCGCGCTCTTTGGCGACCGCCTCTATCCAAAAAGCGACCCGCTTCATGAGAAGTCCCATTTTAAGCGCGCCTTCAAAGGCATCATGCGCTGCCTCGAAATCACCTATAACCCCGTTCGTGACGACTATCATCCCCATCTGCATTGCCTCGTTGCCGTCAGGCCCTCTTACTTCAAGAGCAGGGACTACATCTCCCAAGAGCTCTTGCGCGTCCTCTGGACCGGCCATAGCGCCGGAATCTTTGGGGATCCCCATGACGGCCTCTGGCAAGTCTATATCTCTCGGGTGAAAGAGGCCGAACGTAACAATGCGGTCGCTGAAGTCGCCAAATATGCCGTCAAACCCTTCCACTTGGAGCTCGATCTCGATGGCTATTGCCGCGTCTTGCCCGTCCTCCACTCCGCTATGGCCCGGCGGCGTCTCATCCAACTCTATGGCGTCTTTGCCGAGGCCGCACGCGCCTTGAAGATCAACATCAACGACGACCGCGAACAGGCCGCCGTCTCCGGCCAAACTCGGAAATTTTCCTTCATCGACGGTCTGTATCGCGAACTTTTTTGATTCATTTACTTGTGAAAAATTTCGACATGAAAGGGGAATCCTCTATGAGCTCTGAAATGGTGCTCTATATCCTATCCGCCGCGCGGAAACCTGTCTCGACCATCAGCCTCACCTACGACTGCGAAGCGCGCGTCAACGAACTCTGCGCGATGATCGAAGTCTTCTTCCAGGACGGCCACGAAGCCATTGGCGCCGGTCACACCATCTTCGGCGCACTCCGCAATCTCATGGTCAACACACGCGCCGACGCCGCCTATTGGCAGAAATGGACCGAGCTCGACTGATCTTCCAGTCCCTGGGCAGGGAGGAGGCGCTCTTTCCCGCGCGCGCTGGCTCCGCCTTTCCGAGTTGTCTTTTTCAGGTTTGTACACTGGGGGGATTTTATGAGGGCTGGCTTTATGGAAGCCAACGAATTTGAACATCTACTCGCGGCGCTCATGCCGCCAAACCGCCTCGCCTGTGAGGTCAGCGCTTGCACCGGCTTGCGCATCTCCGACGTGCTTAATCTCCGCACCGCTAAGCTCGCGGAACGCTTCTCTGTCCGGGAGCTTAAAACCGGCAAGATCAAGCGCGTTCGCTTGCCTAGGTCCCTGCTGGACCGCCTTCTTGCACAGGCCGGACGCATCTATGTCTTTGAAAACCGCCTCGACTACCGCAAGCCCCGCACAAGACAGGCGGTCTACAAAGACCTTCGCCGCGCGGCCAAGCTCTTTCGGGTCAAAGATATTCACGTTTCGCCGCACTCGGCCCGCAAGCTTTATGCAGTGAGTGAGTACCGCAGAACCGGCAGCATTGAGCGGGTGAAGGAACTGCTGAACCATGAGGATGAGGCTGTGACAATCTTGTATGCAATGGCAGATCAACTTGAACTGCGCCGCAGGAAAAAATAAGCCACTGTTTGGTAGCATCCTCTTGTGTTACACTGTATTTACTGCTACCCTTAAATTAGGCGCTGCGATTCCTACAGAAAGGAGGATGGGCAACGCTCATTCGTACAAAACACGTTATTTTGTCTGCGCAGCGTAAATTGCATGGTCTATTAGGATTTCTAATGGAAATCGAACTGAGAAAGAAAAAAGGAGCCCGTGAGGGGGCTCCTTCTTGTGGGCCTAATGCAATTAGACAAAATAAATATTTTGTATAATTTAGGTAGGAGTAGAATTACATAATACCGTTTTGTAAAACCAAATTTCTCATGGTATAATTGTTTGTAACCATTCGATGAATGACTTCAATTAACTTTCATTTTATCGAATCTTTTGAAAATCTATATTTAAGAAGTTGATGATACATAATGAAACCAGAATTACTTTCCGAGGCGCCACAAATTATCCGAGAGTTCCTGGGATATTTAGGAACCATAAAAGGAAAATCAGAAAAAACAGTTGAAGAATACTATTTAGACCTACGCACGTTTTTTCGATATATTAAATTATCAAGAAACTTGGTTCCAAATGGTACACCGTTTGAAGAAATTTCAATTGCAGATATCAATATCGATTTGATACGAACCATAACTTTAACCCAAGTATTTGAATATATGAATTATCTAACAAACGTTCGGAACAATAAACCTGCAACACGTTCACGTAAGGTTTCGAGCCTCCGTACTTTTTTTAAATACTTGACCAATAAAACCAATCAACTGGAAGTTAATCCAGTTTTAGAATTAGAAACTCCTAAGCTACGTTCAGCTCTGCCAAAATACTTAACATTCGAACAAAGCATCGATCTTTTGGCAAGAGTTGAGGGAAAAAATAAAGAACGGGATTATTGTATTCTAGTTTTATTTCTCAATTGTGGCTTACGTCTATCCGAATTGGTTGGATTAAATATCAGCGATGTCCGTCAGAGTTCCCACACCATACGAGTTCTTGGAAAAGGAAATAAAGAACGGATTGTCTATTTAAACGACGCCTGTCAAGATGCCATTAAACGTTATCTAGCTGTACGCCCGCACGATGGATTGATCGATCGAAAGGCTCTGTTCATCAGTGGACAACACAAACGGATCAGCCCCAAAACCGTCCAGTATCTGGTCAAAAAGTATCTTGCTCAGATTGACTTAAGTGGTCCTGGGTATTCTGTGCATAAACTGCGCCATACTGCGGCTACATTGATGTACCAACATGGCCATGTGGATATTCGAGTCTTAAAAGATATCTTAGGACATGAGAACCTTGGTACCACAGAGATCTATACCCATTTATCCGATCAGCAGATGGAACAAGCTGCCAATGCCAATCCTTTAGCACATGTAAAGCCGCGTATAAAAAACACTACAGCCATTACATCCCCCGAAAAGGCAAAAGAAAAAGAAGAAGATTCTTCAACAAGAGGGTTACCACATGACATTGAATAAAAGAATACTATACTGCGCATCAACCCCGGGTCATATTTTACACTTTCATCTCCCCTATCTTCGGGCATTTCGTTCTCTGGGATACGAAGTGTGGGTTGCAGTAAATCGCTATGTAGAAATTCCTTTTGCAGATCGGGTCATTTCTTTGCCCTTCGAAAAAAGTCTATTGAGCACCCAAAATATCCACGCAATCTGCGCAGCTCGAAAGTTGTTTTCCGAGCAAGACTTTGCGATTGTTAGCACACATACTACATTGGCAAGCGCAGTAATTCGAGCGGCTCTTTTAACAGTTCCTGCCAAAAAGCGACCTCTCATTTTTTGTACTTCGCATGGTTATCTGTTTTCTGAAAAAGACAGTCTAAAAAAATGGCGTTATCTTTTGCCAGAAAAGCTCTGTGCAAACATTACGGATGTTACATTCGTGATGAACCGCGAGGATTTTGGTATTGCCCAAAAGCATCATCTCTATAAAGGACAACTGTGTTTTACAAATGGAATGGGACTAGATCTTCATCAATATCGTCCGTACTCGAAAGAAGAACGTAAACATAAACGCGAGGAAGCGGGATACACCGAACAGGAGTTTCTTTTTGTCTATGCTGCAGAATTTTCAGATCGAAAAAATCAAGCTCTTTTGATTCACGCATTTGCGTCCTTTGTTCAAAACCATCCTGAAGGAAGACTTTTATTAGCGGGTAATGGCGATCTTGAGAAAGCATGTAAAGAACTTGTAAAAACCTTAGGCATCGAAAGACAAGTCTCCTTTTTAGGTTATGTGAAACAGATGGAAAATCTCTATCCCCTCTGTGATGTATCTGTCACTTGTAGTCGAATTGAAGGATTGCCTTTTAATGTAATGGAGTCCATGGCATGCGGCCTTCCTGTAGTAGCCAGCAACATCAAAGGGCACCAAGAACTGGTTATTCCCGGGCAGACTGGTTTTCTGTTCTCCAGCGGGGATCAAGACGCCTGTGCACAGCAGCTGGAAAAAGCCTATCAATCGCGGAGCCAATTTGAATATTACCGAGCCAATGCCTTACAGCACGTTCAACAATATAACTTACAACATGTCCTACCGCAAAATATGGGTTTTTATTTGGATGCTATCGATCAAATAAAGAAAATGAATAGTCAATAGAAAGCGTTGATTTTTATTGACTATTCGCATAAGATTATCAATGAATCCATATCTGATAGTCTGATAGACAGTAAATAAGCAACAGAAAATAACACAACAGCCGGACGGATAATAAATCCGCCCGGCTTTCTTACTGAAAGGCCTCATATAACCATGTTACAGAAAAGTAAAATGCTTGTCCCAATGATTCTTTTATCTTAACTTTCTTAACTTTTTATCTTTACCCTAACTTTGCCCGCGGATGACACTGATTATATACCTCTTTAAAATGATCGTTCAGTAGATGTACATACACCTGTGTGGAGGATATATCTGCATGCCCCAACATCGCTTGAATGTCCTTGAGATCTGCTCCATTTTCCAATAGATGCAGAGCGAAGGAGTGGCGTAAAGTATGCGGAGTAATCTCCTTTATGATACCTGCCTGTTCTGCATATCCTTTTACGATCTTCCAGAATCCCTGTCGGGTCAAACGCTTTCCATTCAGATTGGTAAACAAAGCTTGTCCGCCATCCGGAGAAAGGATAAGACTGCGTACACGAAGAATATAGTCCGATATAGCTGCAACTGCTGTCGCATACACCGGGATCATACGCTCTGATTTGCCGTTTCTACAACACAACATTCCAGCCCGTAGGTTGATGTCATTGACATCGAGAGCCACCAATTCCGACGAACGAATTCCTGTCGCATAGAGTAACTCCAACATAGCCTTATCGCGGCAGCCCTTCGGTTCCGTTGGATCGGGCTGGCTAAGGAGTAAGTCAATTTCCTCCCCGCTTAGAATCTGTGGCAGCTTTTTCGGCGTCTTTTCCAGCTTTATGTTTCGAGCTGGATTAGCAGTTGCCAAGTTATTCTGCATCAAAAAATAATAGAAGCAACGGATCGATGCCACATTTCTTGTAATTGTCGCACTGGATTTTTTTAACTCCAACAAACGATCGACGTATCGTTCCATTTGGGCTTCATCAACCAAGGCAGGGTCATCCATTCCTTGCTGCGATAGATACGCAAGAAAATGCTCCACATCCCGAAGATAGGAGTCCAGCGTATTGTCTGAGACATTTTTTTGATTCACCAAGTAGTCGCTGAAATCCAAACAAAAGTCTTTCATGTTTCTTCTACCCCTTAAAACGAAAAAAGCCCCGCAAAGCAAACCGTTGTCAACAGGTCAAGAAGCGCTGCCAAAAAACACATCGCTAAAACAGCGCCGTAGCGAAGGCAGTAAAGTTTCATCCCTGAACCGGCAGTCCCTGTGATCCGACGGGAGAACCGCATACTCTCCCTTCCTGCCAATAATAAAGCCAAACAACATACAAACGCACCGGGAAGGATGACCAAGAAGTGAAAAATCACTCCATGAAAACCGTGAGCGGCATATAAATAACCGGAAGTCAAGCCCAATCCTAAACCACGAAAAAACAAAACTGCTGGAACTGCAAAGACTCCCCATAATGAAAGGCCACAAAGGAAACACACCAGCACAAACAAAAAAGAGGACGCAAAAGATGCAGAAAAAACAGAAAAAGCCGGCTGTGTCGCCCTTTCCTGGAAGTTGCTATAAAACAGAAAATCCATCTTGTCCAGAATGGAAGGCGCTACACTTCGAGTGACAATCGCACCTGCGATCATTCCTACCAGGAAGCACAACGCTAAAAAAATAGCTGCTGTATTGGCACGAACCGCCTGGATCAAACTGGCTTTGTCAACTAGACGCCCCTTCCACTTATCAAGCTGAAAAACGTTTGTCCCTTTTATTTTCATGAAACCGCCTCCCCAAAGGTTGCTCACTTTAAAGGTATGCGCGGCTCGGGACAAATATGATTTTCTGTTCCTTCCTTTAAAAAAGCCTCCCGCTCTTATCAAATTATCTAGTATATACTATAATACATTTCAAAATGTAGTGCAATATCCCAAGACATATTTCTTGCATTTTCATACATGTATATCTTTTGGATACATTTCAAATTATGTAAACTTAATATTTTTATGTAAACTAGATTATGTAAAATCAATTTGCATAAAAATACACGCGGGTGTATATTCCGCATCCGCGTGTATTTAACGCCGTTTATTCGGCCAAAGCAGCCTGAATCATCACTGCACATTCCAAGCGCTTCTGCTCCAACGCACAGGCAATTTCATGCGGCTTATGAATGTCTCCTTCATATTGCCAGTTATTAGCATTACAGCCGCCACTACAATAGAATTTTGCCCAACAATTCTTGCAACGCTCTTTGCTGTAAACATTTGCCAGTGCAAATTCATTTTTCCGTTCCAAATCGTAACTGCCATCCAGTACGTTCCCCATCTTCCAATCGTCCTCTCCAACGAACTGATGGCAAGGGAAAATGTCTCCCTCTGGTGTGACCGCTACATATTCATTGCCACAGCTACAGCCGCGTAGGCGTTTGATCGCACAAGGACCTTGATTCAAATCGATCATAAAATGGAAGAAATTGAATCCCTCTCCCGCCTTTTTACGGGCGATAATCGTGTTCGCCAAACGTTCGTATTCCTCGAACACTCTTGGGAGATCCTCCTCCTGAATGGAATAGCTAAGCTTGGGATCGGACACTACGGGTTCTACAGAGACCTGATCAAAACCAAGGTCTACCAAGTGAAGAACATCTTCCGTAAAGTCCAAGTTATACTTGGTAAATGTACCACGAGCATAGTAGTCCTTGTCCTTTCCGCGGGTGGCAACCAGTTTCTGAAAACGCGGCACGATCGTATCATAACTGCCGCCTCCATTTGTACGGATACGAAGGCGGTCGTTGACCTCTCTGCGCCCGTCAATCGAAAGCACCACATTGGACATTTCGCGATTGATAAAATCGATCTTATCATCGTTCAACAGAAGGCCATTGGTTGTGATGGTGAACCGGAAATTCTTATTATGGGGCTTTTCGAGGCTCCGCGCGTAAGCGACAGTCTCTTTGACCACTTCGAAATTCATCAATGGTTCTCCACCAAAAAAATCCACTTCCAGATTATGCCGTGTTCCTGACTTTTCCACCAGAAAGTCGATGGCTTTTTTAGCGACCTCCAATGGCATCAGCATTCTGCCGCGTCCAAAGTCCCCCTTTGCTGCAAAACAGTATTCGCAACGCAAATTGCAGTCATGCGCAATATTGAGACACATGGATTTCACAGGCGCATTTGTCATCATTGAGGCAAACTTTTCGTATTCATCAGCAGAGAACAACTGTCCAGACGTATATAGCTCGCGCAATTCTGCATAAGCCTGGGTGAGGGTCTTTTCATCAAACTGGCCGCGAAGCGCCTCCAACATATCCTGAGGTGGTGTTTCCGGAACACAATCTTCTTTTTCCAGATAATCCAACATCAAATACGGTGCTTCCTCAAAGAGATGTACTGCTCCACTATTCGTATCCATTACGATGCGATAGCCATTCAAACGATATTTATGTATCATGTACTTTTCCCCATTTGCACAAAATTTAAGGGACAGATTTCCCTGTCCCTTTGGTTTCTTGGTTTATACGCGATTCAGCTGGCCACACAGGGCCTCCTTCTCGCAATTTAAAACCTTTAGCGATTGACGTTTTCGCACTTCTGATTGGCAACCGTGCAGGAAGTCTTGCATGCGGACTGGCAGGACGCCTGGCACTCACCGCAACCGCCTTTTACAGCGCTCTCCTTCAGATTGGCCTTATTCAACGTTTTGATCTGCTCCATGATAAAACCCCCATTTCTAAATCTTGAATTTCCTTCGCTTATTATAACACAATCCATCCGATAAGAAAAGGACTATTTTATTTTGCTCTTCTTGCTCACAGAAAGCAGCCCTCCGATTGCCCCTGCCAAAACCATCACAGCAAACCGTGTAAGCGTTGTCAACACAGGAGGCCCTTGAAAGGCAATCACACCTGCAAGCAAAAACAGTACGAACAATAGAAGTCCGGAAATTGCACCGAACAAAAGGCCGTTCTTTTTGGATACCTTCGCCGCGAAAAAGCCGGACACAAATGCACTGAATGCAGAAACCGCAATTATAATCGGATTGATAGCGAACTGTGGGATATAACCAACCTTTACAAAGCTAAAGGCAAACACAGCCAAAAGCCCCGCGCACAAGACTGCACCACATACAGCCCCTATCACAACCGCGCGTACCGCTCCTAAAACCGTACGATTCTTATTGGATCTGGTCATTTTCATCACACGCCCTCCTCCACTATCTGCTTGATAGATATGCAAAGGACGTGCCTGGTATTCTTTCACCGTACTTATTTTTTGGACTTGTCCGCTTTTTCCTTCTTTTCAGCGGGCTCCTCGCGCTCTGTATCCACGCTGCCGATCGCCCAACGTTTTACACGCAGTTTCGCGCGATCCGTACCTGTTTCAATTACAACTGTGTCCGTCTCTTCCTTTACACTGATGATACGGCCCACGATTCCACCGATGGTCGTAATCTCATCGCCGATCTGCGCATTTTTGCGCATCGCTTCTTCCTTCTTCTTTCTTTTTGAGGAAGGACGAATCAGCAACAGATAAAAGCCCACAATGATGACTGCATAGAAAATCAGGATTGTCCACATGCTGCCGCCAGCATTTGCGTCTGTGCTGTTTGCTAGAACCATAAAGTTTTCCATTATACGATACTGCACCTCCATAATGATAAGCCCAACCATTTACAACCATCGTGTATTCGATCAGTTTTGGGTAGGCACCAGTACTGCCCATTATAGCAATAAATGGGAAGGCATGCAAGCATTTTCATCGCTTTCCCAAAGGAATTTCCGTTTTAAATTCTCTTTCCAAGCCTCTCAACGTTTTCTTGATAAAACTTTTCAAATTGCCCATTATCGATAGCCATGCGGATTCGCTCCAAAAGGGTATTGTAAAAATAAATATTGTGCATGACGCATAATCGCATGGCCAGCATCTCTCCGCTCTTAAAAAGGTGGCGGATGTATGCACGAGTAAAGTTGCGGCACACCGGGCAATCACAGGTCGGGTCAAGGGGAAGCGTATCCAACTCATACTTGGCGTTCATCAGATTACGGCAGCCCTCCCAAGTGAAAGCATGGCCATGGCGTGCATTGCGACTCGGCATCACACAGTCAAAAATATCTACGCCGCGTCTAACCGCTTCCAGTATATTGACTGGTGTTCCCACCCCCATCAAATAACGCGGTTTGTCCACAGGCATCTCCGGCTCGACCGCTTCAATTATGCGGTACATCTCTTCCGCTGGTTCTCCTACCGCCAGCCCGCCGATCGCATATCCATCCAAATCCAATTTCCGAATCTCACGCATATGCCCGACACGAAGATCTTCATAGGTACTTCCTTGGTTGATCCCCCAAAGCATCTGTTTTGGATTGATTGTATCTGGCAAAGCATTCAGCCGATCGTGCTCCTCCTTACAACGGTATAGCCACCGTACCGTTCTTTGGCAGGAAGCTCGGGCGTAATCATATTCGGCAGGATTCTCCATACATTCATCAAAGGCCATCGCAATAGTGGAGCCCAGGTGGGATTGAATCCGCATGCTTTCCTCCGGCCCCATAAAAATACGATGTCCGTCGATATGAGAAGCGAACGTCACACCTTCTTCCTTGATATTACGCAGCTTTGCCAAAGAGAATACCTGGAACCCACCGCTGTCCGTCAGGATGGGACCGTTCCACCGTGTAAAGGTGTGTAATCCTCCTAGCTTTCGAACCGTTTCGTCCCCTGGACGTAAATGGAGGTGATATGTATTGCAAAGCTGTACCTGGCATTTTAGCTCTTTTAAATCAAGCGCAGAAACTGCCCCCTTAATGGCACCCGCTGTTGCAACATTCATAAAGGCTGGCATCTGGATCATTCCATGTGGAGTCAAAAATTCACCACGCCGGGCCTTTCCTTCTTGTTTGATAAGTCGATACATAGATTTCTGTTCCTTTCATTTGGGTATTCCTAGGATAAATAAAAATTCTTTGCAACGAAAGCAGCTCAAAATTGTGTCCGGAACAACCAAAAGGCATCCCTTGAACCACGTCTTTAATAGCAAAATTTTCAAAAGCAAAACCTCTGTACCAGCGATTCTGCCCTCAACGCCAAGTAATTATAGCATAGATACCTTGTAAGAAAAAGAGTTCGTTTTAATAGAAAATACAAAGTGAGCATGAAACGGCTGTTTTGTTTTTCTATACAATTTGGCCAACCGCGCTATTCGTTAAAAGTTGTGAAAAATCTTACGATCAGCCAAGCAGACTGTTCTGGTATGATGGCTGTGACCGCTGTAATTGGTTATAATTGTGGAACAGCAGAACACCTACAGGCAAACGGAAAAGTCACTTCCACTGCTTATAATGTGTGGGCGGTATCATTGGTGGCAACATGGGAGGAGCGGTATCCGGATGCTCTACAGAAGATTCTACTGTAACCGTTCTCGGTGAAAATAACTATACAGATGGCCGGTATATCTAGAGGATTCCAACGAATGCGGCGGTTTGGTAATTGGAGGATCTTTTGGGGGTATGATTGCAAATTGTTCCGGTACGGGCACTGTTATTTCGGAAGGCTATGATGCAATGGGGGGCGGTGTTGCCGGTGCTTAGAAAGTATGAAGAGCATTACTGGCTGTTCAGCGGATGTAACCATACGTGCCGGAAAAAATGCGCATGGGATAGGGTGGACTTTGCGGTTTTTCTGGGACTTTCGATCTTTCCGCCCCTGCTCTGGTGTCAGGATGCACGGTAAATGCACAGATCGAGTGCAGCGAGGGGGCCACACACGTGGGTGGTCTCATTGGCACTGGGCTTTATATGAACACTCCGGACATGGAAAGTGTCTTTTAAATTCAAGATTGCTCTGTGACAGCAACCATCACAGGTACGGTCACGCCGGGGGCAATTGCCGGCCGTGCAGAGGGCTGCATGATCAAAAGCTGTGAGATCTCCGTCACAGCGGATGGCGAACCCTTGACCAATGCAGTTGGACAAACCAGCACCAAATTCGAAAGTGCCGAATAAAGGCTATTCCATATAGAACGGGAAAACTTCCACTGTTTCTGTTTAGAAACGTATTGGGCCCTTACATCATCCGCCGCATAAAGGGCATCCTACCATTCGGCTTTTTCAACCGAATGCGGGATGCCCCAATCGTTTTATATCGATTTCCATTTATCTCGTAATACAACCAGAACTATTGACCTTTGGGTTTTCCCATTCGCCAGCCTTCCGCCTGTTCACGCACTTTCACAAACCGGCGATAAACACCCTCTTGCTCCAGCAATTCCAAGTGGGTCCCCTTCTGTACAATTCGTCCATTTGTCTACCACCAGAATCTGGTCAGCATTTTCAATGGTCGCTAGACGATGAGCAATGATGATAATCGTTTTCCCATGGACTAAAGCCGAAATTGCCTGCTGAATTTCGTGTTCATTTTCCGGGTCCACGCTCGCGGTCGCCTCATCCAAAATGATGATCGGCGCGTCCTTTAACATTGCCCGGGCAATGGAAATCCGCTGTTTCTCCCCTCCAGAAAGCGTTCCGCCCCCTTCCCCTACCACGGTATCATATCCGTCGGGAAGTGCCATAATGAAATCATGACAGTGGGCTGCCTTGGCGGCTGCAACGATTTCTGTGTCTGTTGCATGGGGATTTCCGAACCGAATATTATTTCGAATCGTATCGTGAAACAAATATACGTTTTGAAAAACCATAGAAATGTTTCGTAAAAGGCTATCGCAGGTAAACTCCCGTACGTCGTGCCCACCTATCAATATGGCTCCTGCATGAACGTCATAAAACCTGGCAATCAAGCTACAAATCGTGGTCTTTCCACTTCCAGATGGTCCCACGATGGCAGTCGTCGTTTTTTCTGGTATGGTAAACGAGACATCGTGCAGCACCTCTCGGTCATTATAGCCAAAGGATACATGATGAAAGGTTATATCATAACGATTTATGGAGAGATCGTTTCCCTTCTCATCAATAAACTCCGCATGTTCAATATCTTCTAAACGATCCATCGCCGAATCGATCACAGACAGGACATGGGCAGCATCGTTGATGGATTCTACTCCCCCATAGACCGTAAAGGAAAACATGGCTATCATCAACAGCAGGGGGAGTTCCATTCCACCCTGTAGCGTTTGCCATGCGGCAACTAATACCAAGGCTACCGAGGTTCCCTTTAAAAACAGAAGATGTAGGCAATTCCAAGGGACAAATCCAAACTCATTTTTTATACGAATGTCCTTGTTCTTTTTGGCAGCCTGACGGAAACGACCTACAGAGGCTCCTTCCTGTCCAAAGGATTTAACGACTGATAAGCCGCGTACATACTACAATGGACGCCCCCGAAAGTTCTTCCTGGGCTTTATGCCCCACCGGTGCGGTTCGGGCGCTTTGACGGTTGATTCCATGTAAAGCCACAGCGGAGAGTAACACCCCAATAATGGAAACCACTGCAGCAACTGGACAAAAACATGCAACGCAACAAATAATCGCCGTCACCTGTATGTATCCGTTCACAACTGCATCGATCATTTTCATACCTTGAAGTTCTAGGGTTGACAGTTCCGTCGTAATAGCCGCTAATATGTCACCAATATTATTTTTCGCAAAATACCCCAAGGATACGCGTTTCAGAATATCCCCGATTTGTACGCGTTGTTCCACAGCAACCTCATAGCCAATACTTTCTTGAAGTTTGTTTTTCCAAAATGAAAAGAAAAAGCGCAAAAGAATGAAAATCGTTACCGCAGCCAGGCAAATCCAAATCATCCGGAAGGTTACCGGCGTTCCACCACGGCTATCCTCTACCATTTTTCCCAATGCCCAAGCTGCAACAATCACAGGGCCAGCCGCGCACCATGTTGAAAAAAAGGAACATACAAATCCCAAGTAGAGCCGTCCCCGGTATTCTTTTGCCCATCGCATAATACGCCTAATGGTCTTAAACATGTGCATAACCTCCCTTTGCCTCAGTAACCGACCAATGCTTTGCCCCCACATGGGATTGCCACAGCTGCTGATATAGTGGGCATCGCTGCAATAATTCGTCCTGTTTTCCAATGTCAACAATCGCTCCCTTTTTCAACACGACAATTTGGTCTGCATTCTGAATGGTAGAGAGCCTATGGGCAATTACCAGCAGAGTCTTCCCTCGGGAAAGTTCCATAATAGATCGTTGTATCTTGTCCTCATTTTCTGGATCTGTAAATGCAGTCGCTTCGTCAAGAATGACAATGGGGGCATCTTTTAGAATGGCGCGTGCAATGGCTATTCTCTGACGTTCTCCACCAGAAAGCTGTTTTCCAGCCTCTCCTGCTGGCGTATCCCATCCTTTTTCCAAACGGCAAATAAAATCTTCGCATTGTGCAGCCCGCGCAGCTGCAAAGACTTGCTCTTCCGTTGCGTGTGGATTTCCCAATCGGATATTCTCCTTGAGAGAGCAATCGAAAAGAAAGTTATCCTGTGTGACAAAACTGACTGTATCCGCCAGCTGTTTCAGAGGAATGTCCCGAAGGTCTACGCCACCGATTTTGATACTTCCATTCGTCACATCCCAGAAACGTGCAATTAACCTTGCAACCGTCGATTTTCCACCTCCTGATGGCCCTACCAAAGCGGTAAAGCTTCCTTCAGGCATTGCCAAATGGATATGGTGTAGAACTTCATCTTCAGAATTACCTGTGTAAGAAAAGGATACGTCTTGAAGGACAATATCATTGTTCTCTAATTGAGCTGGCTTCGGTGCCTCTTTGAGTTCCGGCAATTGTAAAATATGGTTGGCATCCCTCACTGCATATTCCATGCTTTTGGCTTCATTTAAAAACTGTGTCGCTTTAAGAAGCGGTGTAACAATTCCTAAAGCTAACATAAAACACAATGCCAGTTCCGCTGGTCCCATACTTCCGTCCAGGTATAAGGCAACCCCGACAGGAAGTGTCCCCAGCAATGTGGTTGGCAGAATGGCAAAGCACAAATTCATGGATTTCCAAGTACTCTCAAACCAAGCCATCGTAAACTCCTTAAAGGAACGAACGGCCCCTGTAAACTTTTCATAGGAGCTGGAAGCCTGATTGAATGCCTTGACGACCTCAATTCCTTCAACATATTCTACGATAACGCTGTTCACCCGGTTGTTTGCCTTCATATAAGCGGCATATTGTGAATTATACGTTTTTAAACCGGAGATCATAGGAATAAGCGCCGCTGGAATTGTTACCAGAGAGGCCAAGCCCATTCTCCAGTCCATTACAAATAAAGCAACGACCACCCCCAATGGTAGCAATAGATTGGAACTTAACTCTGGAATCATGTGGGCCAAAGGCGGCTCCACGTCCTCCACACGATCAACAATTGTACTTTTGACACTACCAATCGACTTGTTCAGTACCTCTCCCAAAGGAGCGCGCATTAAACGATCCGCAATTTTTAAGCGCAATCCCTCCAAAATTGTATAGGCGGAAACGTGGGACAGAACCGTTGAAATCCCATAAAAAGCAATCTTTACAAGGTAACCGCCCAGACTAATCCCGCACCAAAACAGGAGGCTGTACCAACCCGCAGTTTCATCGATAAACATGCGCAAAACCTCATAAATGCCTAAATAGGGTACAAACCCGCCTATTACGCTGATGACTGCACATAGAACGGATAAAACCATCTTTCCCTTACAAGGGGATGCAAATGAAAGCAAGGTTTTTAACCAGCTTTCTTGTTTCATGTCAAAGACTCCCTTCATACAACATATTCATCCACTTTTGCGGATTATTTTTATCATAGAAGATTACAATCGTCTTTTCCGCTCCTGTTGGACTACTCTGCTCCATTTCGTCGGGAATGAAAACCTTCTGTGAGTGGTCTGTATACAAAACAAGGCCCCCTTCATGCGATTTCTGTCATGAAGAGGGGCCTTTTATCCATCTTTTTATTACATAAAACTATCCATTTTTCCGGTATTCCAGGGGGCTTGTCCCGATGACAGCCTTGAAGGCGGCTGCAAACTTGCTAGGACTGTCATACCCTACCAAACTCGGCGATTTCTGCAACACTGCGTTCCCGTTCCCTTCGAAGCAGACTTGCAGCTCGATTCATTCGATAAGCACGCATATACGTATTGACTGGACTTCCATAAACATTTTTGAAACAGCTTTTCATCGGCGTCAGCGGAATATCAAACTGTTCTGAAAGTTCCTCCAAGGTATAATGGTGCTCCAAATGTTCTGTCATTTGCCTTTGAATCGCTTTAATCTTTTCTACCTGTGACTTGTAAAAATAGGGGTGTTCCTCCCTCTGCTGAGGCAATTCAATTGCCTCCAGATAAAGAAGTAATTCTAAAACCTTGATTTTAAAGTACTGCAATTTGATCTTTTCCGGGACAGCATACAGCTCGCCAAAAACATGTTCAATGGATGGGGCTCCATGAATGACCATTGGATGCCCACCGTTGCAAAATTTTTCCCGCAGAGCATAGAGTTCTACCGGAAAATCTTGTATCTGTTCTTTTAGGCGGCGCGCCGCTTCCGGAAGTGTAAAACTTACCGTAATTCCATGATAGTGAGACAGTGGAAAAGTGAAATGGCCCGTATGTTCCAACCGGCAATCCATCTTCAGATCTCCAGCTTCTACATATGAGTAAGCGCTTTCATTGGCTGCATATTCCAAGCGTCCTTCCCGGCAATGGTCTATACAAAATAATTCCTGCGGCGTCTGAAATACAGATTCGCAATGTTCCATATGATAGTCGTTGTAAGCCAACATGACGCCGGGAAATACGTCATACATGGTCATAGTGCCTTCACCTGTATCGTTTTTCATCTGGAAAACAGCACAGCGGTCACTCTGTGCCACTGGTATCAACGAGCTGTTCCACAGGATAGTCTCTGTCAACCTCTCACACCCCTTTGTTTTTTATTATTCCATTTTCAGCAAGCGCTCAAAAGCATATTGTAAAATTTCCCTACCCTATCCCTATATAAATAGATTTGTCAATCAGTGAATCTCTCTGGCTACTACTTCATCCGTGACCGTTCAATTCGCTGGTCGGTTCATCGAATCTCCAATGGATTACCAATCCGTCATTGAATCGATTCCAATCGTTGTGGGATGATTCCTTTTCAAGAGTTCATCTATAGCAGGGTTTCCTTTCTTGGTTATTCGTCAAAACTCATATCAATACAATCAACATTGGTCCATCCTTATCAACCATACAGGAAACCTTCCACAAATTCTACTCCGAATAGACAACTTTGTACCATTTGGACTTTTTCTAAAGAGGAACGGCCACCAAACTCTTCTATGAGGGAAAAGTTACCCTGATTGTTGAGCGGAGTAAAAAGTCTAAGGAAAGGCAGGCGAACAAATAGCATTTTTCACCGCAGGATATAGAGCTGCTGGAAACTATCGCCTGTTTTCTCAACGGCCACTATGTCCAAGATGTCACATTAGAGCAATTGGGAAAAATCGCATGCATGGGAAAAACTAAGTTGCAAACAAATTTTAAGCAATACAATTGCTGTACCCTTACAGAGTATCTCCAGTAATCCCGCATAAGTCAAGCAGAACACCTTCTCTCTGACACAGATTTGAACATCGGTCAGATAGCAAAAACAGTAGGATATACCAGTGCCAGCCGTTTTGCAGAATTATTTCGAAAGAGCACAGGATTATTGCCTGGAGAATTTCGAAAAAAAGCGCAAAAATAGGTAAACCGCTATTCAAACGAATCTTAAATGGATTCGATAAAAGAAGCGCCCGAATCATGGCCATTGGTCAGCTTCGGGGCGCTCTTTTTCTTGATTGCGGAGTCGGTATCATTGCAGCAAACATTGTTTCATGTTCACATTTTTCTAAAAAAATGGCTTCCTTGTTATGAATTCAACCACAGGATTTTCTACAATGCAATTGTTTGCTTTTTTACGTAGAAATGGTCTCAGCGGCCGCATCTTGTCAACTCAGTTCAAACATGCCATGATAAAGCTGATAATATCGCCCCTTCTGCAAAAGCAGATCTTCGTGGTCCCCGCGCTCCACAATTTGTCCATGTTCCAGTACCATGATCGCGTCAGCATTGCGCACCGTACTCAAACGATGGGCGATCACAAATACTGTACGCCCTTCCATCAGCTGATCCATTCCTTTTTCAATCAGAGATTCCGTACGGGTATCGATGGAGGAGGTTGCTTCATCCAGAATCAGTACCGGTGGGTCTGCCACAGCTGCCCTGGCAATGGCCAAAAGTTGCCGCTGCCCTTGTGAAAGATTGGCGCCGTCAGCGGTCACCATGGTGTCATATCCCTGTGGCAACCGTCGAATAAAAGAATCCGCATTGGCAATGCGAGCTGCCCGCCTGATCTCCTCATCGGTCGCATCCAACTTTCCAAAGCGAATATTATCTGCAATGCTCCCGGTAAAGAGGTGGGTATCCTGTAAGACAATCCCCAAGGAATGCCGAAGTGCCTCTTTTTTGATGTCCTTGACATCGATCCCATCGTATGTGACACAGCCGCCCTGTACGTCATAAAACCGATTAATCAGATTCGTAATGGTGGTCTTTCCCGCCCCTGTAGAGCCTACAAAGGCAATTTTCTGTCCTGGTTTTGCATAGAGGGTGATGTTTTTCAGGACCGGGTGATTGGATTCATAGCCAAATTCGACATTTTGAAATCGAACATCGCCACACAAAGGAACCAATGTCCCATCCATTTTGCGCCATGCCCAACGACCCGTCTTTTTTTCGCAGGGAACGAATTGCCCTGCTTTCTCTTCCACATTGACCAAGTCCACCTTCCCTTCGTCAATCTCTGGCTTGAGTTGCATCACATTAAAGACGCGTTCCGCGCCTGCCAAAGCTGCCAGAAGGAAATTGCTCTGCTGAGTAAACTGATTGATTGGCAAGGCAGCCTGCCGGACAAAAACCAAGTAACTTGCTAAACTTCCGACATCCGTTGTCCCTTGTAGTGCCATGATTCCCCCCAATACAGCGACAATGGCATAGTTGATATAGGAAATGCTGACCACTGCGGGAATCATTGTAGCTGCATAACTTTGGGCTCCTGTACCCGCTTTACGCAAGGCCTCGTTTTTCTTTTGAAACTCTTTTAGATTCGCTGCTTCATGATTAAATACCTTTACGACTTTTTGCCCATTGACCATCTCTTCAATGTAGCCATCCAAATCGCCAAGACTGGCCTGCTGACGGGTATAGTATTTTTTACTGCGTTTCCCGCTGAAACGGATATAAAGGAACATCGCTGCGTAACATACCACAACGATCAGCGATAGGCGCCAATTCAAGATAAACAGGATAACCAGCGTCCCCACCATCTGGATAAAGCTCTGAATAACCATTGCAAAGCTGTTGTTTAACGCATCGGATATCGTATCCACATCGTTGGTGAAATAGCTCATAATATCGCCGTGCCTCTGCGTATCAAAGAATTTGAGAGGCAATGTTTGTAGATGCGCAAACAGATCCCGGCGAATATCAAACAATACCTGCTGTGCCGCCTTGACCATCGCTTGTGTATAACCATAGGCGGAGAGTGCCCCTATTCCATAAATCGCCGCTGTCAATATCACCCCACTGAGCAATGTATCCACTTCTCCAGATACAAGGTTATTGACCACCGGGCGTATCATATACGTTCCCAACAAATTCGCCAAGGCGCTGATGGTTACCAGAACCGCCACCACCAGGAGAATCAATTTGTGCCGCCCCATATAGGACAACAACATGCGGATCGTATAGCGGAGATTTTTAGGCTTTTTGGCACTGAGCTGTTGCGCCGCCATATTCCTCTCCCCCTTTCATTTGAGATCGATAAATTTCCTGATAGATTGGATCGGTTTCCAATAGCTCCTGGTGGGTTCCAATAGCGTGCACTTTGCCGTCCTCTAAAATGACAATCTGATCCGTATGCATTACGGAGGTAATCCTCTGCGCAATGATGATCTTCGTCACATTGGTAAGAGCAGACAAGGCTGTACGAATCTTTCCCTCCGTCGCTGTATCCACCGCACTGGTGGAGTCGTCAAAAATCAGCACCTTCGGATGTTTCAACAATGTACGGGCAATACATAGCCGCTGTTTCTGTCCACCGGAGATATTATTGGCTCCCTGGCCCAGATCTGCATCCAGCCCTTTGGGTATCCGCTGTAAAAATTCATCCGCGCAAGCTGCCCGGCAAGCCGCCCATAGGGTGTCGTCATCGGCCTCCGGATTTCCCCATTGCAAATTTTCTCGCACAGTACCGGAAAAAAGTACATTTTTTTGTAAAATCATTCCAACCGAATCGCGCAATACCTTAAGATCATATTCCCGTACGTCGCGTCCGCCCACCTTTACAACGCCTTCTGTAGCATCATACAACCGTGGAATCAGCTGTACCAGCGTCGTTTTGGAGGAACCGGTTCCGCCTAAAATTCCAATCGTTTGCCCAGGCTTAAAGTGCAAAGTTACCCCAGAGAGTGCATATTCCTGCGCATCTTCGCGATATTTAAAGGAGACATTTTCAAAATCAACACTCCCGTCATGGACCTCTGTCATGGCATTTTTGGGGGTGGACAACACAATCTGCTCGTCCAAAACCTCGCTGATACGGCGCGCGCTGGCCAATGAACGCGTAAGCAGTAGAAACACATTTGCAATCATCATTAAAGAGTTCATCACTTGCATGACATAGCTCAAAAAACCGGTAAGATCTCCCACCTGCAACGTAGAAGCCAAAATCATATTTCCGCCAAACCACATGATGAGTACAATCGCGGTATACATAACAAATTGAAAAGCAGGAAGGTTCAAAACCGCATAATGAAACGTTGTCCGGCTGGATTCCATCAAATCTGTATTGACACTTTGAAATTTCTCTTCTTCATACTCTCCTCTCACAAAGGCTTTGACTGCACGAATCGCAGTTAACCCCTCCTGGACGACGTTGTTTAACCGGTCTACCACCTTTTGCAAATGGCTGTACATCGGTCCTACCTTGCGGAGAATAAAGAACAGGACGATCCCCAACAAAGGAGCACAGATTACAAAGACAAAAGCCAGCTGCGGGTTCATCCAAAAGGACAACGCCACTCCCATAATCAGCATCACCGGGCCGCGAACCAATGGCCGGAAGCCGCCGTTAATTGCATTCTGAAGCACCGTTACATCCGTCGTCATGCGCGTAATCAAAGAGGAGGTATCAAAGTGATCCAAATTGGAAAAAGAATAATTTTGAACCCGCTCATATTGCGCCTCTCGGATTTGGGCACCCCAGCCATAAGCCGTTCGTGCAGCAAAGTGCGCATATAATAGACCGGTAATCAGCGCTAATATGGCACAAATCCCCATCTGGAGTCCCTTAGAAATAATGTAATCGACATCGCGATTCACCACACCAACATCAATTAGGTCGGCAATCAATACGGGGATAACGAGCTCAAAACAAGTCTCCACCAAAACCAATAGGGCTCCAATCACCATATCCTTCCGATAGGGGCCCATGTATTTTAACAGTCGTTTGATGTCTCGCATACCTGTTCCTCCTTTTGGTTTTGAAAGTTTTGATAGGAACGCAACAGATATTCGGCAAATTGCTCCCGCTCCTGATCGCTAAATCCCTTAAGCATCCGCTCCTCCATATCCTGATAGTTTTTTCTCCATATTTTTGCATAACGGCGCCCTTGATCTGTAAGTTCAATTCGATCGCTTCGCCGGCTCTCCTGATTGATTCCTCTTGTTATAAATCCGCTTTTTTCCATCGTACACAGCATGCGGGACACGGCAGCCGGATCAATTTCGAAATATTCTGCCAACTGTCTCTGGCTGCAAGGTCCTTGCCCCGCTAAATAGACCAACAGCTTCGGTTGTCCATTTCCCAATCCGGACAGGCCCAAATGCGAGCGAAGGTATCCCCTCTGGGCATGAAATGTACGGTATAACCGCATATAAAATGTGTTTTCCATTGTTTTCACCTCTTGGCAATCCTCTAATTGATATATCAACAGTTGATATATCAATTATAGTATACCCCGTTTCCTTGTCAATGGTCTTCCCAACAAATCTTTGGATATTTTTGTTATCCTTTAAATGAAAAACATATTCAAAAAAAGCTTTTAAAGTTACCCCTTGTAAAGAAATTTGACAGAACAACGATTGCATGATATATTGATAATTAGATTATCGATAATTAAATTATCAGCATAGGAAAGGAGTGGTTTCTCTGGCAACTCCAGATCATTCCATCGATCCGCGGATCTTACGAAAGTGCCAAAAAAGAATTTTTGGCAAATGGTTTTGAACGCACTTCGCTCAAAGCAATCTGCGATGGTGCAGGAATTACCACAGGCGCCCTTTATAAGCGATACAAGGGAAAAGAGGACCTATTTTGTGTTGTGGTTGCCAATACGGTCGCTGATTTAAATGCTGTCGCCAAACAAAGAGGTGGCAGAGATGCAAGCGCTTTATCCGATGATGAATTAATCCGAGAATGGTACATGGACGAAGAAGATATGATGTGGTGGTTCCGATTTTTATATGAACGGCATGATGGTTTTACCCTTTTGCTCAAATGTGCTGAAGGGACTGCCTATGCCAATTTTCAGCATGATTGGGTCGAGATGTTAACCGAGGCAACCAGCGTTTTTTTGAAGGAAGCCCAAAAACGAAATCTCTGCCGTTCAGATATCTCACAACAGGAACTTCATATCCTTCTCTCGGCATTTTGGGCCACGATTTATGAGCCTTTCATCCACGACTTTTCCTGGGAACAAATTGAAGCCCATTGCCGGATTGTGTGTAATCTCTTTAACTGGCAAAAAGCATTTGCTTTCTGTGAGCCCGGCTCATAACCTCTCCTAAGAGAGGTTCTTTTTTGTCGCAAAGTTAGCTAAGGCTAATTAGCAAAGGAGGAAGGAACGTTGTTTAAAAAAGTATTGGAATATGCCGGCGAATACCGAAAAACCACCTATTCTGCCATGGTTGCGATGCTGATTGGCATGGTGATGAACGTCATTCCTTTTCTGTTCATCTACCAGCTTATACGCCCCCTGCTCATGCGGGAGTCAGTCGACGCTGGATATGTGATCTGGCGCATCCTTGCGATTGCCGTCTGCGGTATTTTATATGCGGTATTTTACGTATGGGGGCTCTCCCTCTCCCACCGGTCCGCTTATCATACCCTGAAGAATTTGCGCATCTCTCTACAGGGAAAACTGGAGAAGCAACCACTCGGTGTCATCCAAGAAAAAGGCGTCGGTTCGATCAAAAAGATGTTCATAGATGACATCGAGTCCATCGAGCTTCTTTTAGCCCATGCATTGCCGGAAGGGATTGCGAATCTGGCTGTTCCTGCCCTTGTTTTTATTGCCATGTTTTTTGTTGATTGGAAACTTGCCCTCCTCTCCCTGTGTTCTCTGCCTCTGGGATTGGCGGCAATGATGGCCATGTACCGCGCAGGTACTAGCAAAATGGGACAGTATTATGCGGCTGCTCAAAAGATGAATAACACTATCGTTGAATACATAAATGGAATGGAGGTTGTGAAAGTCTTTAACCGGGATGGAGAATCCTACCACCGTTTTGAGAAGGATGTCCGCGGGTATCGGGACTTTACCCTAGCCTGGTATAAAGTATGTTGGCCATGGATGGCCCTGTATAATAGCATTCTCCCCTGCGTTGCACTGTTTACCCTCCCAATCGGCGCCTATCTGGTACTACAAGGGAACTCTACTTTGCCGGATCTCGCTCTGGTCCTGTGTATGTCCTTTGGCGTTGGTGCACCGTTGTTGCGGGCATTGGGTTTTATGTCCACTCTTCCTCAGATCAATTTCAAAATAACGACTTTGGAGCAAATGATGAGTGCTCCCGCTCTTCAGCAGACAAACAATTCTTTCCGAGGGAAAAACCATAACATCTCCTTTGAGAATGTCCATTTCGCATACAAGGAGGACGAAGTTCTACACGGAATAACGCTCAACGTTCCAGAAGGGAGTCTCACTGCTTTTGTCGGTGAATCTGGAAGCGGAAAATCAACGTTAGCGAAACTGTTGGTCCATTATTACGATGTCACCGGTGGCTCCATCCGGATTGGAGGGCAAGATATTCGAGAAATGAGTATCGAGGCACTGAATAACCAGATTTCTTATGTAGCTCAGGAGCAGTTTCTATTCAATATGAGCCTGATGGAGAATATTCGATTGGGAAAGTTGGACGCCACCGATGAAGAAGTCATGGCTGCGGCTGAAAAGGCCCAGTGCGGAGAATTCCTTTCCAGATTGGAGAATGGCATCCACACCATGGCTGGCGACGGCGGCAAACAGCTCTCCGGCGGTGAACGGCAGCGTATTTCGCTGGCCCGTGCAATCTTAAAGAACGCCCCCATTGTTGTTCTGGATGAAGCGACTGCCTTTATGGACCCGGAAAATGAAGAGAAAATGAACGAAGCAATTGCGGAGGTTATCAAGGGAAAAACCGTCATCGTCATTGCGCACCGTCTCTATTCCATTGTTGGGGCCGACCAAATCTGTGTGTTGGAAAACGGCAAACTTTCGGCAGTAGGTACGCATCAGAAACTCCTGGAAAGTTGTCCAGAATATCAGAAACTTTGGAAAGCGGCAGAAGGCAGTGCGCAGTGGAAAGTCAGCACCGCGAAAGGAGTGGAGAACAAATGATTACTCTGATGAAACGAATTCTTGCGGTTTCTGGCCCTTATAAAAATCGAATCAAGATTGCGTTTATTTTTTCCTTTTTAAAGTCCCTCCTTGCCAAGGCTCCCATCATGTTGGCTTTCCTGGCGCTTGCTGCCTTTTACGAAAATACTATTACAGAGGAACTGTGCCTATGGTATGGAATCGCAATGGTCGCCTGTGTCCTGTTGCAGGTTGTCTTCCATCACATTGCAGATCGGTTACAATCCGCAGCTGGATTTATGGTCTTTTCGGATATGCGCATGGAGCTTGGCGCCCATCTGCGGCGGATGCCCATGGGGTATTTCACCGAAGGCAACATTGGAAAAATCAGCTCTGTTCTGTCCACCGATATGGTATTTATCGAAGAAAACTGTATGACCGTCCTTGCCGACATGATGAGCTATATCTTTGCAGAAGCAATTATGTTGGTCTTTTTGTTCTTTTTCAACATTTGGATTGGCCTTGCTGGCCTTGCTATTTTATTGGTCATTCTGCTGGTCGCCAAGGGCATGAAAAAGGAGGCTGTTATAGATTCCTACACCCGCCAAGAACAAAGCGAGAATCTAACCGAAGCAGTTCTCGATTTCACCGAAGGCATCAGTATCATCAAGACCTATAATCTATTGGGAGAAAAATCCAAGGAACTCTCCGAAAATTTCCGGCAAAGCTGTGAAACCAATCTCCGTTTTGAGGAAAATCATGCCCCCTGGCAACGCTGGTTAAATATGGTCTATGGGCTTGGAGCAGCAACGATTATCGCTGTTGCTATGTTTCTCAACAGCCAAGCTCTATTGGATGTGACGTTCCTAGTTGGCATCATGCTTTTTGTTTTCGACCTTTTCGGTCCTTTGAAAGCATTATATGGGCAAGCCACACGCTTGACGGTAATGAACAGTTGCATGGATCGTATTGAAGAGGTATTCCACGAAAAAGAACTCCCTGATGACGGCGCGGATCGGATTCCCGAGAAAAGTAAAACGCCGGAGGTTCAGTTCAAAGATGTCCGCTTCGCATATGGGGACAAAGAGGTACTGCACAATATTTCCTTCGATCTAAAGCGGAACCAAATGATCGCCTTGGTAGGTCCTTCGGGTGGAGGAAAATCGACGATTGCCAACCTTTTAACCCGTTTTTGGGATGTTCAATCCGGTCAAGTAATGATTCGCGGTAAGGACGTCCGAAATGTCAAGTTGAACGATCTGATGAATCATATCAGTATGGTGTTTCAGCGAGTATATCTATTTCAAGATACCATTTATAATAACATTAGTATGGGCCGTCCGGATGCTACACGCGAAGAAGTCATGGAAGCAGCCAAAAAAGCGCGCTGTTACGATTTCATTATGGCCTTACCCGATGGATTTGAAACGATGGTCGGTGAGGGCGGCGAGACCCTTTCCGGAGGAGAGAAACAGCGGATCTCGATTGCGCGCTGCATTTTAAAGGATGCCCCTATTGTAATTCTGGATGAAGCAACTGCCAGTGTGGACGCTGACAATGAGAGTTACATCCAGGAGGCTATCAATGAACTCTGTCGGGGCAAGACGCTCTTGGTTATCGCCCACCGTCTGAACACGATCCGGGGGGCCGATCAAATTCTTGTCATAGCCAACGGTAAAATCGCCCAGTCCGGGACCCATGAAGAGCTCATACAGGCAGGTGGTATCTACAAAGATTTCGTCACCGTCCGAGAAAACAGCCGCGGTTGGAACCGTAATGGCACAGCTTAATGGATATAATCCCTGTGTTTCGCGGAGAAAGACAAAAAGCCCGTGGATTTCATTGTCAAATGGAATCCACAGGCTCTTTTATTATTTGGACGTATCCCCAAAAAAGTACTTTTAGAACTGGGCTTTTTTGTCCCCTTCCTTACGCTCTGGCATCCTGCCTGTTATAAACATCGCATCACCAAAGCTGAAAAAGCGGTACTTTTCCTTTACTGCCGTATGATAGGCCTGCATCGTAAGGTCATAGCCTGCCAGGGCTGAGACCAACATAATCAGCGTACTTTCTGGCAGGTGAAAATTGGTAATCAAGCCGTCAAGCACTTGAAATTGAAAGCCGGGATAGATAAAAATATCCGTCCATCCGGCGCTCTCTCGAATACAACCTTCCTTTAATGCGACGGATTCCAAAGTACGGCAGCTTGTGGTTCCAACAGCGATCACGCGGCCACCGTGGCGTTTGGTCTCATTGATGCGTTCGGCTGCCTCTTTACTTATCGCATAATGTTCCGAATGCATCCTGTGCTCTGAAACATTCTCGACCGTCACCGGGCGGAATGTCCCCAAGCCTACATGCAGCGTCACAAAAGCCGTCTTGATTCCTTTTTCTCGGATGCGCTCTAAGAGTTCTGGCGTAAAATGAAGCCCCGCCGTTGGCGCTGCAGCCGAACCGATCTCTTTGGAATAAACGTTTTGATAGCGTTCCTTGTCCTTCAGGTCTTCCGTAATATAATGGGGCAACGGCATTTGTCCGATTTGATCTAAAATCGCGTAAAAGTTTCCTTCGTAATGAAATTCAACAATCCGATTGCCGCCCTCTACAACTTCCAACACATCTGCACGCAACAAGCCGTCGCCAAATGTAAAATGCGTTCCAGGTTTTGCACGCTTACCCGGTCCTGCCAGCACTTCCCAAATGTCCCCCTCGCGGTGCGTCAGCAGAAGAAACTCCACTTTGGCGCCCGTACCATCCTTGATTCCGTAAAGCCTCGCTGGAAGCACACGGGAATCATTTAAAACCAAGCAATCCCCTGGGTTTAAGTAATCGATTATATCAAAAAAATGCCGGTGCTCCATTTCACCTGTGTCCTTATGTAAAACAAGCAGCCGCGAAGAATCTCTCGGCTCCAGCGGCGTCTGAGCGATCTGTTCCTTTGGAAGATCGTAATAAAAGTCATGTGTGCTCCAATTCCGTTTCATTTCTTCCATTTTATGTTCTCCTAAAATTGATAAATTCTCATTCTTTTCCGCCATACAAAGAACGAGGAAAAACTTTAACAAAGAATAAATTGACAACCCTAAAAACCCATGGTATGATGATGATAATTTGAATAGATGGATAGAGGTGCGGTTTTAAAGAGTATCACGCGGGAGGGTGCCAAAGCCCGGGAACGCCTGTGAAAGGGAAAACCGCCGAAGGAGAGCGGCGTTTGGCCGGCGTTCTTCTGGGGGCAGAGTGAAGAACGCTGCAACTGTCATCATAGATTTATGATGGAGCGCTATCGGCAGTAAAGTCCGTAAGGAATACCGAGCAAGTTCTATTATATTGATTTTGATGACCGGTTTTCAACCGGTTTTTTATTGCGCTATGTACGTGGGAGATTTGTCCCACCATAACACAGTAGGGGAACACGCGCGGCCCGCCCGGACGCTGCCGTTCCGGTCAAACCGAAAAGAAACAATCTGGCCATTTCAATCTTTCAAGGATTGCCCTGGATACATTTCTAAGGACTGTTTCAGGAGGGGTATCTTTTCGTTCTGTCAGGTTCTTTCTTTTCAGCTATTCCCATATCATCATATAGGAGGAAATGGTACAATGAAAAAATATCAAGTTGGAATTATTGGAGCTACAGGTATGGTTGGACAACGTTTTGCAACGCTTCTGGAAAACCATCCGTGGTTTGAAGTAAAGGCGCTCGCCGCAAGCGGCCGTTCAGCCGGCAAGACCTATGAAGAAGCAGTGGGCGAACGTTGGGCTATGAGTACCCCCATGCCAGAATCCATGAAAGAAATGATCATTTTTGATGCTGCAGCGGATGTAGAAAAAGTTGCTTCGCTGGTAGATTTTGTCTTCTGTGCCGTCAATATGAACAAGGACGAGATCAAGGCATTGGAGGAGGCCTACGCAAAGGCAGAATGCCCCGTTATGTCAAACAACAGTGCAAATCGCGGTACCCCGGATGTGCCGATGATTATTCCGGAGATCAATGCAGATCACGCTGCTGTAATCGAAGCACAGCGCAAACGTCTTGGTACGAAGCGCGGATTTATTTCTGTAAAATCCAATTGTTCCTTGCAAAGCTATGTCCCAGCCATTCACCCACTAATGGATTTGAATGTCACTAAGGTGTTGGCTTGCACGTATCAGGCCATTTCCGGCGCTGGAAAAACCTTTAAAACTTGGCCGGAAAGCCTTGACAACGTGATTCCTTTTATTGGTGGAGAAGAAGGAAAATCTGAAAACGAGCCTCTGAAAATTTGGGGACATGTGGAGGACGGAAAAATTGTAAACGCTACCTCTCCCTGCATCACCTCCCAGTGCCTGCGTGTGCCGGTCTCCGATGGGCATACCGCAGCCGTATTTGTCTCTTATGAAAAGAAAATCGAGCTGGAGGAGATTATCCACCGTTGGGAGAGTTATAAAGGTATCCCGCAGGAGCTCGAGTTGCCGAGCGCGCCGAAGCAGTTCTTGCATTATTTCCGCGAGGATGACCGTCCGCAATCCCGCTTGGATTGCAATTTGGAGAACGGTATGGCCGTTTCGATCGGCCGCCTGCGCCCGGATACCCAGTACGACATCAAGTTTGTCTGTCTCTCTCATAATACGCTGCGAGGCGCCGCTGGCGGCGCTGTTCTGATGGCAGAGCTGCTCTGTGCAAAGGGATACTTGGACTGATTTCCAAAGGGAACGAATATACATACATATTCTCAGTTAACTAATGAATTGGAGGTCCGACTATGAAGAAACTCATCTACACCGGTTCTGGCGTTGCGCTGGTCACTCCCATGCATAAGGATGGCTCCATCAATTACGAAAAGTACGGGGAGTTGATCGAATTTCAGATCAGCCACGGCACGGACGCGATTATCGCCTGTGCGACAACAGGTGAATCCCCTGTCTTGAACCACGAAGAGCACTGCAAGGCGTTGGAATATGTCATTCAAAAGGTAAACAAGCGTGTTCCCGTTATCGCCAGTACAGGCAGTAACGATACGACCTATGCAGTACAACTTTCTCAGGAAGCAGAGCGTATGGGTGCAGATGCGCTTCTCTCTGTGACACCCTATTACAATAAAACATCCCAAACAGGTTTGATACGGCATTATACATACATTGCAGATCGCGTTCATCTGCCGATGATCCTCTACAATGTCCCTTCGCGTACAGGCTGCAACATTAAACCGGAGACCTATTTGGAACTCTCCAAACACCCAAACATCAATGCAGTTAAAGAGGCCAACGGGGACATTTCTTCGGTAGCTAAGACGATTGCCCTGTGTGGGGATGATCTTTACGTTTATTCCGGAAATGACGATCAGACCCTTCCGATGCTCGCTTTGGGTGGTAAGGGCGTTATCTCGGTGTTTGCCAATGTCTTGCCGCAGGAGATGCACGATCTATGCGCTTCGTTCCTGTCCGGGGATGCGGCTAAGAGCCGTGAGCTTACACTGAAATATGTGGAATTGATGAACGCTTTCTTTATGGATGTCAATCCCATACCCGTTAAAGCTGCGATGAATGAAATGGGCTTTGACGTAGGCGACTGCCGGATGCCTCTGACAACAATGAGCGAACCGGCGCTGAATCAGCTCCGGACCATTCTAAAAAAATATCAGCTGATCTAAACGAAGATCACCTTTGGGAGGATAAAAAATGACCAGGATTCTTCTCTGCGGATGCAACGGTAAAATGGGCCGTGTGATCGCCGCATGTGTCAAAGAACGGGAAGATTGTAAAATTGTAGCCGGTATTGACCTTCACACAGATCCCTTTGGGGATTTTCCTGTCTATGCTGCTCCTGCCGATGTGCGGGAAGAAGCAGACGTTGTGATCGATTTCTCCCATCCGGCCTTGCTCACCCCCCTGTTACAGTTTGGCTTGGAGCGTAAGCTCCCTTTAGTGCTCTGCACAACTGGTTATAACCATGAACAAGTGAATGAATTGAAGCAGGCATCTCACAAAATCCCTGTCTTTTATTCTGGAAACATGAGCTTGGGGATCAATCTTTTGATTGAACTCTCTAAAAAAGCGGCGCAAATTTTGGGCGAAGATTTTGATATTGAAATCATTGAGAAACACCACAATCAAAAAATCGACGCCCCCAGCGGTACGGCACTCATGATTGCGGACGGCATTTCTTCCGTCGAGGATCACCGTATGACTTATATGTACGATCGCCATTCCCAACGCAAAAAGCGCGATAAGAATGAGATTGGAATGCATTCAGTGCGCGGCGGAACAATCGTTGGAGAGCACGAAGTGATTTTTGCTGGACCGCATGAGGTCATCACCCTTTCTCATTCCGCACAATCAAAGGAGATTTTTGCCAATGGCTCCATCAATGCTGCCGTATACCTGGCAAAACAGCCCGCCGGACTCTATAATATGTCTGACTTATTAAAGTAAAGGGGATACGATTATGGAACAATCGGTTATCACAACCCTCAGCGACATCACTCTGGTCAATTTACAGAATTGTCCAGTGGCGCTCACCTCCATTGCAAAGATCTTTCAAAAAATCTCGGATTTGGGCGTGAATGTGGATATGATTTCCCTGGCGCCTACGCACGGAGCATATACCACCATCTCGTTTACCATTGATGACGAAGATCTTGGTAAAATTTTAAAATTCACCTCTGCCCTATACGACAATCACGATATTAAAACCATCGTCAGCAGTGGGAACTACAAGATTGCGGTGTATGATGAACATATGAAAAATACGCCCGGAATCGCGGCCAAAATTTTGAAGGCTGCGGCGGATGTCAATACGGACATCCGCCTCATCAGCACCTCCGATGTAGAGATTTCCATGCTTGTAACAGCGGCTGATTTCGAGCAAACATTGGAATCAATTGAAAACCAAATTGGTTAAGGCATCCCTATGTGTTACATCAAAAGGGGTTCCGCAGTCCGATTTTCAAAAATCGGACTGTGGAACCCCTTTTCTTTAAATATCCCTTTTTATTTTTCCCAACGCCCCTTTTTCCAAGCGAGAGACCTGCGCCTGGCTGATACCAATTTCCGAGGCAACTTCCATCTGGGTTTTCCCCTGGAAAAAACGCATGGTTAAAATACGTTTTTCCCGATCACTTAGATCGCTAATCGCTTCTTTTAGAGCAATTTCATCCAACCAATTGTTGTCGTCGTTGTTGTCGCCCACCTGATCCATCACATAAATGGTATCTCCCCCATCCGAAAAAACCGGTTCATATAGGGATACCGGCTCCACAATGGATTCCAACGCCAACACCACATCTTCCCGTGGAAGATCCAGCGCCTTTGCGATTTCTTCAATCGTGGGTTCCCGATTGTTCTGCGCGGTCATCTTTTCTTTCACCTGCATCGCCTTGTACGCTGTATCTCGCAGGGATCGGCTGACACGAATGCTGTTGTTGTCGCGCAAATATCTGCGGATCTCTCCAATAATCATCGGCACGCCATAGGTAGAGAACCGTACGCCCTGATTCATATCAAAGTGGTCGATTGCTTTGATAAGCCCAATACACCCCACTTGAAAAAGATCGTCTAAATTTTCCCCGCGATTTGTAAATCGCTGGATAACACTGAGGACCAACCGCAGGTTTCCATTAATCAATTCTTCCCTTGCCTGCTTATCCCCTTCCTTGACACGGCGCAGCAGTTCTGTTTTTTCCTTTTCCGTCAAGACTTTGAGCTTTGCAGTATTTACTCCACAGATGTCCACTTTGTTGTACACAGCACATTCCTCCCATCCGGCTTTCGCAATCATTATTGCCATGATCGGGTGGGAACATGCACTGGATAGGAAGGAAAAAGCAAGTGGAGTGGCTTGTTTTTGACATTGCAAACCGGGGAAAAACCACGTGTGCTGTGGCTTTTCCCCGGTTTCAAACCCATTTAAAAAATTTTTATAGAAGCGTACTTGTCCAATGAAACAACATCAACGACAATAGTTTTCCAGATAGCTTTCGATGCTCTCTTGAATGATTTCTTTTGCACGATCAACGCTGCAAACGTTGTCGATCGCCGTCGTTTTCCCCTCAAGTGCCTTATACACGGAAAAGAAATGGGACATCTCATCAAAAATATGGGCCGGTAACTCGCTGATATCCTTATAGCCGTTGTAGGTCGGGTCATTAAATGGAATCGCGATAATCTTTTCATCCTTATGCCCATTGTCTTCCATACTGATTACACCAATCGGATAGCAACGTACCAAGGACAAAGGATGGATATTTTCCGAACAAAGCACCAAAACATCGAGTGGATCGTGGTCCTCTGCATAGGTTCGTGGAATAAATCCATAATTTGCTGGATAATGTGTGGACGTGTACAGGATACGGTCCAAAAAGAGCAATCCCGTCTCTTTATCCAGCTCATATTTGGCCTTACTTCCCTTTGTAATCTCGATAACTGCACAGAAATCGTCTGTTTTTATGCGTTTTGGGGAGATATCATGCCAGATATTCATTCCGATTCCTCCTTCAGTTCGCCGGTACAAATCCCGGCTATATTTCTTTTATATTGTATCATTTCGCATAAAAAGAATCAAGAAATTTCCCGGAAACCTTATACAAATTCATTAAAAACAGATTTCCTAATGGGTTATATCTGTTTTCTGCATTTGAAAAAATGTTTGTGCATACATATGAAACGATCAGTAGTGCAGGAGGAATGTTCCATGAATTGCAGAATCGCGGACATGCGGCATAAGGAGGTTATCAATACAAAGGATGGCACACGTATTGGTTATGTGTGCGATGTGGAGATCGATACCGTCACCGCACGGGTTCTTTCCCTTGTCATTTATGGCCGGCTGCGTTTCTTTGGCCTGCTCGGCCGTGAGGATGACATCATCATTAAGTGGCAAGATATTGAAGTCATTGGTGACGAAACCATTCTGGTGTGTTATAATGACTTTTATCGAGTGAAAAAGAAACCGCGCATGTTTGGAAGTTGACCGTTATCCGGCAACATTCTGAAAAAATCTTGCAATCTCTGTCTGATTGTGGTATAATAATGCGCGCAAAACACACGCCAGCGTTGGACGAACCGGTGCTTTAGAGAGCTTTCTCTGAGGTTCTGCGTCTAAAATAAAACGCGGCGGAGGAAAAACCAAGGAGGATTTATCATGGCAGTTGTATCTATGAAACAGCTTTTGGAGGCCGGCGTCCATTTCGGCCACCAGACCAGAAGATGGAACCCGAAAATGGCTCCCTATATCTTCACCGAACGCAATGGTATTTATATCATTGACCTGCAGAAGACCGTTAAGAAGCTTGAGGAAGCATATAATTTCATCCGCGAGCTTTCGATGGAAGGCAAATCTGTTTTGTTTGTCGGAACAAAGAAGCAGGCCCAGGAATCCGTTCGCGACGAGGCAGAGCGTGCAGGCGCTTATTTTGTAAACGCAAGATGGTTGGGCGGCATGCTCACCAACTTCCGCACCATTCGCCGCAGAATTGACCGTTTGAACCAACTCAAGGCAATGGAAGCCGACGGCACGTTCGATCTTCTTCCGAAGAAGGAAGTTACGAAGCTCCAACTCGAAATCGAAAAGCTGGAAAAATTCATGGGCGGCATTAAGGATATGAAGCAGCTCCCAGGCGCTCTGTTCATTGTTGACCCGCGCAAGGAGAGAATTGCTGTTGCTGAGGCAAAGAAGCTCGGTATTCCGATCGTTGCAATCGTTGACACCAACTGCGATCCGGACGAAATCGACTATGTCATTCCGGGCAATGACGACGCAATCCGCGCTGTCAAGCTGATTTCTGCTACGATGGCAAATGCGATCATCGAAGGCAGAGAGGGCCAGATGGGCTCTGCTGAGGCACAGGAAAAAGAAAATGAGGCCGAGGAGGTCGCGGGCTAATCCAGTAGGATTCCCCCATCAAATCAGTAAAACAATCGATCAAAAAGCGCCGGGAGGATATTCTCCCGGTGCGTTTAAAAAACGGAGGGATAATCAATGGCTGCTTTTACAGCAAAAGACGTTGCAGCGCTTCGTGAGAAGACAGGCTGCGGAATGATGGACTGCAAAAAGGCATTGACCGAAGCAAACGGCGATATGGATGCCGCGATCGACTTCCTGAGAGAAAAGGGCCTGGCTGCTGCCACCAAGAAGGCTGGCCGTATTGCAGCAGAAGGCGTTGCCTATGCCTGCACCAATGAAGCTGGCAATGTTGGCGTTGCAATCGAAGTCAATGCAGAGACTGACTTTGTTGCAAAGAACGCAGATTTCCAGAACTTTGTAAAGACCTGCGCCGATACGGTTATGGCACAGAATCCGGCGGATGTTGATGCTCTGTTGACCTGCAAGGCAGCAGATTCCGAGCTGACGGTCGATGAGCTCCTCAAGGAGAAAATCCTCACCATCGGCGAGAATATTAAGATTCGTCGTTTCCAGCGTTTTGAGGGCACAGTGGTCTCCTATATCCATGGCGGTGGCAGAATTGGCGTCCTGGTGAAGTTCGAGACTTCTCCGGAAGTTGCTGCAAAGGAAGGTTTCCAGGAGTACGCAAAGAACATTGCTATGCAGGTTGCTGCGATCAACCCGTCCTATCTGGACGAGGCTTCTGTTCCGGCCGACGTTGTTGAGCATGAGAAGAAGATTCTCACAGAGCAGGTGATTGAGTCCGGTAAGCCGGCCAACATTGCTGAGAAGATCGTCGTGGGTAGACTTGGCAAGTTCTATAAGGAAGTATGCCTTGTGGAGCAGGCTTATGTAAAGGACGGCGACCTGTCTGTTAAGCAGTATACGGAGAATACAGCTAAAGAACTCGGCGGCGACATCAAGATTGTTGCATTTGTACGCTTTGAGAAGGGCGAAGGCCTTGAGAAGCGCGAGGACAACTTTGCAGATGAAGTTGCCAACATGATTAAATAATTTTTCGTGATTGCAATAGAGACAGCGCGGAGATTTTCCGCGCTGTTTTTTATTTCAATAAAAAGGAACTCTTTTATTATTTAATCAATGGGCACCCCTACCAATCGGAAAGTTTCTTCTCTTATTCCGGTTAAAGCTATCTCTTTTAAGAAAAATTCGTTATAATAAGCATATGGAAAGAGGTGATATTATGCCATCATCCAGGCGCCGCGCATCCCGAAAAAGAAATTCGATTCTTCCCATTCATCCACCGAAACAGGTGCTGCGCCTGATCGACCGGCTGCAAAAACATGGCTTTGAGGCCTATGCGGTGGGCGGATGTATCCGCGACAGTTTACTAGGGCTTTCTCCAAACGATTGGGATCTCACTTGTTCGGCGCATCCAGAAGAGGTAGCCCAAGCCTTGTCCGATTATCCGGTCCTTCCCACCGGTCTGCAACACGGTACTGTGACGGTGTTCATCGACGGTCTATCCGTAGAAATTACAACCTATCGGGTGGATGGTGCCTACTCTGACGGACGGCATCCGGATTCTGTATCTTTTTCTAGGAATCTTCTGGACGATTTGGCCCGTCGAGATTTCACAGTCAATGCCATTGCCTACCATCCCAATCGGGGGTTGGTCGATCCATACAACGGTTTGCACGATCTACACAGCCGTACATTGCGCTGTGTAGGTATGCCAGAACAGCGTTTTCAGGAAGACGCACTTCGAATTCTTCGTGGGCTTCGCTTTGCCTCTACTTTAGGATTCACCATTGAAAAAAAGACTGCTTATGCAATCTTTCAGCAAAGGGATCTGCTCAATCGGATTGCTGAGGAGCGCATTCAAGTGGAATTTTCCAAGCTTTTGTGCGGCCGGGACGCGGAACGAATCTTACGGAAATATCAACGGGTCATTTCCGTTTTTCTTCCCGAAATTACCCCCATGGTCGGATTAGAGCAACACAGTCCCTACCACATCTACGACGTATGGGAGCATACGCTTCATGCGATTTCTGCGATAGAACCGAAACTAGAACTGCGGCTTGCCGTTTTACTGCATGATATTGGTAAGCCACAATGTTTCTCTATGGATGCTAAAGGAGTCGGACACTTTTATGGGCATCAAAATCTGGGTGCAGACATCGCCAAAACCATACTCACTCGCCTCCGTTTTAGCAATGAGATCGTCCGAACCGTCTATACTTTGGTCAAATATCACGATGTGTCTATCACCGATGAAGACGTTCGTATCAAACGTTGGTTAAATCGACTGGGAGAACCTGTTTTCCGTATGTTGCTGGCTGTTAACCAGGCAGATACGGCTGCTCACTCCCCCGCCGCTGCTCTGCGCATGGAAATGATTGAACGGGAAGCCGTAGCTCTCAATAGAATTCTCGCTGAACAGGCTTGCTTTCAACGCAAAGACCTCGCTATAAAAGGACAAGATCTTTTGCAGCTCGGTATCCCAGAGGGGCCAGAAGTGGGCCGGATTTACAGGAACTTCTGGATGCCGTATTGGAGAACCGATGTGCCAACCAGTATGAAGACCTTCTTGCCGTAGCGAAACAACTCTATTCGATGCCTTCCCAGCCAAAGGAGGAATAGGCTTGCCAGAATATGTACAGCATACATTGGCGCCTCTCTTTGATAAAAATTCCAAAGTCTTAATACTTGGCACAATGCCTTCTCCCAAAAGCCGAGCCTTTGGTTTTTATTACTCCCACCCACAAAATCGCTTTTGGCGTGTTCTGTCGGATGTATTCCAGCAGGCTTTGCCGGTTACAAATGATGAAAAGGCTGCTTTCTGCCTATACAATCATATTGCGCTTTGGGATGTGCTAAAAAGTTGCTCGATTGAAGGCGCTGACGATGGAAGTATCCGAGAACCGGTTGCAAATGACCTATCCCCCTTGTTACAAAGTGTTCCTATCCGTACCATTTGTACAACAGGCACAAAAGCAGCCGCTCTTTACAAACGCTTATGCTTGCCCTCCACCGGACGGCCAGCCCTTGCACTGCCCTCCACGAGTCCGGCCAATTGCCGTCATTACCCCTACACACGACTCGTTGAGGCCTACGCTATTTTACCGGACTTATGTTTTCCTTAACACCACTTTTGATAGAAGAGGGTGTCCCAAAACTACGAATCTTTCGATTCATGGAAAAGGGGCATCCTCTTTTGTTTGGAAAAATATCTGCGTTTCTAAAAAACGAAGAGATTCTTCCATCATTTCATGACCATTCGGACATCCTTTTCTAGTTTCCTTTCATTAAATCTTTCGATCAAGGTTATCCGCCCAATAGGGAAACATCGTTGCAAACCCCTGAATTGGTTAAAGAAAAGACATATTTGTTGCTAATCTCCATTTAATGAAATCATGCAGGAGGGTAAAAAAGGCTATAGTCGAGAATAAAATATCCCCGTCAATCGCCCTTCCTCCGCATGATCTCTATTGTTCCAAAATAAAAGGCCATAACAGGGCGCTGTGGTTGGTATCCAGATAGTCTCTTGAATATTACAGGGAAAACCTGGCGTGAGATGTTCCGTTTGTCACAGTTCTCATTTGTAGCTTCTGGTTCATTATACTTATGTTTTTCGTGACATTTTCTATTTTTTATTGTATAATAGTAACAGTTCATATAAAAATATATTCTCTATAATTGTGCGATCTGAGCTTGTTTGCCGCTGGAAACAAGCTCTTCTTCCCCTTCCTATAAAAATTTTTTCGTCAGCGGAGATTGGAGTTTTTTCTGATGTGGGCTTATGAGAGTGTTTTTTATCAGATTTATCCCCTCGGCTTCTGTGGGGCTCCCAAACAAAACGATGGTATCCTCACACCGCGCATCCAGAAAGTGACCAGCTGGATTCCACATATTTTAGACTGTGGAGCCAATGCAATCTACTTCTCTCCCCTATTCGAATCGGACGCGCATGGGTACGATACACGTGATTATCGTAAGTTGGATTGCCGCCTTGGTACCAATGAGGACTTTGCAGCCGTGTGTAGAGAATTACACCAAAACGGAATAAAGGTCGTCCTTGACGGTGTTTTCAATCATGTGGGGCGTGGCTTTTGGGCCTTTCAGGATGTTTTGAAGCATCGCGAAAATTCACCTTACAAAGATTGGTTTCATATCAATTTTGGCGGTAATGATGGCTATAACGATGGCTTGTGGTACGAAGGTTGGGAAGGCCACTATGAACTGGTAAAGCTAAATTTGCGCAATGAAGCTGTCATCGACCACCTCTTTTCTTGTATTCGCAGTTGGGTAGAGGAATTTGATATCGATGGTTTACGCTTGGATGTCGCCTACTGTGTAGATCGAGATTTTCTTCGCCGTCTACGCAGTTTTTGTGATACATTGAAGCCGGACTTCTTCTTGGTGGGAGAGATTCTTGGCGGGGATTACAACCAGATTATGAACGATCAGATGCTTCACAGCGCCACCAATTACGAATGTTATAAGGGGTTGTTCTCCAGTTTGAACTCCATGAACCTGTTCGAAATCGGCCATTCCCTTTTGCGCCAATTTGGGCCGGAAAATTGGACGCTCTACAAGGGAAAACATCTTCTTAACTTTGTGGACAATCACGATGTTGTCCGAATTGCGAGCAATTTGACAAATGAAAAACATCTTCCCATTATTTATGCGTTGCTGTTCGGTATGCCAGGTATCCCCTGCGTTTATTATGGCAGTGAATGGGGAGCTCTTGGGAAAAAGGAACATGGCAGTGACGATTCTTTGCGCCCTTGTTTTGAAGAACCGCAAAGTAATGCACTGACAGAATGGATTGCAAGATGTGCAAAGGCGCACAAAGAAAGCCAAGTACTTTGTTACGGCAATTTTCAATCTGTCCTGTTGACCAATAAACAGTTTATTTTTGAGCGTTCTTATGAGGGAAAGCGCGTTTTAGTTGCAGTCAACGCGGATAGCGAGGCATACGATGCCCATTTTAACGCCAATGCTGGCCGGGCACGCGACTTGTTGACCGGAGAAATGCACGATTTTGGCGGGGGAAGCAAGCTCCCACCCTACAGCGCCGCGTACTGGGAGATCGATTGATTGAGTCAAAATCCGATTGCAATCTGAATGATACACTTCACAATATTGAACGATTCTGTTAAACCGTTATGTAGAATAGCCTTTTCATACAATATAGTTTAAAACCGATCTCTTTTAAGAGGACTCTTACGCAAATAAAACCACCCACACGGGATCAAATGATCCTGTGTGGGTGGTTTTTCAGAATGGCCCCTTAACTTACACGCTCCAAATCTTTGCGCAAGCGTTCAATAATGCGCTTTTCCAGACGCGATATGTAAGATTGTGAGATTCCCAGGCTATCGGCCACCTCCTTTTGCGTATGCTCTTTGGTATGATTTAGCCCAAAGCGAAGTTGCATGATCTTCTTTTCGCGTGGCGCCAAATGTTCCACCGCATTGAGCAATAGATCACGCTCCACCTCTTGCTCTAGTCCGTGGTTTACTGTATCCTGTTCACTCCCCAAAATATCTGAAAGCAATAGTTCATTTCCATCCCAGTCCACATTTAGCGGATCATCAATGGATATTTCATTTTTCTGTTGAGAGCTTTTTCGCAGGTACATTAGAATTTCATTCTCGATGCAGCGGGATGCATAGGTCGCCAGCTTAATTTTCCGTTCCGGACAAAAAGTATTGACCGCTTTGATTAAACCAATGGTTCCAATTGAGATTAAGTCCTCCACGTTTGCTGTACTCAGACTCAAATTTCTTTGCTATGTATACAACCAGACGCAGATTATGAGTAATCAACGGCTCACGTGCGTTTTGTTTTCCCTCCATGATGTTTTCCATCACCGTTGCTTCCTGCTCCGCTGTAAGGGGCGGCGGTAAGGTCTCTGGTCCATTGATGTAATGAATTTCTCCCCGTATCCGAAATCGGAACAACAAAAACGACCATTTTTCTTTCAACCAATGAAATAGGTTGTTTACTTTTGTTTGAAACACGTACTCCCCTCTTTGCCGCTGCCGCTTCGGCATATGTACTGTTTGTTCCATCTGTCCACGGCCAAATTTGAACCGATGGAATGATCCGAATTTAAGCCAACAGGTCCGGATGAAGCAACGCATCGAATTCCCCATTGGAAAGGGATTCCGGACATACAGCAATATAAACATCCTTTGTTTCGATATGGCGTTTTCCCATAGAGATCGTCAACTTTTCTGGGCGAAATGCAGAAAGAATCCCTTCACCGCCCACAGCCCCATAGGGTACTAGGCGAAAATTTGTCTGTTCCCTCTGCTGGAGTATCTCCGCAGGAAGGACCGATTCCTGTACCACAACCACCGGAAACCCTGAAAACGGCTCTGTTAAAGTATTTCCTGTGTCCACCTTTGCCGTACAGTGTATTTCCTTTCCTTCACAAAACACGGCGATGGGGCAAAGAAGTGTTTCCGATTGTTGTCTACCAGTTATTCTTTGAATAAAGCGAATTGCAAAATAGCAAATCACCGTTGTTACCAGCAAAAATAACGGCGAGACGTCAAAATAAACCACAGAATTTTTAATCAGCAATCCCTGCGGGGCTATAAAATACCAGAGGCAAAGCATAAACCCCGCAAAGGCAAAGCTCGTCAAATAAAAGCCGGCTAGGGACCGCAAAAAGAGTTTCCAGCCCTGTAGAGGGAATGCAGCCCAGATGATGGTAGCAGACATCAATAACTTGATAAACAGAGCCAAGATCGAAGGAAGTTCGGGTAGAAAGATGCTCAGAGCATAAAATGCCCCCAATGCAGCTCCAGCAATCATCCGTCCGCGCCGTACTGGAAGATGTAGGAAGCGTGCGACTGCAAGCAACAGAAAATAGTTGATGAACAAGTTTACACCGATCAATACGTCTATGTATACGGTCTGCGTGTGTCCCATCCCCCCTTTTTTCCAAGCCGTTCTTTTTCAAGCGGCTCTTTTATTATAGCGGTTTGTTTTTGCTATTTCTGTCAAAAACAGAGGGAACCATTCTGTCTAATTTGGCAGTAACGTAACAGGGCCAACCCAAAGTAATTTCTTTTGGGTTGGCCCTGTCTATAGAAAGGATTTCTTTTATGATTGAGGATTTGCGTTCTGGAATTTTTGTTTTGCCTGTTGAATTTTTTGCTGCTGCGCCTGCGGTGTTGGATACCAGCCGCGTTTTTTCATCTCATCGAATACATCTGCCTGAATCTGATGTTCCTCATTGAGGATATTCATAAATTCATCGCGGATATTCGGTGTAGCGCATTCATTGGCGAAGGTATTGTACATCTCAGTAATAAATTTTTGCGAAGCTAAGACATCGTCAAATACTTCTTTTTCCTGCATAGCCATAGTCAATCCCTCCCTAGTTTAAAAAGCTCAAGAGCTTTTCATAGTGGGTTTGATGTTTTCCCGCGATTGCATTGCACTTCTGTTTAAGTTCCGGGTCTGTACACTGTTGCGCATACTCTTTGCACTTGGCAATGAGCAATTTTTCGCTGCTAAGCTGATCTTCAATGGCAGAAAGTTCCTTTTCCGTCAACGCCATTTTGAAACACATCCCTTCTTTTTGATACCGCTAAGCTATCAGCGGCGCTTCCTATGCGGATTTTCCGCATTTGCTTTCCTAACGCCTCCCCGCAAAGAACGGTAGCGTGTCCTTTATTTTTCGATCTGTACACCGAGATTATACTCTTGTACAGACGAATCAAAATTTTCAAATCGGGCTACCTAGCGCCGTCATACGGCAATATCTATGTAGCCCGTCGAACGGTTTCGGTGCCGCCCAGCCCAAAACTGATGCTGAGTGCCTGGTCCACCTGTTCCATCGAACGGCGGTCGATGCGCCCCATGCGTTCCTTTAAACGATGCTTATCGATGGTACGCACTTGTTCCAATAGGACTACCGAGTCCTTTGCCAGCCCGGTGTCCTCCGAATGCAGCATAATATGCGTCGGAAGGTTTGCTTTGGCCCGTTGGCTGGTGATGGCTGCTGCGATGACGGTCGGGCTAAACCGGTTTCCAACATCGTTTTGAACAATTAGCACCGGGCGTACTCCACCCTGTTCAGAACCGACGACAGGGCTTAAATCGGCATAGTAAATATCGCCTCTTCTAATGTTCACACTTTTCACTCTCCGAATACAAGGATATATTCCGCTCATGAGCTTATCTGTATTTTTGACAGGGGTTTCCGAGATTATTCGCTTTGAAAAATTCTCTGTCAAAAAACTTGTCGTGCTCGTTATCATAATATTAGAAGAGTGAGGTAGTGGACACAAAAACAAATTTTGGATCGATTCCAGCTCATTTTTTGAGGCTTAAAAGAAAAAACGCTGCTCATCCGTCGATGAACAGCGTTCTATTTTTATTTGACCACCAGCATCCGCTCTGCCGGCGGATCATCAGAGGAACTGTGCCATAAAATCCTTTTGAGGAATCGCGAGGGACAAAATCTGCCCCGTCTCTGGATCGGCTGTAAGAGAGAAATCACATCCGTCAAAGGACCCATGATAGGTATGATCTTCTTCGACTGTCAATACATCTGGACGGCAGGCATAATCCAATACCTGCTGCAAGACCAACGCAAAATTGGTCTGTGGCAGTGTGCAGACCTCGCTTTGCGCTTCCAACCCTGCATAGGCGACGCTGAACCCCTCGCCGCTCCAATAGTAGTCCATCCCAGCCAGATCTTCCGGCTGTAAAATCGAGACACGCAGGATTCCAGGGCCAGTGCGATTGACTTCACAGGTAACCTGTGTTTCCCCCGATGTGATCGCCGCTCTACAAGAGATATTGAACACTAAGTCTGCGGGTTCCAAGGGCTGCGTGGGTACGGTACATGCGGACAATAGGAAAGCAAGAAATGGAAATAGGAACAGCGCAGTCCTGCGCATGGACAACCCCCCGGTCTATCGTTCAATTTCTAAAAACAGCTCCGGAAGCTTTTCAATCATGTCCGAAGGCAACATCGCACATTTGGACAAGCGCTGTGCACAGCGATCACCAGCCATACCATGCAGATATACGCAGCCCGCTGCAGCTGTCAATGGCTGTACTCCCTGCGCAACGAAGGAAGCAATCATTCCTGCTAGAACATCGCCGCTTCCCGCCTTTGCCATACCGGGATTCCCCGTAATATTGAGAAACGCCTTTCCCTCCGGAGAAACTGCAATCGTGCCAGCCCCTTTGAGCACCAAAGTCACATGATGTTCCGCAGCAAAGCTGCGGGCATATTCCAAACGGTGTGCCTGAACATCCGCCACATTTGTTTTTAACAAGCGAGCCATCTCGCCGGGATGCGGCGTCATAACAACCGGTCCCTTTGCTGTTTTCAAAATATCTATATGCTCCGCAAGGATATTTATTCCATCTGCGTCGATTACCAGCGGGCATTTTGCTGTCGCCAGTAGTTTTGTAACCAAAGCTACTGACGCGGCAGATTTTCCAAGACCACAGCCGATGAGGCAAGCGGTTGACCGTGAAAGGAAAGCCAACAGATTGCGCTCACTTTCCCCGGAAAGCGCCCCGTTGGGCAGATGATTCAATAACGTGTAAACCGGCTCCACCACCTGAGAAGCTACAATGGGATAAATAGTCGAAGGAAGTGCAACATTTACCAATCCTGTCCCGCAGCGGATCGCCGCCTTTGCACTCAATACAGCCGCACCAGCCATCCCTGCGCTGCCACATACACACAATAAACGGCCATAGCTCCCCTTATTGCTCTCTGGTTTACGCGGCTTTACCATGGTGCGCGCTACATTTTGCTCCGTTACCTCCAAAGTCGTCGGCTGACGGTTCACCAAAGCGGCTGTTATCCCAACTGGTACGACGGCCACCTGTCCACAATACGTCTTGCCAGGCTGCAATAGATGAGCATTTTTCAACGTAGTAAACGAAACCGTATAATTCGCTCGGATACATTTCCCCTCAATCCCACCGGTATCACAGATCACACCGCTGGGAATATCCAAAGAAATCACCGTTGCTGTACAGCTCTTCACTACAATAAACAACGGATGTAAATATTCTGGAACCGAACCATGAAACCCAATTCCATAGATTGCATCCACAATGAAATCCGCTGAAGAAAGCATGGGTGCAATGATTTCAGGGGTTTCCAGATAATCGACTGTCTTGACCGTTGTTCCGGAGAGTTTTTCAAACATCTCCCGTGCAATCTCCGTGCCGGGCTGTCCTTCGGTTAGAACCACGATCACCTTAGCTCCCAATTCTGCAAGGTGGCGTGCTGCCACAAAGCCATCGCCGCCGTTATTTCCTTTTCCACAAAGCACCACTACGCGCTTCTGATCGACTGGAAAACGCTTTTTAATAAACCGGGCCGCTGCCGCGCCTGCATTTTCCATCAGCTGCAAATAACTAACTCCCGATCGGACGGCGCTCTTTTCCAGATTGCGGGTCTGTTCCGCATTCAATACCTTCATGTATGTACCTCTCCTTTTTATCCGGACTGCTTTGGGTGCAATAAAACCATTATATTTTTCCCAATTCAAATATCAGGAATCCACAGACGCTTGCCCAATGACCACAGCAGATGCATACTCTTTTGTGTGGGTGACACTTACAGAAAACACCAAACCACGCTCGCAAACAATGCGTTGCGCTTGCCCGCTCAAATGCAGGCTGGGCTCCCCCAAACTCCCGCGCAACAACTCTACTTCCCTGAGAGAAAAACCGCGCACACCTGTTCCCAACGCTTTGGCAAAGGCCTCTTTTGCACAGAAAGAAGCTGCCGCACTCTGCGCGGAAAATCCGCGCTCCTGCAAAAAGGCCCGTTCAGCGGGTCCAAATACCCTTTCACAAAAACGCGGATTCTGTATGGATTTTTTGATTCGCTTGACCTCAACCAGATCGATCCCAACCAAAAGCATGTGCGGTACCCTGCCTGTCTGGTATGGCCCGCACAAATCCATCTGCGCAGGCCATACGAATTGATTTTATAATTGTACCATATTCCAGTGATTTTTACAATTCCTGGTTTTTATTCAGTCCGAATTTGCTGAATAAAAGCATTTTAAGTCGTATGAGAGGCCTCACCGATCTGCCAGATCTCCTTGGCATATTCCACAATGGTCCGGTCGCTGGAAAACTTCCCTGCATTGGCAGTGTTCACAAAGCATTTGCGGATAAACTGCATGCGATTGTCTCGATAGTCCGCGTTAACCTGTAACTTTGCATCACAGTACGGCAAGAAATCAAGCAACAGATAATAGTGATCCGGTTTATGCCAACTCGCCCCCTTGAGCAGAGAATCATACAGCTCTTGGAACATCCCTGTGCCGCCGTCACTGAACGTCCCATCGATTAAGGTGTCCACCACTTTACGTATGCGCGGATAAGTCTCGTAAACCATTCTGGGATCATAAACTGTTTCGACCTGCTGAAGCTCTTCTACTCGCGCGCCGAAGATGTAGTTATTTTCCTTGCCTGCCTGCTCTACGATTTCAACATTTGCTCCATCATAGGTGCCAAGTGTGACCGCGCCATTGAGCATAAACTTCATATTCCCAGTACCGGAGGCCTCGGTCCCAGCCGTTGAAATCTGTTCCGAAACATCCGCAGCTGGAACTAATTTTTCTGCATAGGAGACATTGTAATTGGCCACAAACAAGACTTGGAGCCGATCCTTTGTCTCTTCATCGTGGTTGACCAGTTTCGCAATCTCATGGATATATTTAATTACCCCTTTTGCACGGTAATATCCCGGAGCAGCCTTTGCCCCGAACAGAAAAACCGTTGGATAAAAATTCGAAATTCTTCCATCCTTAAGGCCAAAATAGATGTCGAGAATGGAAAATGCATTCAACAGCTGCCGCTTATACTCATGAAGACGTTTCGCCTGAATATCAAAGAGAAAACGCGGGTCCAGGCGAACCCCCTCATGTTTTTCTATATAATCAGCCAACTGCTGCTTTTTCAGCTGCTTAATTTCAGCAAACTGCTGTAAGGTCTCCGGATCATCCCAAAACGCTTCCAATCCCTTCAACTTTGAAAGATCTGTCACCCAACTGCCTCCGATTTTATCCGTGATAAAACCGGAAAGTTCCTGGTTGCACAGGGCCAACCATCGGCGCTGGGTAATTCCATTGGTCTTGTTGTTAAAGCGTTCCGGATATAGACGATACCACTCGTTAAGAGCTGTATTTTTGAGAATTTCCGTGTGAATTTTCGCCACACCATTGGTGGAGTGTGTGGCAAAAATCGCCATCCGGGCCATATGAATCATGCCACCGTCCAAAATGCGATAAGGCTTTTGATCCTCTCCACGGATCCCCCGATGATCGAGCTCCTTCTGTAGAGCCTTGTCAATCAACACCACATAACGATATACCTGAGGGACCACCGACTTAAACAGACGTACATCCCACTTTTCCAACGCTTCCGCCATAATGGTGTGGTTGGTGTAGGCAAAAGTCTGCCGTACAATCTTTAGAGCGCGTGCAAAGGGGACCCCTCTCTCTGATAATAGACGTACCAATTCTGCAATGGAGATCACCGGATGGGTATCATTCAGCTGAATGGCGTATTCCTCCGGAAACGCAGAGAAATCCTCGCCATGCTTTGCCTGGTATTTTCGCAGAAGATCTTGAAGGGATGCACTGGAGAAAAAGTACTGCTGTTTTAAGCGCAGACGCTTCCCCTTGTCTGTATCATCGTTTGGATACAAAACGCTCGAGATCGCCTCAGCCTCATCTCGCTCAAGCACGGCACGGTCATATTTCTGTTCATTGAACAGCTGAAAATCAAAGCCATGGATGGGTTCAGACTGCCAAAGGCGAAGTGTATTGATTCGTTTTCCGCCGTATCCAATAATAGGCGTATCGTACGGAACCGCATATACCCGCTGATTTTTAAAGTCGATCCGGACCTTCTCGCTTTCTTTCCGGATGGACCAAGGATCGCCAAACCGCTGCCAGTCATCCGCTGTTTCCCTCTGGAATCCATTTTCAAAATACTGCTTAAACAGGCCGTATCTGTAGCGGATTCCATACCCATCCAATGGGAGATTCTGCGTTGCGGCTGAATCCAAAAAACACGCGGCCAAACGGCCCAAGCTGCCGTTTCCCAACGCCGCGTCCTCAATATCTTCAAAGATCGAAAGCTCGATTCCGTTCTCATTGAATAGCTCTGCGAGCTGATCGAGCAATCCTAGGTTCAACAAATTGTTGTAGATCAAGCGGCCCACCAAAAATTCGGCAGAAAAATAGCACGCCCGTTTCTCCTTCAAAGGCTTTCTCCAGTCAGCGGCAACCGCCTTCATAACCGCTTTGGAAACCGCATCATACAGTTCTACGGTACTGGCCTCTTGGATGTTCTTTCCATAGTCCAATTCCAGCGCCTCGCATATATCGTTTTTAAAGGTGTTCATTGCTTTCCCCTCCTGGTTATCTTCCATAGATCTCTGCCAATCCGCAGAGCCAATCTGCAAGCTCGTCGGTCAGCTGCTCCTTCCACCAAGCGCCAACGCCAATTTCCTCCCAGCGTAGATGGGAAGTTCATCCGGGCACTGTTTGGTAGGAACAGAAGATCCTGTATCTGGTATAAAACCGTATTGGCCACACTCGCATAACCCGCCACGATCATTGCCTTTGGAATATCTTTACGGCGGTGGACCTGTAAATAGCGCATCGCATAGCGCGCATCCTTGCCCTTCTTTTCCACATAATGCCCCACCAATGTCTCATTATCATGCGTTCCGCCATAAATAGCCATATTCTGAGAATAATTGTGCGGAAGGTGCTCGTTTTGGGCATCTGAATCAAAGCCAAACTGCATCACCTTCATACTGGGGTACCCCGCCTGCTTCAGTACCTTGCGCACCTCTGGAACCAAGGCGCCCAAATCCTCTGCAATAATCTTGGACGTTCCCACCGCCGAATCGATCGCCTTGACCAGCTTGATTCCCGGCCCTTGCCGCCACTCTCCCCGTGCGGCTGTCTCTGCGCCGTAAGGGATGGCATAGTAGCGTACCGTCCCAATGAAATGGTCAATGCGAATGACATCATACAGGCGCGCTGAATGGGCCATGCGCGCTTTCCACCAGGCAAAGTCTGTATGTTCCATCTCCTCCCAATCATAAAGAGGATTTCCCCAGAGTTGACCGGTTTCAGAAAAAGCGTCCGGGGGAACACCTGCTACACATGTTGGCCTGTGTTGCGCATCGAGCTGGAATAATTCTCCGTGAACCCATACGTCTGCACTGTCCAATGCGACGTAGATGGGGATGTCCCCGATAATCTGTACACCGCACGCCTTCGCATAGGCGCGAACACGATCCCACTGCTGATAAAACTGGAATTGGCAGAATTTCCAAAAATTCCGCTCCTCTTCCAAAAGTGCAGACCAGATTTCCACCTCTTCCGCATCCCGCATACGAATCCGCTCGGGCCAGAGAAGCCATTCTTGTCCGTGGAACGAGTCCTTCAACGCCATGTAAAGGGCATAGTTCTCCAGCCACAGGGCTTGCTCCTCACAAAACGCTTCGTAGGCCGGTGTTCCGATGTGCTTGCTCCTTTGAAATGCCAACCGCAGAACTTGAAAACGCGATTGGTAGAGCTTTGCATAGTCCACATCATCCGGGGCTTTCCCCCAATCAAACTCCTTGATCTCTTCCTCTTGCAGCAGTCCTTCTTCACAGAGTGTATCCAAATCAATGAAATATGGATTTCCCGCAAATGCAGAAAACGACTGATAGGGACTATCGCCGAAGCTGGTCGGCCCTACTGGGAGCACCTGCCAGTACTTTTGCCGCGCCGCCTTTAAGAAATCCAGAAATGTAAATGCCGCTTTGCCCAACGTACCAATCCCATACGGGGACGGTAAACTGCTGACCGGCAATAAAATACCCGCTCCTCGGGGTAATTGTTTGCTTTTATTTGGCATAAAATCACCTAAATCACGAAAATATTCGAAATCTTGCCAGAAAATATGATAGCAAATCTTCTTGGCAATGTCAACCAATGCACTATCTCTTCGTTGGGAATTTGTTGTGAAATATAGCTGTTTTTTTGATATAGGATTGAATACTCTTCCGCAACCAGATCACCATCCGGCAATCCATGGAAAAAGCTCTTGCAACCCCGCTTTAGGCACGATATACTAAAAGAAGTTTTTTCCAACCATACCAAAAAGAAACGATGCGGCTTTCTGCTGTTTTTATTGAAATCATTGATTTGTCAGGGAGGTGATGCCGTGGCGACGATCAAAGACATTGCAAAAAAACTCGGTATTGCAACCAGTACAGTTTCCAAAGGGTTAAATGGAGCCAAGGACATCAGCGAGGAAACCCGTCAATTGGTGCTGGATACCGCTGTGGAGATGGGGTATGCTGTCAAGCGCGTCCAACGAAAAGGGACACACAAGGTCTGTATTTTAATTGAAAATATGGAGTACAACAGCATCGACCAATTTGGCTATGAGATTATTGTCGGATTTAAGTTGGCAGCAGCACGCCGTCACTATGATGTCACAGTACTCCCCACCAATCTCAATATGCAAGTAGAGGAAAAATATGACTCCTTCATGCTAAAAAATGGTTTCAGCGGCGCCTTTTTGCTCGGATTCGCCCTACATGATGATTACATCTCACAGATCCATAAAACCAGCGTTCCGACAGTCCTCTTCGACAACATCATCCAAAACCGGCATGTGGGAAGTGTTGGTACGGATGGCTACGAGGGAATCGAGTTGGCTGTCCGCCTTTTGGCAGCTGGTGGACATAAGCGTATCGCACTTCTAAACGGTGCCAAGAACAGTATGGTTACACAAGAGCGGCAGGAGGCCTTCCTAGAATCGATGGAACGCCATAAACTGACAGTAGACCCTTCTCTCGTACAAAATGGATGGTTCGTCGCAGACTGCGCCAAACAGCATGTCGCCCATTTTCTCGAACAAGGAGCAACCGCGATTGTCTGTGCCAGCGACTTAATCGCGTCCGGGGTGATTGCGGAACTGAAGCGCCTTGGAAAACGTGTGCCGGAAGATGTCAGTGTCACCGGATTTGACGATTTACCCATTGCGCAACATCTGTGTCCAGCCCTCACCACGATCCGGCAAGATCGGGTCTCTCTTGGTAAAAGCGCGTTTATGCTTTTAGAGGAACTCATCGGAGGGGTCAGTATTGGCAAGCTTCTTTTGCGCCCAGAGCTGATTATTCGGGAATCGACCGGGCCATGTCCAGAATAAGAAGCGCTGAAAATTCCACAAAAAAGCTTGTATTTTTTCAAAAAAGATGCTATATTAAAAAATAACGCAAGGAAAAAGGAAAGTAGCTTTTCCCCCAGCAGACAGAGAGGGCGCGCCACCGGCTGTAAGCGTGCTTGTGCATGAGAAAAGAGAAGTTCCCTTTGGAGCGGCGCGGTTGAAGGAGTTCTGGTAGGCCGCGACGGTGGACCCCGTTATCGGTCAAAAAGCTGCACACCGCACGAAAACGGTGTGAATCAGGGTGGTACCGCGGAGCGTTTTACGCCTTCGTCCCTTTATTGAAGAGGGACGAAGGCTTTTTGTTTATCGTCCCAATACTTTATCGTTTTGAAAGGAATGATTACGCAATGAAGCAGAAGCTGGAGGAAATCCGCGCAAATGCCGCGCAGGAACTGGCGGAAGCAAGCGATGCTCAAGCACTGGAGAGCCTGCGCGTCAAGTACCTTGGAAAAAAAGGCGAGGTAACTGCTATCCTCAAACAGATGGGCAAACTCTCTCCTGAAGAACGTCCCGTCATCGGTGAATTGGCCAACAAAGTCCGTGCCTTTATCGAAGACGATTTGACCAAACGCGCAGCGGAATTAAAGGCGCAAGCGACTCAGAAGCGTCTGGAAGAGGAGCGTATCGATGTCACTCTGCCGGGCAAACACCGCACATTGGGCGTCAAACATCCGCTCTCCATTGTCCTGGATGAGATTAAGGAAATCTTCGTGGGTATGGGATTTGACATTGTAGAGGGCCCCGAAGTCGAATACGATTACTATAATTTTGAAGCGTTGAATATTCCAAAGGACCATCCGGCGCGTGACACGCAGGATACCTTCTATATCAATGAAAACATCGTCCTGCGCACCCAGACTTCCCCGGTACAGGTGCGTGTTATGGAAAAACAAAAGCCGCCGATCCGCATCATCTCTCCCGGACGTGTGTATCGCTCGGATGCGGTGGATGCAACCCACTCCCCTCTTTTCCATCAGATCGAGGGCCTCGTAGTGGACAAAGGGATTACCTTTGCAGATCTGAAGGGAACTCTTGAGACCTTTGTAAAACGTCTGTACGGAGAAGACTCGGTTGTCCGTTTCCGTCCACACCACTTCCCATTCACGGAACCGAGTGCCGAAGTGGACGTGCAGTGCTTCAACTGCCATGGAGAGGGGTGCCGTCTCTGCAAAGGAGAAGGTTGGATTGAAATTCTCGGCTGCGGCATGGTGCATCCAAAGGTGCTCTCCAATTGCGATATCGATCCGGAGATTTATAGCGGTTTCGCCCTTGGAATGGGTTTGGAACGCGTCGTGATGCGGCGTTATAACATCGACGACCTGCGCCTGTTCTATGAGAACGACGTACGGTTCCTCAAGCAGTTCGGTTGATGACTAGATGATGATATAGAAAGCGTGGTAAATGACGATGAATCTTTCGATGAGATGGCTGAAAGAATTTGTAACGCTCGATGAAATGCCCATGCGTGCATTCACAGAAGCAATCACAATGAGCGGTTCTAAGGTAGAAGGCTGGGAAAAAGAAGGCAGCGAAATTGAGAATGTCGTGGTTGGTCAGGTTCTCAAACTGGAAAAGCATCCGGACTCCGATCACCTTTGGATCTGTCAGATCGACGTGGGTACAGGAGAACCGCTGCAAATTGTCACCGGTGCACAGAATTTACAGGAACAGGATTTTGTCCCGGTGGCACTGCACAACTCTCTCCTGCCGGGCGGGAAAAAAATCAAAAAGGGCAAGCTGCGCGGCGTAGAAAGCAACGGTATGCTCTGCTCTCTGGGTGAGCTAGGGTTGACACAGCACGATTTTCCGAATGCCATTGAGGACGGTATCTTTGTATTGGGCGACGACTGTGACCATACCCTCGGGATGCCGGTTTGCCAGGCAATCGGTTTCGACGACACAAAGGTCGAATTTGAAATCACTTCCAACCGCCCGGACTGTTTCTCTGTGATCGGTCTGGCGCGCGAAGCAGCCGCAACCTTTGGCAAAGAGTTGCAGCTGCACACACCGGTGGTCAAAGGTGGCCATGGTGACTGCACTCCGCTTTTGGATGTCAAAGTGGAAGAACCGAACCTGTGTTATATCTACTCCGCTAAAGTGGTCAAAAATGTGCGGGTAAAACCTTCTCCCCGCTGGATGCGTGAGCGTCTGCGGGCAATGGGTGTTCGCCCCATCAACAACATTGTCGATATCACGAATTACGTGATGCTGGAATATGGTCAGCCAATGCACGCGTTTGACCTGCGCTATGTGGATGAAGCGACCATCCGTGTACGCCGTGCAAAGGCAGGTGAGACGATCACGACCCTGGATGGCGTTGACCGTACCCTTACCGAAAAGCAACTTGTCATTGCAGATGCACACAAGCCAATTGCCATTGCAGGCGTTATGGGAGGCGAATACAGTGGCATCATGGATGACACCACGACGATCGTTTTTGAGTCGGCTTGCTTCAACGGCGCTTCTGTCCGCACCACAGCGCGCGACCAGGGCATGCGTACCGATGCATCTGCACGTTATGAAAAGGGATTGGACCCCAACAACTGCCTGCCGGCACTTGAGCGTGCCTGCGAACTCGTCGAGCTTCTTGATGCCGGCGATGTGATGGATGGGGTCATCGTAGATGACCACTCCTCCAGCGAGCGCCATAGAATTCATCTGGACGTGGATTGGATCAATCGTTTCCTGGACACCGATCTTTCTGAAGACGCAATGAAGGCGATTTTAACCAAACTTGACTGCCAGTTTGACGGCAAAGATATTCTGATTCCCACCTTCCGGCCCGATCTTGCGCATAAGGCGGATATTGCAGAAGAAATTGTACGCTTCTATGGCTATAATAAGGTCCCCGGCACCTCCTTGGACGGTGGTGCACAGGGAAAATACACGCCGCGTCAAAAGTTCCTTTCCACGATCAGCAATACCATGTTTGCACTGGGCGCCAGCGAGATCATGACGTATTCCTTCATCAGTCCCAAATATTACGACAAAATTCGTATGCCCGCAGATGATCCACTGCGCAAGTCCATTGTCATTTCTAATCCGCTTGGCGAGGATACCAGCATCATGCGCACAGTCGCATTGCCGTCCATGTTGGAAGTCCTCTCGCGCAACTACAACAATCGCAATGAGGCTGCATGCCTCTTTGAATTGGCCAGCGAATATATCCCCACCACCGAGGATTCGCTTCCGGAGGAGAAATCCACCCTGGTGGTAGGCATGTATGGCAGCGATGCCGATTTCTTCACCATCAAGGGCATGGCTGAACAGCTCTTGGAAAAGCTCTGTGTTACGGATTACGATATTGTTGCCTCCAGTGAGGAATATAGCTACCATCCCGGCCGTTGCGCCGTGCTCTCCATCGATGGGCAACGCCTGGGTGTGATCGGCGAAATTCACCCAGAAGTGGCAGAAAGCTATGATATCGACGGGCGGATCTACTGTTTTACATTGGATGTGGACCTCATGTTTGCCCATGCAAAAACAGACAAGACCTATACCCCCTTGCCGAAGTTCCCAGCCGTTACGCGCGACCTGGCCCTTCTGTGTGAAGACTCTATCCCGGTTCTGGAGTTGGAACGGGCTATTGTCCGCGGCGCTGGAAATCTTTTGGAAAAGATTAAGCTGTTTGACGTTTACAAAGGCGCACAGATTGAGGCGGGCAAAAAAAGCGTGGCTTTCAATATTGTTCTGCGTTCCAGCGACAGCACTTTAACGGACGAACAGACCAACAATGTCATGAAAAAAGTCATGGCAGAGCTGGAAAAGGCTGGCGCAGTCTTACGTTCTTAATTCTTAGCGATAAAAAGAGTCAAAGGGCCCATGTGTAAAATACACATGGGCCCTTTCCCTACTTTTTCGTTAAAATTGTCCGGTTTACGCTTCTGCGTTTTTTCCTATGCGGCAATCCTTCCACATGCCAACCTGATCGTGTATATAGGATTCAGCAATTGTTCATAAATTAATTCTTGAAATCATGGGCTATATGCGGTATTATATATTATAAATATCATTGTGTTTTCGGTGCACGTTGCATAAATTCCCTGTTTTATGCAAGGATGAAAGTATGAACCATTGGAGGTGTTTCCATGTTTGACGATAAGACGATGACCTTTTCTCTTGGCCAGAATCGCGAGGATGATATCAAGCAAATTCTTACGATCGTATATGACGCCCTTAAAGAAAAGGGATATAATCCGATCAGCCAGTTAGTCGGCTATATCTTATCAGAAGATCCCACGTACATTACCACACACAACAATGCACGCAGTTTGATTCGAAGAATTGACCGCGATGAACTGCTTCAGGTATTGCTGAAATCCTATCTGGGCGAGTAAATCACCGTACGAATGATATTAATACGAATCGAAGAGGATGGTTGCAGCTATGAGTGAAAAGAAGGATCAGCCGAAATTCCCGACTTATAAGGGAAAACCGCTTGTTCGGTGTGGCGATGTGATTTATTACGGCAGCATGAAGGATAAATACGTCGTGAAACTCGAAATTAAGAGCAAGAAAAAAGTACAAGATATGGACGTTGCGGACCGTGTGACGGTACAGTTGATGTATACCGACCCTAATATCCGCGCACGTAAGCAAATTGTCAAGACCAGTGAGAAAGAAGGCTTGTACCTCGCAATGGATATTGCGGATGCCTGGCTTACCAGAGCGTTGGCAGAATAAAGATAAAAAAGCCGGATGGACCAGAATGCTTCTGGATTCCATCCGGTTTTTCTTTATATTTAATCAAAAACTAGGAATCGTACGATTGATCCAGCTTTCCAGTCGGATACTCTTTCTCCTGCTCTTCCCTCTTGAAGCGTTCCGCCCCACTTCCGTAGCCGTACCGAAAGCGGTATTTCCAGGTCAGGAACAGAGAGAAAAGAATCGCGCCGAGTTCGGCTGCCGGAATGGTCAACCAAACGCCGTCCAGATCCCATATCCATGGCAATAAAACAATGCCAAGTACCACAAAGACCAGTGTGCGCAGAAGGGACAGAAAGCCGGAAATCACACCGTTGGAAAATGCAGTAAACATCCCCGAGGCAAAGATATTGACCCCCACTAGCAAGAAACTCACTGCAAAGAGATAAAATCCATGCAGAGCGATCTCGTAGACCTCTGTACCCTGTGGTGAAAAAATTCCCATCAAAAACGGTGCAAAGATATAGGACAACACTAGAATGATCACCGAGGAAACGACAATAAAGACGTAGCAATATCGAATGATCCGGTGCTCCTGTTTCCAGTTCTGCGCCCCATAGTGGAAGCTGATGATGGGTGCCACCCCCGAAGTAAAGCCCAGAAAAATGGAAACCATCAGGAACTGCGCATAGAGGACGATGGTAATGGCGGCAACACCATTTTCTCCAAGGTAATGCAGCATGGCCATATTAAACAGGAAAGTGGTAATCCCCATAGATAAATTGGTAACCATCTCGGAAGCACCATTGACGCAACAGTGCGCCAACATCTTCCCTGCAAATACTGGCTTTTGAAAATGCAGTGTATTCTTTCCAAATAAAAAGTAAAAAATCCCAATAACCGCTGGCAACAACTGTCCCAGGCCTGTAGCGATGGCAGCCCCGGCCACCCCCATATTCATGGGTACAATAAAAACATAATCTAAAACAATATTGATGATTCCGCCGAGCACGCTGTTTAACAATCCCAACTGCGGCTTGCCCGCTGTCACCATAAAATAATCAAACAGGCACTTTATAATGTTGGCTGGTGCAAACAGCAGGCAGATATACGAGTAAACGTAACAATCGTCGTACAACACCTCTGTCGCTCCAAGTGCACGGACAATTGGGCCTGTAAAGAAAAGGCCAACAAGCAAAAATAGAACGCCCACAAAAGTGGAAGCCAGAACAATCAATGTAAAATGTTTCCGTGCATGTTCCTCCTTGCCCTCTCCCATCTCCTTTGCTACAATTGCGCTACCACCTGTCGCAAACATAATTCCAATTCCCGCAATGATGTTGATTAACGGCATGGAAATATTAATCGACGACAATGCATTTGAACCCACAAACCGCGCAACAAAAATGCCATCCACAATGGTATAAAAGGAAAGGACCAGCATCATTACGATAGTGGGCAATGCAAATCGAAGCAAGGAGAAAAAGCGAAACTCCCTTGCCAATGAATTCATTTGAAAAACATCTCCTTTCTTATTGATTTGCAACCCGATACTCTTTATGATAAAGTATATAGTAACTATATAGTCAAGAGGATTTTTTAAAATGATGGAAAAAAATACAGAATGGGTCTTTTCGACCGGAGAATTTGCAAGGCTTTGTGGGGTAAGTAAACAGACACTCCTCTATTACGATCGCGTTGGAATTTTCAAACCAGAACGAATCTTAGAAAACGGATATCGCGTCTATACCTATCCACAGTTGGAGACATTCCATGTGATTGCCACTCTACGTGAGATGGGAACCCCGATTCAAGAAATAAAATCCTACTTAGATGGGCGTAGCCCGCATACGTTCATTCGTCTATTTGAACGCCAAAAAGAAGAGTTGGAAGAAACGCTTCAAAATCTGGAACAGATACGTCAGATGATGAAAAATAAGATCGCCATTACACGTCATGCGCTAGAGGTCGATTTCCAAAAGATTTCTCTGGAACAACAAGCGGAAGGACAGTTGGTTCTAAGCCAACCGATGAAGAGTTGGGAAGAACAGGAATATCTGCCCATTCTGACCGAATATTTGAATCTGTGCAACAACGAAAAACTGTTTCGAGGCCACTCAAATGGTACAATGGTAAAATGGGAAGCATTTTTAGATTGTAATTATACAGACTGTACCTATTTTTTTTACACACAGGTTCCCCACGAGCTTTCCCATCTTTCAACGCATCGCCGTACCGCTGGAACCTATGTTGTTGCTTACCATAAAGGGGACTACGATACGATTACAGAGGCATATGAGCGCTTAACCTTGTTTATTCGACAGAATGGACTTTTGATTCAGCCGTATTCCTACGAGGACAACTTATTGGATGAAATCACCAGTCCAGATTGCCGCGATTTTCTTACAAAGATCTCTATTCCCATTGCCGATTAGATCGTCAGAACCCCCGGCAAATGAACTGTCCTTTTCGTTCGGTACAGTTCATTTGCCGGGGGTTCTCGTTTCGCTAAAGCAGATTAAAAAAGCGATACGCCCTGGCAATAGGGCGTATCGCTTTTTATGTTCGAAATATTATTTTTGAAATAAAGCTGAGCGAATCTCCTCGATGGTCTTTTTACAGACAGCCTCATCCAAGCGTGAAAGATGGGTCTGCTGTGCACGATCGTAAGATTCCTTTGCCAAGCGTAATTTTTCTGTTGCCATTCCCACCTGTTCTTTATAGTCATGCCGGAACTGAGTCAATTTGCCGGCATTCTGTTCATCCGTCCCCGGCTCTACAGCCACCTCATAGACATCAATAATCTCATCTGTCGGTAGAGAAGGAAAATATTCATGCGGTGAGGTGCTGTCAAAAATACAGAAGTCCAATTCCCGAACAACTAACATATCCAGGCTCTGTGGATCAAACGCACAATGATATACTTCTACTTCAAAACCTGCACACACGGCTTTTTTTACCAATCTTTTCAACAAGGTAGATTTGCCTGTCCCCGGCCGCCCCTTGATAAAATATCGCTTCCCTAGACATTGTGTGAGATTGGCAATATAGTCAAAGGAACCATTGATCGTAGCCGCACCAAAATAGCGGTCTACAGCATGCCCCTTCTTTTCTGTATGACGGTCACCGATCAGACGATCCTCTGTCTTCTTCGCGAGTTCATCAGCTGCTTGAAAGTCCATTTTTTCGATGTAAACCTTTTCCCACGCATCGTGTATGCGTAATGCTGCAGCAAAATACCCATGAGCCTCCCCCAGTGCCTCTCGCATCTGACGAATATTATAGTCCTCCAGCAGATTCAGCCCATTGTTTTCTGCATAGAATGGAATATGAATTACACCGGCAGAAAGGTCTGGCAAAATCACACCTTCCAAGGTATTGTCCAAACAGTTGTGAATGAGCTCTGTCCGTTGCTTCTGCTCTGCCGCATAATTGCAAATATCCTCCAAGAGCTCCTGCAGCGGCTTTTGCGGGTAACCATGCAGGGGAACCACCCGATCCAATCCTCCAAAATTTGATTCATAAAAACTGACATATCCACGCGAACTATTGCTATTTACAAAGTAATGAATTGCCTGCCTTTGCATAAAGATTCCCCTTTCCCACCATATATTGTATTTTTTCCACTTTCTATTGTATGGTCCGAAAAAAGGAAATATCCATCTTTTAAACCTTTCCTTTGGATGCTATATCGCGCGCCACCACAACACCGCTCACGGAGGCTTGCATTAACCCGCGAGTAATTCCAGCACCGTCGCCAATAGCATATAGATTTTTAACCTCCGTCTCAAAATGGGTGTTTACCGCAATCTTAGAAGAATAGAATTTGACCTCTACGCCATACAGCAGCGTATTTTTTGAGTATAGTCCCGGAGCCAGCTTGTCAAATGCTTGTAGCGCCTCTACAATGCTGGTAAGATGCCGGTGCGGTAAAACAAAGGAAAGATCTCCAGGCACCGCGTTCTTTAAAGTTGGAACCGTAGTTGATTTTTTTAGGCGCGAGGCATCGGTTCTGCGCCCTTTGAGCAGATCTCCCAACCGCTGTACCATAATTCCCCCACCGGTCAGCATATTTCCAAGTTGAGCAATATAACGGCCATACTCAATCGGCTGGTGAAACGGTTCTGTAAATTCAGTAGAAACCAACATCGCAAAATTGGTATTTTCGGTGCGTTTATCTTCATCCGCATATGAATGGCCATTCACCACAGCGATTCCACCATCCTCCCCGTCATAGTGTTCCTCGCTGACAATCCCTCCAGGGTTCATGCAGAAGGTTCTCACCTTGTTTTCAAAGGTGTCCGAGTAGTAGACAAGTTTCGCTTCGTATAGATGCTTTGTAAGACGGTCCATGACTGCATTTGGTACTTCGACCCGCACACCGATGTCCACTGCATTATTCTTAGTAGAAAGGCCATTCTGCTGTGCAATTCCATGTAACCACTCTGCTCCCCCGCGCCCCGGGGCGGCAATCACATAGGGCGCACGAATTAACTTGCGCTCTCCATCGGGCATATTCAACCAGGCTCCCTGAACCGTTTCTCCTTCTACCAACAGGGTATCCGCTGTCGTATGTTCCCAGAATGTGAAATTTGGACAAGCAGAAAGATATTGATACATGGCACGCAGCACTTCAAAGGAATATTCTGTTCCCATATGCCGAACAGGGCAGGGAATCAACTGGATATTTTCCTTATGCGCTTCATAAGCAAGCTCTTCTGCAAACTTGTCGCTTTTTCCATAGATTTTTTTCGGTGCTCCAAAATGCAGATACATTTCATCCGCATAATGAATCAGGTTGCGCACCGTCTCCACCGGAAGATAGTCTGTTAGGTTTCCCCCCACTTCTTCTGACAGAGAGAGCTTTCCATCCGAAAATGCTCCAGCTCCCGCCCAACCATTCATAATGCTACAGGTCTTACAGTGTGCACACTGTCCACTGGTGCGCGCCGGACAGGCCCGGCGGTCAATACTACTCCCAGAATCGACAACCAGAACCCTTTTTTCCGGCATCAGGCGGTTCATCTCTAACGCAGTAAAAATACCTGCAGGGCCGGCGCCAATAATCAATAAATCATAATCAAACATTTTTTATCAACCTCACTCTTGTTCAGACGATGTGTGGGCAAAACAATGTATTATAGGCTCGTTTTCATCATTCTGTCAAGTGTTTCGACTATTATTCCTATAAAATCTCCAAAAAGTGAAAAGATTTTTTCTTTTATAACAGATGTTCTTATACAAAAACTCCACCGGCCCTGTGGCAAGTGGAGTTCTCAAATCGATCAAATTGATTCAATTGCAGTAGATTTTGTCTGGTTCTTGGCCAACAACCTTCGAAAGCGAATAAAAAAGATCAGTCCTGTCGTAGTAGCTGCCAAAAAATCCGCAATTGGCTCAGCAAGAAATACGCCTAATACTTTGTCTGCAAAAAAGTGAGGAAGGAACAGAATGAGGGGAATTAATAAGAATACCTTGCGCAACAATGCCAAGAAAAGCGATGTCTTTGCCTGCCCAATCGCTACAAAAGTTTGCTGGCAAGAGCACTGCACCCCAAGGACCAAACACATTGACATATAAATACGCAGTGCCCAAGCGGTAAAAGATGCCAAATCCACCTCAGGGGTAAACAGGCGGACAAATGCATTTGGAAAAAGCATGAGCGCCAACCAGAACAACATAGAAAAAGCAATGGAAGATAGGAACAATAGATGAAATGCCTTCTTTACACGGTCGTTCTGTTTAGCTCCAAAATTAAAACTGACAATCGGCTGTGCGCCCTGCGCCAGACCCGTCAACGGCATAAACGCTACCTGCATAACACTGCTACATATGGTCATCGCACCAACCGCTGTATCGCCGCCATAACGCTGTAACGAGGAATTTAAAACGATATTAACTGCACTTTCTGTTGCCTGCATAATAAATGGAGAAAGCCCTAGCGCCAAAACCGGAAGGACAATCTTATGGTTAAGACGAAAATTTTTGGGGCGAAGCTTTAGAATCGTACGTTTTCCAAATAGAAACCATAAAACCCAAATCGAAGAAATAGCCTGTGACAGAACCGTCGCAACAGCGGCCCCTTGTACTCCCATTTGAAACACAAAAATAAAAACCGGGTCCAATACAATGTTCAGACCAGCGCCGATTATAACCGTAAACATACTGGTCTTTGCAAATCCTTGGGTTGTAATAAAACTGTTCAGCCCCAAAGCCAACTGAACAAAGATCGTCCCACTGACATAAATGGTCATGTATTGCATGGCGTATGGCAAGGAGTCCGCACTAGCGCCGAATAGCAAGAGCAACGGCCTCTGAAAAAGCAGGAAAAACGCTGTCAATACAACCGAAATTCCTAGCAGCAGGGCAAAGCAGTTTCCCATAATACGTTCTGCCCCTGCATAATCGCCTTCTCCCATTTTGATCGATGCGCGTGGGCCTCCGCCCATACCAATCAATGAACTAAACGCGGCAATCAACAAGATAATAGGAAATGTGATTCCCACCCCTGTCAAAGCTGTTGCGCCGATGTCTGGAATATGTCCTATATAAATTCGATCTACAATATTATAAAGTGCGTTGATGATTTGCGCTGTAATGGCGGGAACAGCAAGCTGAAATAACAACTTGCCGACGCGCTCCTCTCCCAATCGGTTTGTTTGCGACTGTGCCAAAAAGCATCCCCCTTATTCATTTCCCATTTCTTGTAATAGGCGCACAAACGCTCTCTCAAAATCCACATCGTCCTGGCGTGTACGTTTTTTGGCTCCAGTCGTTCTTCCCCCTGCCCGCCGGACCTTCTGCCCCAGATGACGTTCGAACAAAAGTTGATCCATATTACTGTCGTTATAAATCATCCCGTTTTGGTTTATCGCTCTTGCACGCTTTCCCAGTGCCAACGCTGCCACACCAAAGTCTTGCGTCACTACCAGGTCTCCTGCCTCCGAAAAGATTTGCCAACCGAAGGTCTGCACTGTCATGTCCCTTATCCACAGTGATGACGGTACTGTACCCATCGTTCAGAATATGGCTGGTATCCAAAAGCATTACAACGGGCAATCGACAGGTTTTGGCATGCTTTACAATGATCTCCTTCACCGGACAAGCGTCCGCATCCACCAAAATTTTCATAGGCGTTTTCTTTGATCCACTCCTGTTCCCATTCTTGTCACCTATTCATTATATACCAATTGGGAGAGGATGGAAAGCTGTTTCGGGCAATCTCTTCTCTTGTCCTAAGAAATATGTTATACTATCTTTTATACGACAATGGTCGCAATGAATTTGACAAAAAGGCGGGAATCCGATTGAAGTACAGTTTTCAAAATGATTACAGCGAAGGCGCACATCCAAAGCTTTTAAAGGCCCTAAATCTGGCCGGAAGCAAACAGAATACAGCCTATGGAAACGATGGACACTGTAAACGCGCAGCCGACTTGCTACGCAAAGAAATTGGCCGTAAAGATGTGGACATCCACTTTCTGGAAGGCGGCACACAGGTCAATTTGACCGCCTTAACCGCCTTCCTGCGTCCTCACGAAGCCGCCATTGCGGCGGAAACCGGCCATATTGCAGGACATGAAAGCGGTTCTATTGAGGCCACCGGACACAAGGTATGCATCACGCCGGGCGTAAACGGTAAACTGACGCCGGAGGGAATTCTGCGTGTATTGGCTGCCCATCCGGACGAGCACATGGTAAAACCCAAATTGGCTTATCTCTCCAACTCATCTGAATGCGGAACGGTCTACTCAAAAGAGGAATTGAACGCACTTCATCGGTGCTGCCGAGAAAATCGTCTTTACCTCTACATGGATGGCGCCCGTCTGGGAAGCGCCTTGTGTGCAAGTGATCTCACCATGCAGGACATCGGCGCATTAACCGATGCCTTTTATGTGGGTGGCACGAAAAACGGCGCTCTGTTGGGTGAAGCATTGGTCATCTGCAATGAAACCCTCAAACCGGATTTTCGTTATATCTTGAAACAGCGTGGCGGTATGTTGGCAAAGGGTTTTGTCCTTGGGGCACAGTTTGAAGCATTCTTTGAAGACGGTCTCTACTACGCACTCGCCGAACATGCCAACCATATGGCAGATCTGTTGCGTGAAGCGTTTCGCGCTTTAGGGTTTCGATTCTTTCTGATTCTCCGACCAATCAGGTATTTCCCATTCTTTCTGATGCCTTATTGGAGCAGCTTTATTAAGGATTATGCCTTTGAAGCCTGGGGACGTGTTGATGCCGGTCACCAAGCAGTCCGTTTCGTAACTTCGTGGGCCACTCCAGAGGAGATTGTTCGGGAATTTATTCAAGATCTGCACAACTATACAGCCAGTGAGAATCCAACAAAATTGTTATGAAAGTTAACAAACTGTTTCTTTCTTTTCGGATGGATTCGCGGTAAAATGATTGCGTCAAAAAGCATATCAATCCTTTTGGGAAAGGGTTTCTACGAACACTTTCCCTCTTGTTTAAGGAGGCATATTTTATGAAAAAAACCGTTGGATTGCTGTTGGCTGTGATCTTGGCGATTTCTGTCTGCGCTTGTACAAATGGCAGCGAAGAATCATCTTCAACTCTGCCTTCAAGCGAGGCTCCATCGTCCTCTGAGGCCAGTGTTCCGCAAACACTCGGGCTTTGATGGAATGGATTTTACTTTTACTGTTCCTTCCCGTTGGAATAAAGAGCACTATACCGTCAAAGTTACGAAAGACGATGTGATGAGTACCCAAGACGTAGAATATAGCCATGTAGATTTCTTGTTCAAGGGAAATACAGACACTCCACTGCTTTCCATTTGGGCAGCTCCTAAAACGTGGTGGGATGACCAAAATACGGTGGGCGCGGAGCTTCCCTCCCTGATTCAAGAGAGCGGGGATACCGTCTATTTGGCGGATATTCCAGCGGAGAACCCCGTTTCCGACGAAGAGGATGCTGTTCTTTACAGCGAAATGGCCATTCAATTGGACGAAGTCAAAGCAGGGTTCACTGTCGTCAATACATCTTCCTCCAGTTCTGAAACCGCCTATATCGATGGAACGCTCACAGACGGAACGATGAATACCATCACAATCGAAACCAGCGACGGCAAGGAACTTCTCTTCAACAAAGAAGGTGCAGAAGTCAACGAACCGGACGGATTGGTGATCGGCGACCGGCTGCGTATCTATTATGATGGGACAATCAATGGTTCTGACACGACCGAGGTCACAGTAACAAAGATTGAAAAGATTTCCTAAGCGAGAAAAAACATAGAAACGTACGAGAGAACGTATTGTGCAAGAAAGGCCGACAGAATCTCTGCAAAAAACCATCCATGTATGAAAATAAGAGGCGCCCTGTATATAGCCATTGGCTGGACACAGAGCGTCTCTTCTGTTTTTATTCCTAGATTTGAAATACAAAGGCTCTACTTCCATTGGCCTTTACAATATGATTGGTTACTTTTTCGGAACAACCGGGGCATCTGCCGCTTCTGCCGTCGTCTTTGGCTCTTCTTCCTGATCGTTGGTCCAGTGAAGTTTGTCAAAGATATAGAATAGGAGGCCCATCACCATACCAACGACACAAGCGAGTACCATTCCTTTGAGCTGTACGCCGCCGATGTTCCATGCAATACCGGATAACCCAACCACAAACACCACTGCGGTCAACGCCTGGTTGCGCGCCTTGCCGTAGTCCACCTTAGCATCCACCAAAATCCGCAGGCCAGAAGCGCCAATCATTCCATACAACAGAAACGAGATTCCACCGATGACTGGCCCCGGAATGCTGCTGATGAGTGCGGATAGCTTGCCAATAAATGCGCAAACGATCGAGAATACCGCCGCGCCGCCAATAACCCAAACGCTGTATACCTTGGTCATCGCCATAACGCCGATATTTTCCCCATAGGTTGTCGTGGGAACCGAACCAATCAAGCCAGAGAGGGCTGTAGAGAAATTATCCGCAAACAAAGAGCGGTGCAACCCCGGATCTTTCAACAGATCGCGGCCAACCACCTTGCTGGTGACAATCTGATGGCCGATGTGCTCAGATGCGATTACCAGTAGGACGGGCAACATGGTAAGAACGGCTTCCATGTTAAACTTTGCCATCTGGAAATGGGGCAAGGAGAACAGCGACGCATCCACGACAGGTTGAAACTCTACAATCCCTACGATACAGGCAGTGATATATCCTGCAATGATTGCGACCAAGATGGGGATAACCGCCAGGAATTTACGGAACAATACCGAACCGAATACCGCTACACAGAGTGTCACCAAAAAGACCAGGACATTTTTCATATCAATGCTCTCGTCCAACAGGCCCGCATTGCTGGCTGCATTGGAAGCCAACTCCAACCCGATCAACGCCACAACCGGCCCCATCGCTGCCGGAGGAAGAATGCAGTCGAATCCAATTGGTTCCAAACTTATACACAATCAACGCTAAAATACAGCCGCATATACCCACTGCAACAAAGCCGCCTTGGGCATATTCAAAGCCATACTTTTGGATCACAACCCCTCCTGCCGCTAGGAAGGCAAAACTGGAGCCAAGGTATGCCGGCGCGCGGCCTTTCGTAATGAGAATGAACAGCAGGGTTCCCACACCATTCATAAACAGTACAATGGCCGGGTCGATGCCAAAGACGGATGGGACCAACACCGAGGCGCCAAACATGGCGAACATGTGCTGGATGCTCAGGGGGATGGCTTGCCGAAGAGGCGGCCGCTCGTTAACCTGGATGATCTTGCTTGACATGGTACTCTCCTCATTTCCTTTCAACCCACTCGTTGGGGGATTTCCCAACGAACTGGGCCTTCATATTTTATGAAACGGCGACAGGAGAATTTTTGACAAAATCCCCCCAAAATGTGGGGTGCTTTTTGAATTCCAATGTTTATCGGTCTCTTCACAAACGATGGATTCTCTTCCCCTATTTTGCGGTACACTTCTCTTCCAAAACCCCTGCACCACCGGATTCACCGAAAAAAAAGGCCCGCCCGAAGAGAAAAATCACTTCGGAGTGAGCCTTTTAGAAGCCGCGACCGGCCGATTCACCGTTCTACTGATTCTACAGAGAGACAAATTGTTCACAGCTTCTAAGGGATTCTATTTTATTGGCGCTTAAATGCGCTCTTCGGTGCGCCGCAGATCGGGCACACCCAATCGTCCGGAAGCTCCTCAAAAGAAAAATCCGGATCATCGTATACATATCCACAGATGGTACAGATAAACTCTTCCCCATCGTTGCGGTCATCCACAGCCTCTGTTGCACGGTAAGTAGGAGCATTTTTTGGCGCTGTTCCTTTGATTACTTTATGATAATAATCATAAGTCATTGGCTTCCCCTTAGAGGTGTCGCTTCCCGCCATCACTTCTGCAATAAAAACGGTATGGGTCGCTGTCTCTACACGGTTGACCACCTTACACAAGAACCAGCAACAAATATTCTCCTTGACCACAGGCAACCCTTCCACCAGTATCTTATGGCGGATATTTTTAAGCTTGTCTGTATCCCGGCCGGAATTAAATCCCAATGCGCCGATTACCGCTCCCGAGGTATCCTCCGAAAGCACTGAAACCGTAAAAATGCCTTCCTTTTCAATGCATTCGTGGCTGTAATTGTTGCGATTCATACTAATTGCAATTTGGTTGGGTGTATTCGTCACCTGAAACACCGTATTCACAATACAGGCGGATACTCGCTTATCATTTTTTACACCAATGGCATACATTCCGTACGAGAGATTGAAAAGTGTCTCGTCCTTCATGAAAACAAACACCTCCGGTGAGCATTCATTGCCCCTATTCCTATCTATGTTACCACGAAGAGCGGACAGATACAAGGTAAATTTGCTGTTTTCCAACAAATTATTTTATAAAACCACGTCGGGCTCCGCTTTTTTGGACAGCAAACTGCTACATATTCCCAGATTTCTTAATGCGCTCCCAATACGCACGATAAGCCTGCTCCGTCTTATTCTCCCCATAATGATAATAATGAACCCCTTGCAAATTGTCGGGGAGATATTGCTGGGCAACCCAACTGTTCGGATAATCGTGCGGATACTTGTAGAATTGCCCTTTATTGGGATTATCCGCTCCATCGTAATGATTGTTTTGCAGTTGACGGGGAATCGGCCCCGCCCTTCCCGCACGTACATCTTCAGCCGCAGCGAGTATCGCATCGTGCCCGCTATTGGATTTTGGTGCGTTGCACACCAAAAGAACTGCATCCGCCAAAGGAAACCGCGCTTCTGGCAATCCAACCATCAGGGCCGTATCCACCGCAGCCTTTACAATGGGGATGATCTGCGGATAAGCCAACCCTACATCTTCACTCGCGCATACCAACAATCTCCTACACGCTGACGGGAGATCTCCTGCTTCCAACAGTCGCGCCAAATAGTGAATCGCCGCATCCGGGTCGGAGCCGCGCATTGACTTTTGGTATGCGGAAAGAATGTCGTAGTGTTCATCCCCTTCGCGGTCGTATTTCATTGCACTGCGTTGCGTCAACTCCCTAGCGCTCTCCAGAGAGACAAAACGGCTGTCGCCATTCCTCTCTTGTGCAGACAATGCACAGAGTTCTACTGCATTCATTGCTTTGCGTACATCTCCACCGCAGGCGGCAGCAATATGCTTTACAACTCCATCCTCCAGCTGTAATGTACTGTGCAGGTCGTCTTCCATCAGGCCGAATGCCCGTTCAACCGCGCGGCAGACTTCCTCCGGCTGTACAGGCTTAAACTCAAATACCGTGGAACGGCTTAGGATTGCATTGTACACATAAAAGTATGGATTTTCTGTCGTGGATGCGATCAATGTAATCTGCCCATTCTCGATAAACTCCAAAAGTGTCTGCTGTTGTTTCTTATTAAAGTACTGGATCTCATCTAAGTAGAGCAATACGCCGTTCACCGCGTCCAGCCGGTCCAAGCTGGCAACCACTTCGCGAATATCGGCGGTGGAAGCTGTGGTTCCATTCAATTTACAAAGCTTCCGATGGGTCTGCCTTGCAATGATGGAAGCCAATGTCGTTTTTCCTATACCGGAGGGGCCATAAAAAATCATGTTGGGAATTTCACCGGACGCAATGATTCTCCGCAGAGGCTTTCCCTCTCCAAGCAGGTGACGCTGGCCTACAATTTCATCCAGGGATTGCGGGCGAATACGATCCGCCAATGGGCGCATCCTACCTTCCTCCTTTACCGGAAGAGGGTGTCCCAAAAGTCATGAAATGCCTTCAGGATACCCTCGTTTTTTTAGAAACGCAGATATTTTTTCAAACAGAAAGAGGATGCCCCTTTCCTATGAATCGAAAGATTCGTAGTTTTGGGACACCCTCTTTTTGATTCACTATTCGATGGAATGGAAACAAGCTTACGCATAAAGCGGATACCGCGCACAAATCTCACTGACCATGCTGCGGATCTTTCTTTGCTGTTGTCGAAGTCATTGATTGCCAATGCGATACATTCTGCGATGGTGTCCATATCCGCTACCGTCAAACCACGGGTCGTGATAGCTGCTGTTCCCAGACGCAGGCCACTTGTGGTAAAGGGGCTGCGCTGCTCATTCGGAACCGTATTCTTGTTTGCAGTGATATACACCTCATCCAAACGATGTTCCAACTCCTTGCCTGTCAGTTCCTGGCCGCTGAGGTCCACCAACATGAGGTGATTATCGGTACCACCGGAAACGAGCTTCACACCGCGCTTGAGAAGTCCATCCGCCAAGGCAGAAGCATTCGCTACAATGTCATGCGAATACTGTTTGAACTCCGGCTTCAAAGCTTCCCCAAAGCAAACCGCCTTGCCTGCAATGATGTGCATCAAAGGACCTCCCTGGGTGCCGGGGAAAATTGCCTTGTCGATCGCCTTCGCATACGCTTCTTTGCAAAGGATCATACCGCCGCGCGGACCGCGCAGGGTCTTATGGGTAGTTGTTGTCACTACATCTGCATACGGGACCGGGTTGGGATGATCGCCGCCCGCCACCAGGCCGGCAATATGCGCCATATCGACCATGAAGAGCGCGCCACAGGCATCGCAGATCTCACGGAATTTTGCGAAGTCAATCACTCTCGGGTAGGCGCTGGCGCCCGCGACAATCAGCTTTGGCTTTACCTGCATAGCCTGCTCATAAAGCTGGTTGTAGTCGATTCGGCCTGTCTCCGGACTGACGCCGTATGCGACAAAATTGAAATAACTTCCCGACATATTGACCGGGGAACCATGCGTCAGATGGCCGCCTTCCGCTAAGTTCATGCCCATAACCGTATCACCGGGCTTGAGCAACGCAAAATAAACCGCCAAGTTCGCCTGTGCACCCGCATGCGGCTGCACATTCGCATGTTCTGCACCGAACAACTTGCATGCACGGTCACGCGCAATATTTTCAACGACGTCCACATATTCGCAACCGCCGTAGTACCGCTTTCCCGGATACCCCTCTGCATACTTATTGGTCAGTACACTGCCCATCGCGGCGAGCACCGCCGGGGAAACCATATTTTCGGAAGCGATCATTTCCAAATTTCGCTGCTGACGCTTAAATTCATCCTGCATGGCCGCGCCGACTTCGGGATCTGCCTGGGACACGAATCCAATCGTATCCATCATATCTTTGTACATTTTCGCTCGTTCCTCTCCTTGGTTGGTATTGGCCGCCAGCCGTCCCGGTCCCGGGCACGACTCTCGCCTGTATCTTGTTATCCATTATATCCTTTCTGCCGATAAAACGCAACACCTTCCGACCAGGGTTTCCATTTTATGCAGGAATTGGACATAACATGCAATTTCTTTTTCTGCATCACCCTATAAACCACTGGCGCAACAGATACAAAAGCAGAAGATGGGCCGGATAAAACAGGTAGAATACATACCTGTTGACCGGCCTTCCCCTCTGGCCATTGTACAGCAAAATGGGGACCGCCGCGGCTGGCGCCGCCAATTGCAGCATCGTATGGTTGAGCGAGAAAACCCTGTATTCATCACAGTAAAGAGGGCCGTCCCCCTGGAAGGATAAATCCGGCAAACAAAAAAGGCCACCACTGTCATCACGCCAAAAGCTCCGTAATCGGCCTGTATTCCCTCCGCAAGCAAGGCAAGTACGGCTATCCCTGCAAAACTCCAAACCGGTTTACTCTGCATGAAACGCTTCAAGATTTCGCAAGCGGCCAATCCCAAAAATAGGGTGAAAAATACATTCTGCGCTTGCGGATAAACGAACACATTTCGGCAAGCCAGATCAAACGGTACCTCAGACAACAGTGCAAAAAGCAGCAGGCGCCCCAGATAACGGTTGCTGTTTTTTGTATGTGCGGCTCCTTCTGCCAGAAGAAAACCGTACAGAGGAAACGCCAGCCGGCCCACCAGCCGAAGGCTCTGTATCTGTGGAAACAAGGCCATTCCAGTGTGATCCACCATCATGGACAACAGTGCCAAGAACTTCAGCCAAAGGCCGGACAAAGCAAATTCCTCCTTTATCAGAGATTTTCTTCATCATAGGGAAATTTACGCTGTTTGTCAACTTGTGCTTTCGCCCGTTTTCGTATACAATAAAGCCATAATCGAATGTTGTCGAACCAAAAATTTGGGGAGACGGAAGCGATTTTGGAAGGAATGAGACTGGATAAAGGAGATGTTACGGAATGACCAAAAAGCAACAAGCCGTTTGGGCGGTAGAAGCTTTAAAGAAAGAATATCCCGATGCGATTTGTTCATTAACATATACGGAACCACTTCAATTATTGATCGCTACACGCCTATCCGCACAATGCACCGATGCCCGTGTCAATCTGGTGACGCCTGCGCTCTTCGAGCGTTTTCCGAGCTTTGGACGCCTTTTGCGACGGCCCTGTGGAGGACATTGAAGAGATCATTCGCTCCTGCGGGCTGTACAAGACCAAAGCGCGTGATATTTACGCGATGTGCAATAAACTCCGCAGTGACTATCATGGCGTTGTCCCGGATACCGTGGAAGAGCTCACCAAACTCCCCGGCGTAGGACGCAAAACAGCCAATCTTGTCGTGGGCGATATTTATCACAAACCCGCTGTTGTGACAGATACCCATTGTATCCGCATCTGTGGACGCTTGGGGTTGAGCGAAGGGAAAGATCCACTAAAGGTCGAAAAGCAACTCCGCGAAGTCCTGCCAATGGAAGAAGCCAATGACTTTTGCCATCGGCTGGTTTTACATGGACGCGCTGTCTGCGATGCACGTAAACCCAAGTGCGACATCTGTTGTATGCGTACGTTTTGCAAATTTGCGAAAGAAACCGTTGTGGAAGCAGCAAAGGAGGGTAAGAAATGAAAAAACTGTTGATTGTGGTAGATTATCAAAATGACTTTGTAACCGGTTCCCTTGGATTCCCTGAAGCGGCGGCATTGGAACCAAAGTTACATGACAAAGTGCAAGCCTATCTTGACGCAAAGGATGATGTTGTCTACACCATGGATACCCATGGGGAAAACTATCTTGAAACACAGGAAGGCAAAAAGCTCCCTATTCCCCACTGCATATGTGGTTCAGAGGGCTGGCAGCTCCATGGCCGCTTGCGCTACCAACTGGCTTATTGCCCCTATTTCGAGAAAAACACCTTTGGAAGCCTCGATCTGTTGCACTATTTGGAAGAAAAGCGCTATGATGTTATTGAGTTTGTCGGAGTCGTCAGCAATATCTGTGTAATTTCGAATGCTGTATTGGCAAAGGCTGCGCAACCGGAAGCGCAAATCATTGTTGATGCACAGTGCGTCGCCAGCAACGATTCCGTTATGCAGGAAAAAGCGTTCGACATGCTAGAGAATCTGCATATTGATGTCCTAAATCGCTGAAAAAGCCAATCAAAAGAAACAAAAAATTCGAAAAAACCCTTGACAGATTTCTCTTGTCCGGCGTATAATGGCACCAAAATAAAACAGTTTAAAATCCGACGAGCAAAAGTAAGTACCCTGTAAAACGGTGGCACAGAGAACCGGCGGATGGTGAAAAGCCGGGGCATACGATACAGGCGAATGGGTTTGTGAGGAGCGTGGAGAAAGGAATTTCTGAGTAACCATCGCCGTGGTTCCCGCGTTAAGGGAAAGGGTATTGAGGCAAAAGCTGCGTACCTGCATTGATTTTGCCGTGTACCTGTGACAAGCGGAACCAGTTGGTTTCGGAATTTGGGTGGCACCACGAGTCTATCGTCCCATGCGGATGATAGGCTCTTTTTATTTGCAAATTTATAATCTTGTTAAAGGAGATGCGCATATGTTGTACCCCACCTTGACGGAAGTACAGGAGCTTTTAAAGGAATATGACGTTGTTCCCGTGTTTTATGAGGTCCTGTCCGATTCTATGACCCCTATCCACATTTTCAATGCCCTCAAGGAGAAAAGCGACACCTGTTTTATTTTAGAAAGTGTCGACAATACACAGTGGGGCCGCTACTCCTTTATCGGCATTCGTCCAAAGATGGAGATCCGTATCAAAAACGGATTGGCAACCGTTGTGAAAGACGGAACCGAATCTTCCTCTGCAATCGACAATCCAATTTCCTTCCTGACCGAACTTATGGATCATTACAAATCCCCCAGTTTTCCCAACCGCCCCAAATTGACCGGCGGCCTGGTCGGATATTTTGGCTATGATACCATCCGCTATATGGAAAAAACACTGATTCATCCGCCGAAAGACGATCTGAATCTGCCGGATTGCCACCTCTTCCTTTACGATCAGCTGGTAGCATTCGACCATCTTTCGAATAAGACGGTGATTATCCAAAACATCTCACGCCTGGGAGACGCCGAAACCGCATATACCGCATGTGCGGCCGAAGCGGAACAGCTGGGATCTTACCTGACCGAATTTTCCCCACTCCCTCACGCTTCAAAAAAGCACCCGTCCCCTGTGGTCGAAACAAACATCACCAAAGAGCAACATCTGGAAAATATTCGCAAAGCACAGGAATATATCCGCAACGGCGACATTTTTCAAGTGGTTCTTTCCCGCCGGTTGGAAGTTCCCAACCCGCCGGATGCATTTGACGTCTACCGTTGTTTGCGTTCTGCCAACCCTTCTCCCTATCTCTACTATTTTAAGCTCAAAGATTATGAAATTGTTGGCGCTTCCCCGGAAATGCTCGTGAATGTGACGAAAGGGATTGTCTCCACCAAACCAATCGCAGGCACTTCCAAGCGCGGCTTGACCGAAGCACAGGATAAAGAATTGGAGCGCGACCTGCTCAAGATCCAAAGGAAAAGGCGGAGCACACCATGTTGGTAGACTTGGGCCGCAATGACGTCGGAAAGGTTTCCAAGTTTGGTACGGTCGAAGTCACTAGCTTTATGAAGGTAGAACGTTATTCTCAAGTCATGCACATTGTCAGTGATGTAAAAGGGATGCTTCGAGAGGACAAAACCGCGTTGGACGCATTGCTCTCTGTTCTGCCTGCCGGCACACTCTCTGGCGCGCCAAAGGTCCGCGCCATGGAGATCATCGACGAATTGGAGCCCACCAAGCGCGGTCTTTACGGTGGCACCGTGGGCTATCTAGGCTTTGACGGTAACATCGACACCTGTATTGCCATTCGTACAGTCCTGTTCAAAAACAATCGTGCTTATGTGCAGGCGGGCGGTGGTATTGTTGCGGACTCAATACCGGAAAAAGAATTCGAAGAGAGTGAAAACAAAGCCCGCGCAGTAATCAACGCCATTGAGCAAGCATGTAACCTTTGAGAAAGGCAGGGAAACAGCCATGATTTTAATGATCGACAACTACGATTCGTTTACGTATAATCTCTATCAATATATTGGCAAATTTTATTCGGACATTATGGTAAAACGAAACGATGAAATCACGTTGGAAGAAATCGAGTCGCTTGCTCCGCAGGCAATTGTCATCTCCCCCGGTCCCGGTTACCCGGCAAGCGCCGGTATTTCCATCGCCGTTATCCAAAAATTCAGCGGGACCATTCCAATTCTTGGCGTCTGCTTGGGGCATCAGGCCATCGGTGAAGCTTTCGGCGGAAAAACCGTACATGCAAAAACCTTGATGCACGGCAAAGCCAGCGAGATCTCGGTTCAAAATAAGAATCCTCTTTCTCCGGCCTGCCGGAAAAAGTGGTCGTCGGACGCTATCATTCCTTAATCTCTGACCGTGACTCCCTTCCTGCGTGCTTAGAAATCATCGCTGCGGATGAGGAAGGCGAAATCATGGCATTTGCTCATAAGGAGCATCCCACCTATGGCGTACAGTTTCATCCGGAATCCATCTTGACCGAGTGCGGCCCCAAAATTCTGGAAAACTTTTGCGACCGAATCGCACACCTTCCCATCACAGGCCACACCGAATCTGCCGTCCCACCTGCACAACGGAACCTTTTAAAGCCCTATATCTTTAAAATCATTGAAGGGGACGATCTGACCGAGGAAGAAGCCGTTGAAGCAATGGATTGTATCATGTCCGGCGGCGCTACGAACGCTCAAATTGGCTCGTTTGTGACCGCGTTGCGTATGAAGGGTGAAACCATTCCAGAGATTACCGGATTTGCCCGCGTCATGCGCCAGAAGGCGCAGCCCATGCCGGGATGTTCTGATTCCATCGATATTGTTGGCACAGGCGGCGACATGGTGGGCACCTTTAATATCTCCACTACCAGCGCTTTTGTCGTAGCTGGCGCGGGGGCACGCGTCGCAAAACACGGCAACCGCAGTGTCTCCAGTAAGAGCGGTGCAGCGGATGTCCTAGAAGCGCTAGGGGTAAAGATCGCCATGACTCCCGACCAGGCGGCACAGTGTTTGAATGGTTGCGGCCTTTCTTTCCTCTTCGCCCAATCATTCCATGGGTCCATGCGTTTTGCTGCTGCCCCCCGCAAAGAGATCGGCGTGCGCTCTGTGTTTAATATTCTCGGTCCGCTCGCCAATCCCGCACAAGCAGATTATATTCTGCTTGGAGTATACGATGAAGACCTGATGGAACCTATGGCGCGTGTCTTGATGAATCTGGGCATTCGAGGGGCAATGCTCGTACATGGAAACGACGGCCTGGATGAAATCACCATTTCCAGCACCACGCGCGTGTGTGAAATTCGCGATGGAAAGCTGATCAAATATGATCTGGACCCGCGCGATTATGGTATAGAGCTCTCAGACCTCTCTCAAGTCATCGGGGGCACCGCCCAGGAGAATGCCCAGATTACGCTTGGCGTACTCGAAGGGAAGCCCGGCCCCTGTCGGGACATTGTCCTTTTGAACGCCGGCTGTGCGCTTTATACCATCCGTAGGGCGGATTCCATCGAAGAGGGAATCGCACTTGCAAAAGATTCCATCGATTCTGGAAAAGCAATGGAAAAACTCCATGCATTTCAGGCCTTTACCCATTCCATTTCGTAAGGAGAGACCCCGATGATTTTGGATGATATTGTTTGTAAACGAAGGGAACAGCTTGCGCAGGAAATGGCTCGTACGCCGCTTGAAGCCGTTCAAAAGGAAGCGCAAAAACGGCAGGAACCAACACGGGATTTTGCTTCGGCTCTAAAAGGCGGCCAGTTAGCTGTGATCGCTGAAGTAAAAAAAGCATCCCCCTCAAAGGGGCTGATCTGCGCAGACTTTCATCCGGTGGAGATTGCAAAGGCCTATGAACAAAATGGAGCAAATGCATTGTCCGTACTGACGGAAGAGCATTATTTCCAGGGAAAGAGCGACTACCTGCGTGCGATTCGTGCGGCGGTCTCCCTTCCGATCCTGCGCAAGGATTTCTTTATCGATCCCTACCAAATCTATGAAGCCCGCGCCATGGGCGCGGATGCCATCTTGCTGATTGCCGCCCTGTTGGACACAAAAACCATGCAGGAATTTGCCGCAATCGCACACAGTCTGGGGCTTGCATGCCTCACAGAGGTTCATAACGAAGAGGAACTCTCTTCCGCCTTGGACGCTGGCTGCGATCTCCTTGGAATCAATAATCGCAATCTCAAGACCTTCGAAGTCAACTTGTCTGTCACGGAACGTTTGGCTTCTCAGGTTCCCGATGGGTGTGTTTTGGTATCGGAGAGCGGAATACGCAACAACGGCGATATGAAAATTGTGCGCAAGCACGGTGCAGATGCTGTTCTGATTGGAGAAACATTGATGCGCAGTGGTGATATTGGACGTTCTCTTCGAGAATTGAGGGATGGCGTATGAAACTAAAGCTCTGTGGTATTCGCAGGCTGGAGGACATCGGCTATATCAATGAATTTCCGCCGGACTATATTGGTTTTGTCTTTGCAGAAAGTAAGCGGCAGGTTTCTGTAGAACAGGCCGCGACGCTTGCCCAGTCCCTCCATCCGGGGATTCAGACGGTGGGTGTATTTGTCAACGCTCCTTTAGAACACTTGCTCCAAACTGCAGAACGTGTTAGACTGGATATATTGCAGCTCCACGGGGACGAGGATGCATCCTATATTCACGCGTTGCGCCAACGGACAAAATGTCCTATTTGGAAAGCCGTCCGTGTCACCAATGCAGAGAGCATTCGCCGTGCGGAGAAACTCCCGGCGGATCTACTCCTGTTGGACAGCTTTTCCCCCGCTGTCTACGGAGGAAGTGGACAGATAGCCGATTGGAATGCCATACGAGGGGCCCACCCGCAAAAGCCCTTTTTTCTCGCGGGTGGATTGACGATCGATAACCTCTCCGAGGCAATACAGGCGGTTCAGCCGGCCGGCGTCGATCTTTCCGGCGGTATTGAAACAGATGGCTGCAAAGACAGGGAAAAAATCCGTGCCGTGGTCGCGCAATTTCGGGCGCTTCAGCACAGACAGGGGATCAATCAGGAAGGAAGGACAACATGAACAAGATCGGAAGATATGGCGAATATGGCGGTCAGTATGTACCCGAAACGGTGATGAATGCCGTCCATGAACTGGAAGCCGCTTATACAAAATATAAGGATGACCCGGATTTTCAGAGGGAGCTCTCCTGGTATTACCAGAATTACGCCGGCCGCCCCTCCATGCTTTACTACGCGGAGAAAATGACCAAGGACCTTTGCGGGGCAAAGATTTATATCAAACGAGAAGACCTCAATCATACCGGTTCCCATAAAATCAACAATGTGTTGGGGCAGATCTTGCTAGCAAAACGTATGGGGAAAAAACGCATCATCGCAGAAACCGGCGCTGGCCAACACGGCGTTGCAACAGCGACCGCTGCCGCGTTGTTTGGCATGGAATGCGAAGTCTACATGGGAGCAACCGACGTGGAACGCCAGTCGCTCAATGTTTATCGGATGGAATTGCTTGGTGCAAAGGTAACGCCGGTCAACAGTGGAACTGCGACCCTGAAAGATGCAATTAACGAGGCCATGCGGGACTGGACGACTAATATCGACACCACGTATTATTTGATCGGTTCTGCGATGGGCCCCCATCCCTATCCACAAATGGTGCGCGATTTTCAAAAAATCATCGGTGTGGAGGCCAAGCGCCAGCTAATGGAACGTGAGGGCAAGCTGCCGGACGCTGTTTGCGCCTGTGTGGGCGGCGGCTCCAATGCGATGGGGATGTTTTACGACTTTATTCCGGACACATCGGTACGGCTACTCGGCGCCGAGGCAGCTGGCGAAGGGGTTGACACCGACCGTACTGCAGCAACCATCACCAGAGGCCGTACGGGAATCTTTCACGGCATGAAATCGATCTTCTTACAAAATGAGGAAGGCCAGATTGCACCGGTCTATTCCCTCTCCGCTGGTCTGGATTATCCGGGTATTGGACCGGAACATGCCCAACTGGCTAAAACCGGGCGCGGTGAATACTTTGCCATCACCGATGAGGAGGCCGTCCGCGCCTTTGAATATCTCTCCCGAATGGAGGGAATTATCCCGGCGATTGAGTCCGCACATGCCGTTGCATTGGCATGCAAGGTTGCTCCGACTATGCGCAACGATCAAAGCATCATTATCTGCCTATCCGGACGAGGCGACAAGGATGTCTACCAAGTGGCAAGATACAGGGGGGTACAGCTCAATGAACAGGATTGACGCAACATTTCAGGGACTCAAAAAGCAGGGCCGCAAAGCGCTGATTCCATTTGTAACGGCCGGCGATGCGGGATTGGATACTACTGAACAGCTGGTCCTGCAATTGGAATCCGCCGGAGCTAATATCATTGAATTGGGGGTTCCGTTTTCCGATCCAATCGCTGAGGGACCCGTTATTCAAGAGGCCAGTGTCCGTTCCCTAAAAAATGGAACCAAGCTGGTGGACATCTTTCATTTGGTCAAACGTCTTCGGAAAAAGACACAGATTCCCCTTTTGTTGATGCTCTATATCAACAGCATCTTCGGATTTGGTACAGAGCGCTTTTTTCAGCTGTGTGCTGAATGCGGGGTCGACGGTGTCATTGTTCCCGACATGCCTTTCGAAGAAAGAGATGAAATTCAGGCCTTCGCAGACCGTGCAGGCGTTTACTCTATCCGTATGGTAGCGCCCACATCGCACGAACGCATTGCCGCAATTGCTAGTTCTGCACAAGGTTTCCTATACTGTGTCTCTTCCACTGGCGTCACTGGCACGCGCAAAACGTTTACCACCGATTTTGATGCCTTTTTCGGTACGATTAGTCAATATGCACGGGTTCCCTATGCGGTGGGATTTGGAATTTCCGGGCCGGAGCAGGCAAAAAGATGAGCGCTTATTGCGACGGTGTGATCGTCGGCAGCGCTATTGTAAAAATGGTGGCACAATATGGGAAGGACTGTGTTGAGCCCGTCGGAAGTTTCGCCGCTTCTCTTCGTGCAGCGTTGGATCAATAATCCTTTACAATTTCTCGCCCGCCATGGTATCATAAACTCCGAATTCTTAGACAACATTGGAGGAATGAAAACCATGGCGGGAGTTTTATATAGCATTGGCGTTGGTCCAGGTGATCCAGAACTTCTTACACGCAAAGCAGAGCGCCTCATTTGCAGTTGCCCGATCCTTGCAGCCCCCGGCGGACGGGATAGTACATCCTATCGCATCGCCGAACAAGCTATTCCAGAAATAGCTGGTAAACCGTGCCTTTCCTTGCACCTTCCCATGACACGCGATCCGGAGATCTTACAGGAAAGCCATCGGGTAGCTGCTGGACAGTTGCAGAAGAGTTGAAAAAAAATCAGGATATTGCGCTTCTCACACTAGGCGATCCATCGATCTATTCCACCTGTATGTACATACAGAACCAAATTCGTGCAATGGGGTTTTCGTATCAGATGGTAGCCGGGGTACCATCCTTTTGTGCGGCCGCGGCATCCCTCGGGGAAAGTCTGACCGAAGCAGATCAACCCTGCGGATTCTCCCCGCCTCTTATCCCTGTACCGAACCGGAGCTAGATGCCCCGGGTGTGAAAGTGCTGATGAAAAGTGGAAAGCAATTTGGGCAAGTGAAACAGCTTTTGCTCAAAAAGGGGGTTGCAGAGCGCACCCGTGTTGTACAAAACTGTGGGTTGCCAGGGGAAACAATCTTTCCCACCTTGATCGAATCCGAAGATACGGCAGGATACTTCACTTTGCTGATCGTCAAAGAATCATAATATCCAGGAAAGGAGAAAGACGCAACATGGTTTCCATTGAAAAAGCGGAACAAATACTGGCGGAATTGATGGACGAACTCCCGGATGCCTTTTTTCAAGAACTCAATGGCGGTGTCTGCTTGCTTCCCGAAGCCAAACAAGACCCCGATTTCCCAGGGGAAGACCTCTACATTTTGGGCGAGTACTGTGAAGATCCTTACTTGGGTAGAAGCATCGTGATCTATTATGGTTCCATTGAACCTGTATGCGGAGATTTATCCCCGTTGGAGTTGCGCCGTGAATTGCGCGATACACTTCGACATGAATTCCGTCATCATGTGGAGGCATTGGCTGGCGAAAACGGGCTTGATCTGGAGGATGAAGCTTGGCTTGCAGATTATTTGGAAGAAATGCAGGCACACAAAACCCCAGAGGAGTCTAGGCAGAGGGCCTATAAAAAAGGGCGTTCGGAGGGAAAACATTTCCACTGGTGGTCATGGCCTCACAAATAGGGATCTGCTGAAGGAATGCTACTATTTCGTTGGAATCCATTTCGCCCTTCCCAAGTGATCGCTATTGTCCTGCCCGTTTGGTAGGCGTTTTGGTTCCCTGTTCGATATATTTCCCGCGACAACATACAGAATCTACAAAAGTCCGCTGTGTACTTTAGAACTGGTACACAGCGGACTTTGCCTTTGGTGATTTGATCACAGAACTTTGAGCGCATTTTTCATATACTAAGAACAAATCAAACAACACGAAAGGAGACGTACTTATGTCTGTTCTTCACCTGACAAAAGAAACTTTTGCACAGGAGGTGCTAAACACCTCGCTTCCGGTCTTAATCGATTTCTGGGCTCCTTGGTGTGGTCCATGCCGGATGGTATCCCCCATGATCGATCAAATTGCGCAGGAGTTAAAGGACTCTGCTAAGGTCTGTAAGATCAATATCGACGAAGAACCCGAGTTGGCTTCAGCTTTTGGCGTAATGAGCATCCCTACGCTTCTGGTGATTCAAGAAGGCAAAGTGGTCGATCAATCCGTTGGCTTAAAAGCCAAGGAGCAAATCAAACAGATGCTTCCTGTTTAAACCTTATTCATTCGCCAGAATATTCAACCTTTTCCGATCCAGTAGACGGATCCCCCACGATACCCCTTTACCAAACCTTCGCTTTGGAAATATTTCAACATGCGTGAAATGACCTCTCGAGCACTTCCCATATGGCGTGCGATCTGTTCGTGCGTAAGTGTGATCGTGTCCCCACCTTCCAGTGCAGCTTGTTCCAGCAAAAAAATAGCGAGCCGGCGATCAAACTTCATGAAAACAATCTGTTCAACCACCCACATCACATCCGAAAATCGCGCAGAAATCGTTTCCTGTAAAAAGGTTTGCACTGCCAGATTCGTTTTCCCCAGGGCGTCATATGCAGAAGCTTGTATGAGATACAGTTCCGTTTCACATTCTGTATCCACATAAATCTCAAAGGAGATATTTTTTAAAATACACGACGCTGAGAGAAAACAAACGTCTCCGTCGATCAAGCGGTATAAAGTGATTTCCTTTCCCTCATCGGACATCAGGTACGCCCGCAGTTGCCCTCGTTTCACTGCGAGTACACCCGTACATTCCTTTAGTCCACTGTGGATGCGGTGCCCTTTTTCATACACATAGCGCTTTGTATGTGATATGATTTTTTGTTGCTCCACAAGCGTTAGTCCTTTCCAAAATGGAAAAACTTCTGTATAGAAGTTTTGGTCCAGCGGTTCCATATCCAACCCTCCTTGCTCTGCACCTTTTATTCAGTATATCATAATTGTCAGAGAAAAAGGAAAAAGTATGGAAAAACCTCCGATGGGAAATTTCCATCGGAGGTTTATTTATAGAATAATCTCAAACTCCTGTGCTCCAAACGCACCAGGGGCAATCTCATAAGGAGCGAATACAACAACCGGATTGCCTTTTTCATTTAAATAGAATTTGGTGTTTTCATCCACTGTTGTAAATCCCTCTATCCCATCGCTGCCATCCCAATAGACAAGATTTTCATCGTCTTCCATCCGTTTCTGCATCTGTTCACGAATGCTTTCATTGGCTATTGAAATGTAATCCTCTCCAAGAATGTCTTCAAGCGTCAACGTTTTTTCGTTCTTCAAATCGATATTGTAGAAATATTGCACATTATACGCATTGCACCAGTTCTCATTTGCAATAAGTTCTAGAGATAAACGTGTGTCCGATTGATATTTCACATTGTATTGTACATCTACTTGTATTCCCTTCTCTGTAAATTCTTCTTCGGTGCCCCCGGTCGCCAAAAATGCTTCTTTGTATTCTGCAATATTTTGTTCCGCTTGTTTCTCATAGTCTGCTACGATCTTCTGAATCTGCGCATTGACATCGGTTACCGCGCTGTTATTCTCTTGTCCTTCGATCTGTGGGACTTCTACCTGAACTGTTTTATCGTCATCCTGATAAACATAGCTTCTCCACGTTACAACCTGAACGAGTTCTCCCACCACTGGTACCTTGGCAACTGCTGCGGCAAAGGGTTCGCTGATATTCAGCGCTGCGATAAATCCAATCACCAGGCATGCCGCCGTAGCAGCGATTCGTTTCCCATATCGTTTCATCTGAATCACCTTTCCCTTTTTATTGGTCTGTTGGATTGCCTTTTGAACCACCTCTGAAAGTCCATTTGGAATTTCCGTCGCATCATATATTTTCTTTGAGTCACGGATACGATCTTCTTTGTTCATGCCAATCCCTCCTCAAAAGTAGCTTTAATATTTTTTAGTCCAGCATAGAGACGGTATTTGACCGTACTGAGCTTTGCCCCTGTAACTTCAGCAATCTCTGCCAAAGAGAAATCCTCATAAAAACGGAGAATCACCACTGTTTTCATCTCCTCAGGCAGTTTTTGCACCTGCTCATAGATCTCCATTGCCTGATGGTTTTCCTCGACCGGCTGGTCCTGTATGCGCTGTAGATCTTCCGGTTCATAAGCACACTCTCTTTTTCCCTTTGAAGTGCGGTCAAACACTCATTGACCAGCACCCTATAAAACCAAGTCTTTATGTATTTGATGTTTCGAATGGAGTTGTAATGTTCCAAAGCTTTAACAATCGCATTTTGTACAACATCGAGCGCGGCATCCGGGTTATGGACGTAGGAAAATGCAAGCCGGTAAAATTTTTCCTGATTCGTCAATAAATACCCGATGATCTCTTCACGCAATGGATCTTTCATAAAAGACCCTCCTTCGTCTTGTTTCCGTTCTAATCTTTAGACCAATGGAACTCGGCAAAAGTCAGCCCGGCACAAAATTTTCCCCACAGAGCCCCGAGCCAATACTTTAAAAGAAAAACACTCTTTTGGTAAATGTATAACAAAGAAAATCCCCGGTACGGATGGATTTCTCCATTCACACCGGGGATTGCTTATTTGGTTTAAATCTCACTGCGCCCTTCGATTGCACGAGAAAGGGTCACTTCATCTGCATACTCTAAATCGCCGCCAACCGGAATTCCATAAGCCAAACGCGTCACTCGTACACCGAGCGGCTTGAGAAGACGGGAGATATACATCGCCGTCGCTTCTCCTTCCACTGTAGGATTGGTAGCCATAATGACCTCCTTCACCCCACCTCCATGGACGCGAGCCAACAGTTCCTTAATACAGAGCTGATCCGGCCCTACCCCACTGAGCGGGGAAATTACCCCGTGTAGGACATGGTAAGTGGCATTGAATTCATTCGTGCGCTCCAAAGCAATTACGTCGCGGGGGTCTTCCACCACACAAATGATGGATCGATCCCTCGCTTCGTTTCGGCAAACGGGGCACAACTCTTGGTCGGTCAAGTTACAACAGATTTTGCAGTAGTGAATTTTCTCATGTGCATCCAATATGGCATTAGCAAAAGCTTCCGCCCCATCCTTGGATAAGCCTAACACATAATAGGCCAACCGCTGGGCACTTTTGTGTCCAATGCCGGGCAATTTCTCAAACTGCTCGATCAGACGCGACAGCGGTGCAACGTTATAAGAGGGCATATTTTACAGGAGTCCCGGCATGTTAAAACCGCCGGAAATCTTCTCCATCTTTTCCGCCTTTTCCTCTGAAGCAGAGCGAAGCGCTTCGTTGACCGCTGCACGGACCAAGTCCGCCAACATTTCTACATCCTCTGGATCAACCACTTCGGGTTTGATCTCGATGGACTGCACTTCCAAACTGCCGGTGACCGTTGCCTTAACAGCATCTCCGCCGGAAGTCGCCGTATATAACTTCTTATCCAGCTCTGCGCTGGCTGCGTCCATCTCCTCCTGAATTTTCTGGGCCTGACGAGCCAACTGCTGAATATTTGCAGCACCGCCCCCGCCGTATCCCTGTGGTAATCTTGCCTTCATAAGTCAAAACTCCTTTTCAAAATATTCTTTGCCCTTGCAGGCTTTCTATAACATCAAATTCATGAGAACTGCTTTGTTTGTTCCGTCTACTTACACGATTTATGTCCGTGTCACTGGAATTCCCGCCTCTTCAGCTTCACCAGCTAATTTCAGCAGGGGATCGACTTCCGCCTCTTCCTCTTTTCTGGCGCGATAAGGACCGAGCTTGTACACCCGTCCCGTCACCTGTTGGATTGCTTCGCGCATCTTATCGCGCTGTGCGGATTTTCGAAGCAACTCAAAAGCCATCTCCTTGGCGTCGATCAACACATAATCCCCATTTACATAAGCAGAAGACCCAGTAAACGCCGCAGAAATTGCTACGGAATACTCCTTTAAGATTCGCAGAATTTCCGGCCATTCTGCCAAACGCTTTGCGCCCTCTTCCAACGGCTTTTTGGTTTGGGAAATCTCCGGTGGAGCGATAGAAGCTTGCGCAACCTGTTCCGAAACCACTTCCTGCAAAGAACTTTCCTCGGAAGTTTCTTTCAGGACTGGCTCGGTCGGTTCCTCCGCAACCGGTATTGCCTGCTTTAGGGCTGAAACACCCGGCCGATGAATTCCGCGTTCTAGTGCTTCAATGCGCCGAACCAACGCTGCATTCGAATCATCCAACTCTGGGGAACACAGCTTAATCAAAGCCATTTCCATTTCGACACGGCGGTCACCGCCACGATACATCTTGTCCAACGCACCCTGTAAGGTGTCCAAACTGTGCAAAATCTCCGGGAGAGGAGTTGAAAGCGCCTGCTTTGTCATCCGAGCAAATTCGTCATCCGGCACGGCAAGAATTCCCCGCGCATCCTTCATCGTTTTAATCAGCATTAACCCGCGGTAGTGCGCAGAAAGCTCCTCACAAAGGCGGGCCATATCCTTGGACGCGTTGTACAGTCGGTCAATCGTCTCCAAGGCGGAAGAAGAGTCGTGTCCACGCACAGCCTCAGACAGTGCAAAGAGGTGATCTCTGCCAACCAGCCCCACCGTCTCCTGAACGACCTCCAAGGTGACCTGTTTGCTTCGTCCCAGACATTGATCTAAGAGCGAAAGCGCATCCCGCAAAGCGCCATCCGCTAAACGGGCAAGCAAGAGTCCCGCTTGTTCTTCCAAAACCGCGTTTTCCTGCTCCGCTACATAGGTCAAACGTCCAGCAATTTCCTGTGGGGGAATGCGCCGGAAGTCAAACCGCTGGCACCGGGACAAGATGGTCGCAGGGAGCTTGTGTACTTCCGTAGTTGCTAAAATGAAGATAACATGCTCTGGCGGTTCCTCCAACGTCTTTAAAAGCGCATTAAATGCACCCGTAGAAAGCATGTGCACTTCGTCGATGATATAAACGCGATATTTGGCTGCGGCAGGAGTAAAATTGGCCTCTTCTCGCAGCATACGGATATTGTCCACACCGTTGTTACTGGCCGCATCGATCTCCACAATATCCATCACAGAACCACTTTCGATTCCGCGGCATATCTCACAGTTCCCACACGGGTCGCCGTCGTGCAGATCAAGGCAGTTGACTGCTTTTGCTAGTATTTTTGCGCAGGTGGTCTTTCCTGTTCCACGCGACCCAGTAAACAGATACGCATGTGCAATTCGGCCTGCCATCAACTCATTTTTGAGCGTTATGGTGACCTGCGGCTGTCCCACCACATCTGCAAAAACCTGGGGCCGCCACTTTCGGTACAAAACCTTATACATATGCGCACCTCCCTCTGAATGATCGCGAATGGGAGTTTCCTTTCAAATAATTGTATTTCTGTTCATCTGCTTTCTTCCATGGAATACTCGCATTCTCTTGAAAAACACAATTATTCTCCCGCATCTCAAGACAGTCCGTAAACAAACGGAAAGCAAGGACAGCCGCCTTGCGACGGTATCGTGTAACGGGATATGCAGACGAACAGACCACCTGCATCGCACGGGCCCTTCCGCTTAATGCTGCTCGGTTCCCCGCCTGACATGGTTCACGGCGCTCCGTCGCACAGAGCCCGCCCGCCTGCATATCCTGTTACACGCATTCCTGCCTTGCTTCTCCAGGGATTGTCCCTGACTTGAGATATTATAGCTTATTCTACGCAAAAACGCAAGGCCTTCCTTATATCCTTTTGCAAAAGTTCACAACTTTTCCCTCTGTTAAAGAGCGCTTACGTCCATCTTTATTCATACGGGAAACTTCTGTCGGCCAAGAAAGCTATGAAAAAATTTTTTACTTTCAAAGGGGGCTCCTCTATGTTTTTGAAAAGACCTGTGCTACAATAAGGGTCTAAAGGAGATGAGCTCATATGATTCCTGTTGAAACTATAATTGCCTTTGGTATCTCTTCCTTCTTCACCCTTCTCTTTCCCATCATACTTATGATCGTTTTGGTGGCAAAGCAAAAAATAGCCCCACGCCCTCTGCTGATCGGTATGTTGGCCTTTTTTGTCTCACAGATTTTACTCCGCGTTCCAATCCTCAATGTGCTTTCCACGCAGAGTTGGTTTCTTTCTTTCGCACAGCAGCAGATGATCCTATATCTTGTACTACTTAGCTCCACAGCTGGATTGTTCGAAGAATCGGCCCGCCTCATCGGGGTCAAATGCTTTTGTAAAGAACAGCGCAGCTATCGGGATGCGTTTTCTTTCGGCTTAGGCCACGGCCTGTGTGAGGTCATCCTGCTGGTAGGAATGAGTTCTGTTGGCAACCTGCTCTACTGTGTCATGCTTCAAAATGGCTCCATGGAGGCGGCTTTTGCTGATTCCCCAGATTTGTTGCAGCAAGTCACCACAGCCTTGGCTGCAGTATCCACAACCAGTATTTATCTGGGAATTGTGGAGCGCGTTTCGGCGGTCCTCTTCCATATTTTCGCTACCGTTTTAATTTTCCAAGGCGTCAACCGTGGGCATGCTGGAAGTTATTGGTTGCTCGCCGTTCTCTCCCACACAGTGTTTAACTTAGTCGCGGTCATTCTGGCTCAATACAGCAATGTCTGGATCTGTGAAGGCGTTTTACTTCTTTTAGGATTGTGCGCACTGTTCTATGTTCTACGTACTCGGAAAAATTTTTCGAACGGAGCGCCGTCGATATGAAATGGAACAATTCCAAACAGCCCTGCGGAATAAATCCGCAGGGCTGTTATCCTAATATACTTATGTACAGAAAAACTTTGTCAAGAGGGAGGCTGTCTGATAAAACAAGGCAGACGTGTACCAGGCCACACATAACTGCCAAATGACGCATACCGCTGTCCATCGGATGCTTTTCATCTCCCGGTAAATTGCGGATAGCGCAGCAACACACGGCGTATAAAGCAATACAAACAGCAAAAAAGAACATGCAGAAAGAGGCGTAAAGGCCGCTGCTAATGCACAAGAGAGTTCCATCTCTCCACCATAAAGTATCCCCATGGTGCTGACGACACTCTCTTTGGCTACCAGCCCTGTCAACAAAGAAACGCAAGCCCGCCAATCCGCGAATCCACAGAGCTGGAAAGCCGGTGCAATCGTTTTTCCGATCACAGCCAAGATGCTCTGCGATTGATCGGTCACGAATTGAAACTGAGGGGAAAATGAACGTAGGAACCAAACAAGGATGGTCGCACAGAGCAAAATGGTTCCTGCTCGCAAAAAAAAGTCTTTTACCCGTTCCCAGACATGAATGCGAAGGCTTTTCCAAGTTGGCAATCGGTAAGGGGGTAACTCCATTACAAAAGGCGCATATTCTCCACGTAAAACCGTCGATTTGAAAAACAATGCTGACAATGCTCCCAGGACAACCCCCAGCAGATAAATTGCCAAAATTGCCCACGGGCCATAGTCTGCGAAAAAAGCAGCGATGAATAGTGCATAAACCGGCATTTTGGCACTACACGACATAAAAGGTAAGGTCAAAATGGTAAGACGCCGGTCCTTTTGTTGTTCCAAGATCCGGGTTCCCATCACTGCTGGAACCGTACATCCGAACCCCATCAAAAGTGGTACAAAAGCTTTTCCAGACAATCCAAGCTTTCGCATCGGCGCATCCATAATGAATGCCGCCCGCGTCATATAACCACTATCCTCCAAAAGAGATAGCAAAAAAAAGAGCAGGATAATCTGCGGCAAAAACGTTGCTACTGCGCTCAAGCCGGAAAAGATTCCATCCATTACGAGACTGCGTACCCAATCCGATGCGCCCGCTGATAGAAGCATCCGTTCCATCCAAGCAGAACAGACATCAAAGCCTTTGGAAAGTCCGTTGGACAAAAAAGAACCAACACTTCCAAATGTTAGTACGAAAATCAGGGTGAGCAGAAGAAAGAACAATGGAATTGCCAAAAGTCGGTGTGTCGCAAGGGCATCAATTCGGTCACTTAAACTTTTTTCCGGCCGCGGTGCCTGCCAAAATCCCTGTTTCACGGCACTTTCAGCAGCATCATAACGTTTTTTGGCCAAAAGCACATCATAGTCGGGCATGTCCGGCGACGGCAATATATAGGGGCATGCGGTTTGCGCTTGAGGTTGATCTGCATAGCGGAGTATTTCTGAAAGAAGGCTGTCCATTCCCAAGCCTGTCGCTGCTGAAATGGGGACTACAGGAACCCCCAGAACTTTTTCCAATATCCCACAATCCACCCTGTCCCCATGTTTCTGCAATTCATCCATCATATTAAGTGCAACAATCACAGGCAGCTTTCGTTCCAAAAGCTGCATCGTTAGGTACAGATTTCGTTCTGGATTGGTAGCATCTACTACATCGACGACCACTTCTGCTTCTTTTTCATGCAAAAAACGGTCCGCAATTGCCTCCTCTGGCGAATAGGGATATAAGGAATAAACGCCAGGTAAATCCGTGATCATCAAAAGACGATCTCCGGTCAGACATTGCCCCGTCCTTTTCTCGACCGTAACACCGGGCCAATTTCCTACATATTGGTTATCTCCGGTTAAACGGTTAAAGAGTGTTGTTTTTCCACAATTTGGATTTCCTGCCAATAATACGCGGATAGAGTTTTGTTTTTCCTGCATCCTCTTTTCCCCCTATTACGTCCCAAAGAACGCACGCACAACCAATCCAGCGACCAGAAAGGCCGTTAAATCAGCAACCAATGCAGCCGGTATGGTGTGTCTCGTCTTCTGGATCTGAGCGGCTCCGTAGTAGACCGCAATACAATAGAAAGTTGTCTCCGTGGAGCCAGCCATCACGGATGCAACTCGCCCGGCAAAGCTATCTGGACCACTTTCCCCAAAGATCTGGGTCAGAAGGGCCGTAGCACCACTTCCCGAAATCGGTTTAATCAGCGCTAGAGGCAATACATTTGCTGGAATGCCCAAGAATTTTGCCACAGGAGCTAAAAACGAGGAGAAGAGATCCAACGCTCCTGAGGCGCTCAACATCGTAACCGCCATGATCAGTCCCACCAGTGTCGGGAGAATCGAAAAACAGGAGTGCAAACCTTCTGTTGCGCCTTCTACAAAAGTATCGAATACGGGTACGCGACGTATCACCCCAAACAAAACCATCAACAAAACGGCCATTGGCACTACATAAATTCCCAATTTATCCAATGGAAAAACCCTCCATCAGTTTTGCCGCCAAAAGGCCTGCAGCCAACGCAATAGCGGAAACCACCCAAACTGCCGGTAGAATATCAAATGGCGTCGTGGAACCATACTGCGCCCGTAATGTCCCCATAAAAGTCGGGATTAGTTGCAGCGACGCCGTATTCAAAACCACAAACATCACCATCGAATTATTCGCCACCTTGGAACCGTGGTTTTGCGCTGCCATCTCCTTCATAGCGGCCAATCCCATGGGTGTTGCGGCGTTTCCCAGCCCCAAGAGATTCGCTGTAATGTTCATACAGATTGCCTTCGCCGCTGGGCTTTCCGGCGGATACGCTGGAAACAGCCGCCGAAGCACGGGGCCCAATACATGGGATAGGATAGCAGTGAGGCCACCTGCATCTGCAATCTTCATCAGGCCCGTCCAGGCACACATCATACCCATCATGCCCAAGATCAACTGTACGGCATTTCCCGCTCCCGCTAGCACAGCTTCTGACAATTGTTGCATGCGACCTGTTGCACAAGCACATAAGACACTCACTGCAATCATAGCTGCCCATACTTTGTTCAGCATTCTTTCCCCTCCAACCCATCGCGTTCTATTCCAATCTGTATTCGAATTTAATAACGTATAGTATATTTTTTGCCTTGAATAGATTGACAAAAATGGTAAAAAATGTTACCATCTTTACAGGAAGTGACAAAACTTCCAAAATCATCCATAAAGGAGGACTTTCTATTTTGAAATCGACAGGAATTGTCCGTAAAGTTGACGAGCTTGGGCGAATTGTGCTGCCAAAAGAACTGCGCAGTACTTTAAATATTCAAGAAAAGGACCCTTTGGAGATTTTTGTTGAGGATTCTGACATCATTCTGCGGAAATATCAGCCAGCATGTATTTTCTGTAACAGTCTCGTCAACATTACCACCTATCGCGGACACAACATCTGTCAAAACTGCCTGAAGAAGCTCGCAAGTCTTTCGCAGGATTGATCTGGATGAGGCCCTCGTTCGGGTTTATAGACCAAAAACAGCGCGGCCCTCTAGACTGCGCTGTTTTGATTGACTTATTAAAAATTCTGTCATTAAAATACCTGAAATCCCTACAGCGGTCGATGAGTATCTCTCCGCTGTAGGGATTCGTTTTTCCAATAGCAGTAACGATGTGTCTGTGTATCCTATGAACTTAGGACAGGAGAAAGAAATCGGATGGTAAACCTATAAAATTTCCATTACAGCTAAGTACAAACTTTTACTTTATAGCCATATGTCAGGCAACCGTCACCACGCAATGGCGCTGCGGCATTTCACCGGGCATCTGTGTATAGATTCCTGCGCTTTGTCCAGGAGCCCCGACTGACCAAATACGGAAATAGTAGTCATTTCCTACTTTGGCCACGAACTGTGTCTGAAATACCGTTCCATCGCCTACCGTAAAGGAAGGTACAGCCGTGCTGCCATTGGTCACCGTCATCTTGAAGCAATAGGCACTGCCACGCTTCAATGAGAATGGTAGAGTGGTATCAGAAACAACCGAACGTACAGTCGATGTGGTTGTACCCTGTATCGTGGAGGGAATTGCCACCGCTGTAGCGGTTGCTGGATTCTCATACCGGTCTTTTGAATTGGAACCACTGGAATGGGAACCATGATGAACCGTCGTGTCCTTTTTTTCCAAGCGATCGTATGCATTCTGTAGTTCTTCTCCCATCGCATCCACTGCAGCCTGGTCGTCCTCGCTCAAATCCGGGTCATTTACCATCGCTTTTGCAGCTTCGAGTACGCTGCGGAACGCCGCCACGCTTTGTGCGGTAAAGCGGTTTAAGTCGATATTTTCCATAGAAGTAATCAATGCACGAAGAGCGTCCTTATTGGCCACTTTGCGCATAGCGGATAAAGCTTCAACCAACGCAGTAGCCGCTTGATCTACTGCTTCTTGGGTTGCATCCCGGTCCTTTGCCACGTCTTGTGCAGATTTCAATGCCTGGGCCAGTTCTGCCTTTCCCTCTTCAATAAAATCATCCAGATTCAGGCCTTTTGCCGTAGCGATGACCGTTTCCAATTCAGAAATATCTGCTCTGCGCACCAAAGCGAGCATCGCCTGTTCCAAAGCATCCGCTACTTCTACGATCTCGTCCTCCATAGCGTTTTCATCTTCTAAAACATCCTGTGCATCTGTGAGGGCAATACGGAATTCCTTATTATAGGCGGAAGTAAACTCGTTGAGATCAATCCGTTCTGCAATCTTCACCAATTCTTCGAGGTACTTTTTATCTCCCTTGACAAAATCAATGCAGTGCAAAGCATCCAGCAATTCACTCCACGCTTGGTCGATTTGTGTCTGTGTGACGGTTAAATTCTGATCGATTTCCTGCGCTTGTGCAATGGCCTTCTCGAGCGCTTCCAGGACTGCCGGCACGATTGCATCTTTATCTGCTTCTTTCAATGCCTTCTGTGCGATCTCTAGGGTTGTCCGAAGGATGCGCTTATCCACTACGTTAAAAGCAAAAATCGAATGCATTTTTTCACTTGGATTCAATTCATAAGTATAAACTGCACTGTCATCGAAGGTCATGTCCTCGCCATCGACTTGGACGCCAGCGATCTCTTTGCCCTTTACAAGTGGCTTGAATTCCAGTGAAACATCCCGATCCTCAACGTCTGCCGTATACCTGCCAACCAGATCCGCAAGTTTTTGTTCTTCGCCGTCAACAGACAATGTCACATTGTTGCTATATACCACGCTATACTGACCGGGCTTCACGTCTCCGGAAAGGACCACCGTGCTGTATGGTGCGATTGTCAGCTGGCCATCTTTTAGCTCTGACACTGTATCCACACGGAACTTCTTCAAGAGATGGCTAAACGAGCCAAATACCTCGTCGGGGTTCACCGTAACTGTCACGGTTTCTCCGGTTAAATTGGTAGCTACCAAAACACTATCGTCCTGCGTCATGCGGATGTAGGCGGCCACTCCGTCGTTGCCGGTCTTATATTCCGCCACGTCGCCATCCTTTAAAGCACGAATCTCATTGCGCCAACTCAACAGTTCTTTATAGTGGTTCAGCATGGAGTCAGGTTGATCGACCTGCGCTTCTACAGAGGTTTCTCCACCCAAGCTGTACTTGTTTTCCCCATTGAGCCAATCCGTCAAACCTTCTCCTTCATTGCTCTCATACCACGGCATAGGCTCACATATATTCTGGCCGGGTTTCATGCCCTCCAAGCCAACTTCTTCGCCATAGTAAATAAAGGTGTTTCCTGGCAATGTCAAGTACAGAGAAGCCGCTGTCTTAGCATGGTCTTTATTGCCTTCCATCACGCTCATGGTGCGGTTCTGGTCATGGTTGGTCAGGAAGGTACAATCCTCGAACTCCCCATTGGAGGCAAAACCAAACTTATCAAACACCTCGCAAAGCTCAGCCACCAAGTCGCCGTTTTCTTCGTTTTGCGCGGCCTCTAACAGCTCGCTCGCTAAACTGAAATCAAAAGTATTTTGCAGAGCACCTTCTTGTACAAATGGAACCATGCGGTCCGTATTCTCTTCCCAGACTTCTCCCACTAGGAAAACATCCGGATTGACTTCTTCCATTCCTGCGCGGAATTCTTTCCACCAGGCTGCATTCTTGTCTGCAATCGCCGGAGTATACATTGTGTCGAGATAGTCGCCATAGATATGGCGGGCGGCATCCAATCGGAATCCATCCACGCCCTTTTCCAGCCAGAACTGGCCAGCCTGGATCATTTCTTCATGTACAGCTGGGTTGTCGTAATTCAGATCCGGCACACCACCGCCAAAGATCCCTAGATAACGGTAACCAGGGGCTAAATCGGACTTTTGCCAGACGCGTTTGTTCCCGGAATGGGCATCATCCGTCGCATTATTGTCCTTGTCCTCATCGTAGTCTGTGCTCTTTTCAATCTTAAAGTAGTCTCGATATGGACTCGTCTCCGGATTGCTGATTGCATCAATAAACCACGGATTATTTCGCCCACAGTGGTTGACTACCAAGTCCATAATAACTTTGATTCCATGCTCATGTGCTACATCCAACATGTTCTCAAAGTCTTCCATCGTGCCATAGTCCTGTTCCACACTATAATAATCGACTGTATCATAGCCGTGGTAACTGCCGGACTCCGTAACTGGCATCAACCAAATACCGGTGATCCCCAAATCCTGCAAATAATCCATCTTGCTGGCAAGACCATTGAAATCGCCGATCCCGTCGCCATCGGAATCGCAGAAGGCACGTACAAAGATCTCATAAAAATTATCCGAAGGTTGTTCGTCAATTCCATCGGTCGGGATTTCCACCCAGTTTGCATAGACGGTAAGATTCTCAGTGACCGGCGTGTCAATATAGAAGAGACTCCCCTCCCCGTTGGGTTTTGTATACCACCCTCGAAACGCATAACCGGGTTTTGATGGATTCTCCGGAAGAAGAACCGTTTCTCCAACGGTTGTCTGAACCGGCGTCAGTTCAGAACCTCCTTGGGAATCAAATGTTACTGTGACAACCTCTTCTGTGGAAGTGGAAACGGTTGTCCCGAATCCCCTCTACCTGCTCCTGTGCAGCCATTCCAACGGAACAAGTGGAAGATGCCATCATAACAGCCAACAACAGGGCGATTATCTTTTTACTCATTTTTGACATTTTTAACCCCTCCTTATCACATGTTTTCTCAGTAAGCCCACCCAGAAGCTACCCTCCTTCTCTTTCAAATTCCATTTTTTCATAAGCCCGGTGGCCTTACCTTTCGAATTCGTTATCGCTTTTTGTTCAACGAATTCATCTGTTATTCGGTGATTTTATTATAAATTGAAGGAGTTCACCAGTAAATATAAAAAAAATCCAATATATATTAGATTTTCATGCATTTTATATGTCGCGCTTTTTTTATAAAGTCTTTCGTGTTATGATAAACAAGAAAGTAGGAGCATACCAATCGATGGTATGCTCCTAGGGAAAAACAACTTATTCATTTTGTGTTTTATATCGGTTGACCTCCTCTGTGATCTGCTCGCCGCCAGATGACAGCCATTCTTCTACAAATATATCGAAGGTATCCAGCGGCCTTTCCCCTGTAACAATCCGCAACATTGTCTGCTGTTCCAGTTCCTCTAGCTCTGGCAGGTTTTTCTGTATACTGTCTGTCTGACGGACAAATACGGGGCTGATCGTTACAAGTGGGGTTTCTAAGAGAAGTTGATACGCCTCCACGCGGGATTTATAAGTTTCCCAATCTTCTGGAGAGGGAACATTCCCCTCTTGGACGGCTTGAAGATAGGCAGTAGCCTTCCGCAAAGTTGCCTTTTGCCCAGCGCTCATCTCATCTTCACGTATTTCTCCTTTGAGCGCTTTTTCTAATACAGCTCCGGAGCGAATAAAGGAATCGTCATAGCCAATATGCATATTCAACAGCATCCCATCTTTATTGAGCTGTTCAGTGAATTCCGGCTCCTTATCCTGTACATAGTCAAACTGAACGCTTGCCATCTTAACTGCTATTTCTGGATGAGAATACCCTTTGCGCACGACGATATAACTACTGTTTGGATTCCCTTCAAACATCGTCACCTCCCCTTCCGTATTTTTCGGGACGATATAGGGTGTCCAATCCGCCTGTGGATTTTTCAATAAGGAATCGGGAAGGATTTCACTACTCCAATAATTGCCAAAGAATGCACCACAGATTCCATTTGTCAACAGTTCTTGACAGTCTTCCTCTGTACGTAAGAGAAACTGCTGGTCCAAAAGACCTTCCTGGTACAATTTGGTCACTTCTTCCAAGGCATCTTTCATCTCTGGCTGAATAGAACCGTAGACCACACTGCCATCGGTTCGCTCGATCCATTGTTTTGGAAAAGCTCCATAAAGAGTAAAAACACTATTTAACATATACAATCCGCCGGAATCTCCAGCAATTTCCGGACTACATAAAAGCCCTACGGTTTTGCCGGCTCCATTTCCACCAGGATCTTCTTCAACAAAGCGTCGAAGGATCTCTTCAATATCTTCCATTGTCACTGGAGCTGCCAAACCAAGTTTTTCCATCCAATCCTTACGCAACCACAAAATCCCAGGGCCGTGCGACATTTCTGTCGTGGGTAGAGCCATTAATCGCCCATCAAATGTGGCTGCTTCCAAACACTTGCCGCCATAAGACGCATAAATCTCCTTGATAGGATCGCTGGCACAATCCTCATAAGCCTCTGTTAAATCTGCGATCTGTCCGGTTTCATACAATCGCAAAAGTTGTTGTTCGTTGACCGTCATAATATCCGGTATTTCGCCGCTTACAATGGCCATAGAGACCTTTTGTTGAAAATCCTCCTCGTTACGAACGTCAAATGCGTTGGTAAACTGGATGTTCAAAAAGTCTGCTAAAAAACGCTGGTAAGTCCATACATCTTCACGGACCGCCTGTTCCAAAGTATAGCCATTCCTTTTTCGTCCAACTGTGCAGGCCACTGGCTCCGGATATTTTCCAAATGGAGTATGCTGCGCTGTCTCCCAAGAGAGCTCCCCCTCTTGCTCTTCTGCTACAGGAGGATGTATAGATTCTTTTTGAGGTTGTTCTGCTAGATCGCATCCAACCAGTACCCCCAGCATTAAAAGCATCAACCACGCACATATCCTGCATCTATGGTTTGATCGTTTCATGCAATATCCCCCTTTTCTCCACATATCATGATATTTATTATATAAGGGGACCGAAGGCCAAAAACTACCTCTGCGAAATTTTACAAAATTTCTTTCCTCCGCCGTGGATGTTTGTTCGATTAAACCCATTGAAATCATCTTGAAAAATAGATCTATTTTTCCAAAAGGAGGTTTTTGTAATGCTACAGATGTTGATCGTTGATGATGAATTGGAAGAACGAGAAGGGATCCTGTTTCTGTTACAAAAATACCAATTTGACATTTCAACCACACAGGCTCCCAATGGAAAAATTGCCCTAGAGTATCTCCAGGAACATCCTGTGGATATTTTATTTACAGATGTCCGAATGCCCTTTATGGATGGATTGACTCTTGCCAAAGAGGCCCTCACCATACAGCCAGAAATCCGCATCATTCTCTTCAGCGGATTCAGTGAATTTGAATACGCCAAAACGGCTATGTCGTTAGGCGTACGGGAATACATATTAAAGCCAGTCAATATTCAAGAATTTTGTACAGTCATCCAGCGTGTTTGTGAAGAAGTTCTCTCCCGCCGCATGGAAAAGGAACGCGATAGTCAGAGGCTAGCTTATGCGAGAGAACATCTCCTTTACTCACTTGTCAATGGTATTCCCTTCCACACGCTCATGGCGGACGCAGGAGCGCTATTCGATCTCTCTTTTTTGTTTCAGTATACCAATATGCTACTTTTGGAATTCAACCGCGATTTCTTCGAACACGCAGGTATTGGTATTGTTGAAGAACTCAAGCAGCAATTGACAATCCCATTTGACTATCTCAATTTGAATCCCTGCCAAAGCCTATTGTTTTTCCCTCATGCGGCTGGAAGAACGGACTGGCCCTCTTTAGCTGCGGATTTACGAAGGGCCATTCGCCGTCGCTATCAGGCAGACTGTTATCTAGCTTACAGTGAGGATTTCTCAGAGCCGTCTGCAATTCCTACCATATTCGAATCATTGGAACAGGCAATGGAAAAGCGCTTTTTCCTGCCCAATACCTATATCTTTTCAACATCTGTAGCTTCGCCTCGCTCGGAGGCTTTTTTACAGGATGAATCTACTCTCTTTGAATCCATCGAGCAAGCGCTGCAGGAACATCATCTGGACCTGGTTCGTCAAAACATTCATACCCTTTGTGAAAAGTACGCGGGGCAGACCAATTTTTCTCATCTGTATGTAAAATTCCTCTTTTCTAATCTGTTGCGGGACATCTCCCTTTCCTGGGCACATTTTCCAGAAGAGGTACTTTTTAAAAAGGTAGAGGCAATTTACCGCAGCAACAGCTATCACGAAATCGAAAATATATTGGATAAAAGCTTGGACGAATCTCCGCAGAGCTTCCCTACTTCCTCCAACTACGTTGAGACTGTAAAGCGATACATCAGTAAGCATTACGATCAGGAACTCAATTTGGAGAGTCTGGCAGAAATTGTCTATCTATCACCTCGCTATTTGAGTTCCATCTTCAAAAAAGAAACGGGTTGCGGCTTAAACAAATATATTAAAGCATTTCGTATGGAAAAGGCCAGAGACCTTTTGGAACACACGCATATGAAGGTTGTTGCTATCTGTGACGCCGTTGGCTACACCAATGTTTCCTATTTCATTCAGAGTTTTCGAGAGTATTTTGGAAGTAGTCCCGAGAAATTCCGACAAAAGGAAGATTAATATGAAATCCCCCATCCAATTATTGAAAGATTTAACATTTCGTAAAAAGATATTGATGTGTTCTTTACTGGTGAGTATCATCCCGGTGACCATTCTGGGAGCTTTTTGCTATCAACAGACAAAAGATCTTCTCGTCGCACAGGAGGAAGCCAATCTACAGACTTCTCTCCAACAAGCTGCAGCCTCGTTGGATAACCAAATTCAAATTTATAACAATCTTTCCGATTATTTAGCTTTCGATACCGATTTAAACGATGCAGCTAATCGAGTTTACAGCAATTATATGGAACTCTACGACGTTTATACAGAGACGATTTCTCCCTTGTTCCTTTCTATGAAGAATTTACACGATGGAGTCGAACGTATTACCCTATATTCTGGAACCAACATGGAAAAACATGGCGATATGGTCATACCTCTCGCAGAAGCTAGATCGGAACTCTGGTATGATGTGAGTATCCATTCTTCTACAATCAACTGGTTCTCCCCCACGAAAGGTACCATTTGTTCTGTCCGTCGTATGCCGGACCCCTATTACCGTGGAAATTCTATCGAAAATCTTCTGTACATTGGCATTCAATCGGAAAAACTCTTTTCCCCTCTACAAGAACTCTCTAAAAACGCATGCGGGATCTATCTTGTCGATTCAGCAGGACAAACAATCTACGCGCAGGATTTTTCAGGTCTGGACACAGCCAATATTCCTCCAGTAGAGATTGTTCTAGGAACGCCCTCATCATCTGTCCACTGGAATCGCATGGAGTATAGTGTCATCTCTTCAAAGATTCCCTCCTGCAATTGGAATGTCTATTTGTACAAGCCCATTCACCTGATTACAGATGCGGCTACTCCTATTGTCTTGACGGTTCTATTGATTATTCTGATTTGTTTAGTTCTGGTTGTTCTAATCGGTTGGCTGCTCTCTTACGCTGTAGTCAATCGCATTGAAAAACTTCGTAAGGCCATGCAAAAGGTGGAGGCTGGCAATCTGGAAGTGACCATCACAAGCGAGTCCCACGATGAAGTGGGAGACCTCATTCGCAGCTTTCAAAGAATGCTACATGAAATCAATGCATTAATCAATGAAGTGTACACAGGAAAGTTGGCCCAAAAAGAAGCCGAAATGCGCGCTCTTCAGGCCCAGATCAATCCACATTTTCTATATAACTGCCTTTCCCTCATCAATTGGCGAGCCATACGCGCAAACGCTCCGGATATCAGTGAGATGGCACAACTGCTCTCTACGTTCTATCGGACAACACTCAACAAAGGAAAAAAGGTCACTACGGTCGCCGATGAACTCAAAAACACACGTTCTTATATCGACATTCAACGGATTATGCATAGTAATCAATTCCATGCAATCTATGACATTGAGGAAAGCCTCTATTCCGATTGGATGCTCAACCTTCTTTTACAGCCATTGGTCGAAAACGCAATTATCCATGGAGTGGATCAACGCCCTGAAGGCGGAGGAACCGTCCGAATTACTGCAACACAAAAAAAAGACACCATCGTCTTTACCGTAGAAGACAATGGTGTAGGGATTAATCCGCAAATCCTTCCAAATCTATTGACACAGGATTCCGATGGGTACGGTATCAAAAATGTACATGAACGTGTTCAACTCTATTATGGCAAGGAGTATGGACTACAGTTGGAAAGCAAACAAAATGTTGGCACACGTGTTACCCTTACGATTCCCGCTTGTCCAAAAGAATGTCACAATTAACGACTCAACCAATAACAAGTTTGCTTTGAAATCGATAGCCCTAACTTTTGCTGTAGACTCGTAGAAGCAGCATTCCCCAGAATAATTTGTCCATATGGGGTCCATCCTTTTTCCAACATCCGGTTGATTGCATACGACTCCAATGCAAAAGCCAATCCGCAACGACGATATTCTGGCAGAATCTCCAAAAGGCCCAAGGACCCTTCCGCATGCATACCGATAAATCCAGCCGGTTTTCCATCGATAAACATGCCATACATGGTTCCAGAACGCAGGCGTCCTTTGATATAGTCCTCATCCGTTACCATCTGGTAATGCTCCTGTACAAAAAGTTGATAGGATTCATCCAATGGACGAACTTGCCCTTTCTGTTCGGTCTCCGGCAAAAAAGTCTGCTTAAAATAGGCAGCTTGGTGACAACGTTCCCCTAGGGACAACCCCAATTCTTCCGATACAAATTCTTCATAAAACTCTTGGTGACAAACCAACAGTTCCGCGCCCTGCATGAGAGGAAGGCACTCTTCAACAACCGCTTTCGTTTCTGCACTGAGCATAAATGTACCCGACGGCTCATCTCGAAGTAGCACACCTCTTTCCCCCACATACAAACACGTTGCGTTTCCGCGCCGGATACATTCCAACATGTCAATATGAAGCAGCTGATCCCTTTCTAAAAAATGAGCCGCACACTCGGATGATAACATCGTATCTCTCCTCTCGTCTAGTTTCGTGTTGCATGATACAAAAAGAGGGTGTCCCAAAACTACGAATTTTTCGATTCATAGGAAAGGGCATCCTCTTTCTGTTTGGAAAAATATCTGCGTTTCTAAAAAACGAGGGTATCCTGAAGTCATTTCATGACTTTTGGGACACCCTCCGCTTTTTCAAGAAAAAACTACTTATGCGTTGCGCAGAGCCAACTCTTCCTTGAGCTTCTCCGTGAAGATCGGCAGAATCTTGGTGACATCGCCAACAATGCCATAATCCGCCACTTCAAAGATCGGCGCATTCTCATCCTTGTTGATCGCAACGATCACATCGGAATCCTCCATGCCGGCCAAGTGCTGGATAGCACCGGAGATGCCGCAAGCGATGTAAAGGTTCGGGCGAACCGTCTTACCAGTCTGGCCAACCTGTACATCCTTCTCTGCCCAGCCTGCGTCCACACAAGCTCTGGACGCACTTACTTCACCGCCGAGAACATCTGCCAAATCACGCAGAAGTTTGAAGTTCTCCGGGCAACCCATACCACGGCCACCGGAAACCAAAATCTTGGCATCCTGGATGTCGATCTTATCGCTGACCTTCTTGACAACGTTAAGCACTTCAACATACTTGTTGTTCTTCTCGAACGCCAGATCATACTTCTCGACCGAAGCCTCTGCACCGTCGATCGGCTTAATCTTCTGCATAACGCCGGGACGAACCGTTGCCATCTGCGGACGATGCTCCGGGCAAAGGATGGTCGCCATGATGTTGCCGCCGAATGCCGGGCGAGTCATCTTCAGATTCTTCGTATCCGGATCGATTTCCAACTTCGTGCAGTCTGCAGTCAGGCCAGTGTGTACACGAGCGGACACACGCGGTGCCAAGTCACGGCCGATTGCTGTTGCGCCATAAAGTACCACAGCGGGCTTGTACTTTTCAATCACATTGTACATTGCATGTGCATAAGGCTCTGTAGTGTAGGGCTCCAATGCCTCATTATCCACCAGAATGATCTTATCCGCACCATAACGGGCAAGCTTCGGGCAAAGATCTTCTACCTGATAGCCAAGCAGAACAGCGGTAACCTCTGTACCCAAGTCTGCGGCAAGCTCCTTTCCTTTGCCGAGCAACTCATAAGAAACACCAGTGATTTTATGATCCACCTGCTGGACGAATACAAATACGCCCTGATAATCCTGTAAATTCATTTTTTGCTCACCACTTTCAATATTCTCAGTTGTCATCACAAACTACAAAATTAAATAATGAACTTTTCCTTGAGCTTCTCGATCATGTAGTTGGCAGACTCTTCCGGGTCCAGCTGGACAACTGTGCCAGCTGCCTTCAAGCTCTTCGTGAACGTCTGGAACACTCTGGTGGGTAAGCCCTTCAGGCCGATATTCGCCTGGTCAACTGTGATGTCTTTCAGGCCCCAAACCTTGACTTCTTTCTCTCTGTATGCATCAAAGATGCCGCCGGGCGTCATATAGCGCGGCTTGTTCATCTCGCTCAGTGCGGTGATCAGGCAGGGCATCTTTGCCTTTACGGTATGATAACGATCTTCATACTGGCGCTTAACGATCACGGAATCGCCCTCGACCTGGATGTCCTCTGCATAGCTGATGTTCGGGATGCCGAGATGCTCAGAGATCTGCGGTCCAACCTGAGCCGTATCGCCATCAATGGCCTGACGGCCCGTAATGATGAGATCATAATCGAGATTCTTGATCGCCGCGGCAATTGTTGTGGAGGTTGCCCAAGTGTCAGCGCCACCGAAAGCTCTGTCGGAAACCAAGATTGCCTCGTCCGCGCCCATTGCCAGTGCTTCGCGCAAAGCAGCATCCGCCTGTGCTGGGCCCATGGAAAGCACAGTCACATGTGCACCAATGGAATCCTTCAAACGGAGAGCAGCTTCGAGACCTGCTTTATCGTCCGGGTTGATGATGCTCGGTACACCTTCACGAATCAGGGTACCGGTCACCGGGTCAAGTTTCACTTCGTTGGTATTTGGAACTTGCTTAATGCAAACTACGATATTCAAAGATTTTCACTCCTTCTGGCCTTTATCGACTATTTAATTACATTAGAGGAGATGACCATGCGCTGTACTTCGCTGGTGCCTTCATAAATTTCCGTGATCTTAGCGTCACGCATCATGCGCTCGACCGGGTACTCTCTCGTGTAACCATAGCCGCCGTGGAGCTGTACCGCCTTGGTGGTCACTTCCATCGCGACTTCTGCAGCGTACAACTTTGCCATTGCTGCCTCGACGGAGAAGCGCTTCTTTGTATCCTTCGCAATCGCTGCGCGATAAACCAGATAACGAGCAGCCTCTACCTTGGTCGCCATGTCGGCGATCTGGAACTGCGTATTCTGGAACTTCGCAATCGGACGGCCGAACTGCTTTCTTTCCTTCACATAGGCAATCGTTTCCTCCAACGCGCCCTCAGCAATGCCCAGCGCCTGTGCCGCGATGCCGATACGACCGCCATCCAGTGTGGTCATTGCAATTCCAAAGCCCTTGCCTTCCTGGCCAAGGAGGTTCTCTTTTGGAACGATGCAGTTCTCAAAGATCAGCTCTGTGGTAGCAGAACCACGGATGCCCATCTTCTTCTCTTTTGTACCAATGCGGAAGCCCGGGAAATCCTTCTCAACGATAAACGCAGAGATGCCCTTGGTGCCTTTGCTCTTATCCGTCATTGCAAAGATGATATATATATCTGCCTCGCCACCATTTGTGATGAAAATCTTGCTGCCGTTGAGGACATAGTGGTCACCCTCCAGGACAGCCTTCGTCTGCTGGCCGGAAGCATCCGTGCCTGCGCCGGGCTCGGTCAAGCCGAATGCGCCCAACAACTCGCCAGAAGCCAGCGGACGCAGATACTTTTCCTTCTGTGCCGGAGTACCAAACTTCTTAATTGGGTCTGTGCCCAGAGAAGTATGAGCAGAAACGATAACACCCGTGGTTGCACAAACCTTGGAGAGTTCTTCGACACACAGCACATAGGTGAGTGTGTCGCAGCCCTGGCCGCCGAATTCCTTCGGCTGCGGAATTCCCATGAAACCGAGCTTCTGCATCTTTTCAACGGTTGCTCTCGGGAAATGTTCCGTTTCGTCAACTTCCTGTGCAAGAGGTTTTACTTCATTCTCCGCAAACTCCTTAAAGAGCGTACGGGCCATTTCTTGTTCTTTGCTCAGTACGAAATCCATACCTGTTCCTCCAAATTAAAATTTACGCCAAATCGTTTCTTATTTGGTGTAATCGTAGAATCCCTTACCAGTTTTCTGGCCGAGCTTGCCAGCACGAACCATCTTTCTGAGCAGCGGATGCGGACGGTACTTCGGATCGCCCGTTTCAGACTGCAAAACTTCCATAATGGCCAAGCAAACGTCCAAACCAATCAGGTCGCCCAAAGCGAGCGGTCCCATCGGATGATTTGCGCCGAGCTTCATGGCGGTGTCAATGCCTTCTACGGAAGCAACGCCGTCAGCATAGATGCCGACTGCTTCATTAATCATCGGAATCAAAATACGGTTGACAACAAAACCAGCAGCCTCATTGACCTGAACCGGGGTCTTGCCGATAGACTCGGAAACCTCGATGACTTTCTTCACGGTCTCGGGGCAAGTGGTCTCGCCTGCAATGACCTCAACCAGCTTCATAACCGGAGCCGGATTGAAGAAATGCATGCCGACAACGGCTCTATCAAGGCCATTGGAGATTTCTGTGATAGAGAGGGAGGAAGTATTGGTTGCAAAGATGCAATCCTTCTTGCAGATGCCTTCCAGCTGCTTGAAGATCTCCTTCTTCAGTTCCATCTTCTCCAAAGCAGCCTCTACAACGAGGTCGCAATCTGCTACGATTTCATTCGTGCCAGTGGTGATCTTTGCCAGGATTGCATCCGCAGCAGCCTGCTCCATCTTGCCTTTTGCAACTCTCTTATTGAGTCCCTTTGCAATCTTTGCCTTGCCGTTTTCAGCCCACTCTGCCTTCACGTCGCAGAGCATTACTTCATAGCCTTCTGTCTGAGCAAACGCCTGTGCGATGCCGGAGCCCATGGTTCCTGCGCCGATAACACCAATTTTCATAGTAGAAACCTCCTGTTAAATCTTTATTATGTTGGCCCGCACCGGTATCGCCTTCCTTTTGAACGCGATGCCGGTGCGGAATGTAAATACAAATTATTTATTGACAAACGGCTCGGGCTTGCGCTTCTCAACAAACGCCGTCATGCCGTTTTTCTGATCCTGCGTCTCGAAGCAGCTGCCGAACAACTTCTCTTCGATGACAATTGCCTCATCCATGTTGACCTGAAGGCCATCGTTGACCGCCTTCTTGCAAGCACGGACAGCGATCGGCGCATTGGCAGCAATTCTCTCCGCCAGCTTCATTGCAGCAGGCATAAGTTCCTCTGCCGGATACACGGCATTGACTAGACCCAGGCTGAGAGCTTCCGGCGCCTTGACCTTTGTGCCAGCATAGATCATTTCCTTTGCCTTACCCACGTTGATGGTACGGGCCAGACGCTGTGTGCCACCAAAGCCAGGAGTAATGCCCAGGCCTGTCTCCGGCTGTGCAAAAACAGCATTCTCCGCTGCCAAACGGATGTCGCAGCTCAGGGAAAGCTCACAGCCTCCGCCGAGTGCAAAGCCGTTTACTGCGGCGATCACCGGGATCGGCAGGGTTTCAATTTTACGGAACACATCGTTGCCCTTTTTGCCGAAGGCCTCTCCTTCTGCTTTGGTCAACGTGCTCATCTCACCGATGTCTGCACCGGCGACAAAAGACTTCTGACCAGCGCCTGTAATAATCAGGCAGCGGGTGGAATCCAGATCAATTGCATCCAAAGCAGCGTCGAGATCCGCCAAAACTTCGGAATTCAATGCATTCAAAGCCTTCTCACGGTCGATCGTCAGCACGCCGACGAAGCCATTCTGCTCATATTTAATATAGCTCATCGTCTTAACGCTCCCAGCTTCTTATTTGTAGTTCTTCACAATGGAGGCAACGCCCATACCGCCGCCGACGCACAGCGTAGCGAGGCCATAGTTGGAACCTCTCTTCTGCATCTCATGCAGCAGGGTAACCAGGATACGGCAGCCAGAAGCGCCAACCGGATGGCCCAGAGCAATTGCACCGCCGTTGACGTTGACCTTCGCCATATCGAAGTTGAGGTCCTTTGCAACGGCCAAAGACTGCGCTGCAAATGCCTCGTTTGCCTCGATCAGGTCCATATCCTCCACCTTGAGGTTTGCCTTTGCCATTGCCTTCTTTGTAGCAGCAACCGGGCCAATACCCATGATGGATGGCTCAACACCTGCGGAAGCGCCGGTAACCCACTCAGCCATCGGGGTGACACCCAGCTCCTTTGCCTTCTCTTCGCTCATCACAACGATTGCAGCTGCGCCATCGTTAATGCCGGAAGCATTTGCCGCCGTAACCGTGCCGCCATCGGGCTTAAATGCCGGGCGAAGCTTTGCAATGCCCTCAGCGGTAACGCCTGCACGCGGACCCTCATCCTTTGCAAACATAACGGTTTCCTTCTTAACCTTTACCGGAACCGGAACAATCTCATCGTCAAAACGGCCTTCTGCCTGTGCCTTCTCGCACTTCTGCTGGCTGCAAGCAGCAAATTCGTCCTGCATCTCGCGGGTCAGGCCGTACTTTTCCGCAACATTCTCAGCAGTGATGCCCATGTGATAACCGTTGAATGCATCCCACAGTGCATCGTTCACCATGGTGTCGATCATGGTAGCATTGTTCATGCGATAGCCAAAACGAGCCTTGGTCAACGCATACGGAGCGGAGGACATGTTCTCCATACCACCAGCGACCACGATGTCTGCCTCGCCAGCTTCGATCATCGCAGCAGCCATGTTCACACACTTCAGGCCGGAACCGCAAACGTTGTTCAACGTCAAAGCCGGAACCTCGATCGGGATACCTGCATTGACAGCAGCCTGACGCGCAACGTTCTGGCCCAGAGCAGCCTGCAGAACGCAGCCCATCAAAACCTCATCAACCTGGTCGGGAGCAACGTTTGCTCTCTTGAGAGCCTCTTTGATCACGATGGAGCCAAGTGTGGCAGCCGGAACATTTGCCAGTGCACCGCCCATCTTACCGATTGCAGTACGCACAGCACCTGCTAATACGATTTTCTTAGACATGATTTTGTTCCTCCATTTCATAATTCACTAACCCGATCCACCAAAAGTTTCACAGGTCAATCTTCTAATAATTTATTGCATGTTAAATATATCACAATCAAATCGAATATGCAAGGGATTCTAATACGATTTCGAGGAAATTTATCATTCTTGTTACAAATTCGCCACTTTCTGTATTTCCGTTGCTCAGCTTCGTTCAAATTGCCGAAATCGGCTGTTCTCAGAAATACCCTTTCCATGCTTCTTTTGTATGAAAGAAGGCGGTTTTGTAAAAGATAGGATCAGATGAAGGATTCTTTCCCTATACACACCGATTTCGAGAAAGGAAGGCGCCGCACATGGAGGATCAGCTTTACGACTTTTTAAGGGAGCATCAGGAGGTACAACGTTTCTTTATGTCACTGCCGGGGCCTCTGCAAGACGCTATGACGGGAAGCAGCCCCACTACGCCGCAGACGAAAGCCTATGTATCCTATATAAATCTCCTGTTAGAACCAGAAAAATGAAACTTCTTCCCTTTAGGATTGCAAAAAATCCCATTTTGGTTTATAATAAGGCGTAAATTTTGCACGTTCAGCAGCGGTATCCCTCTTATACTGGTCTTCCGCGCTGTCATTTGAGAAAGGATGAACCAAGCATGGATTTGAGCAACCTGATTTTACCTAAGGATTACACATCAAAGCTCGATATTATAGAGACCGAAGTCGCAATTAAGCTTGCAAAGGATACCTTTGAGCGTGAGCTGGCCGCAGCCCTCTCCCTCACCCGCGTGTCTGCCCCCCTCTTTGTACGCCCGGAAACTGGCTTAAATGACGACTTAAACGGTGTGGAACGCCCTGTCCAATTTGATGTTGCAGACATCCATGCCGATGTTCAAATCGTCCACTCTCTTGCCAAGTGGAAACGGATGGCCCTTGCCCGCTATGGGTTCCGTGCAGACACGGGCCTCTATACGGATATGAATGCGATTCGCCGGGACGAGGAACTCGACAACCTCCACTCTGTCTATGTCGATCAGTGGGATTGGGAGCGCGTCATCACGGCTGAGGAACGCAACATGGAAACATTACAAAACGCTGTTCGATCCATTATGGGTGTCTTACATAAAACGCAGGCGGTTCTTACCGAGCGTTTTCCCATTTTAGATTCCTATATTCCCGAGGAAATCACATTTGTAACCAGCCAGGAACTGGAAGACCGTTATCCAGATCTGACCCCAAAGCAGCGGGAAGATGCCGCGGCAAGGGAATATGGCGCAGTATTTATCTCCCAAATCGGTGGAGCATTGAAATCCGGCAAGCCTCATGATGGCCGCGCGCCGGACTACGACGATTGGTCTCTCAATGGCGACATCATCATTTGGTATCCGGTTTTGAATCGCGCCCTGGAGCTCTCTTCCATGGGGATTCGCGTGGATGCAGAAGCCCTGCGCCATCAGCTTGCCGCAGCAGGCTGTGAAGAACGCGCCCGGTTGCCCTTCCACAGCATGTTATTGGAAGGGCGGTTGCCACTCACCATGGGGGGCGGCATCGGGCAGTCCCGCATATGCATGGCGCTATTGGAAAAGGCACATATCGGCGAAGTACAGGCCTCTGTCTGGCCGGATAGCATGCGGAATGCCTGCGAAGGGTATGCCATTCATTTGCTATAAAAAGTTACGAAGAACTTTACAGATCGATCAAGGGAGGGTGTCCCAAAAGTAATGAAATGACTTCAGGATACCCTCGTTTTTTAGAAATCCAGATATTTTTCCAGACAGAAAAAGGATGCCCCTTTCCTATGAATCGAACGATTCGTAGTTTTGGGGCATCCTCTTTTTGTCCTTATTCCCTTCCCTCAGGTAATTCTTCTGTTGGCTGTTTTTCCTTTTGCGCACTTTGATGTGTTCGGCCAATTGGTTTAACCGGCTGCATCCGAGGTACGGTGGTATCAATCCGTTTGATGATACACGAGGCAAATGGCGCCAGGTTGATGTCCAGATAATATTTTCCGCTCTGGAGCTGTGTGCGCAATTCCCCCTCATTCGTCTTTCCTTTTCCACCAAAATGCAGTTCATCCGTATTCAGCATCTCCGCATATATCCCATAATGGTCCACCATCAGCGGATAATGCATATGCATGCGATTGGAAAAGTTCAAGGCAATGTACAGCTCTTCCTTTGCTAAATCACTCCGCTTGTACGCAAACACACAGCGGCTTGCATCGTTCACATCCAACCATTGAAAGCTCTTTGCATGATATTCCTCTTGATAAAGGGCGCTCTCTTCTAGGTAGAGATGTTGCAATGTCTGGAGATAATTCCAGAATGCGTCATGGGCAGGATAGGTCAACAAATTCCAACCAAGTTCCTTTTGCTCGTCCCATTCCTTAAACTCCGCCAATTCGTTTCCCATAAAATTGAGTTTTTTCCCAGGATGGGTAAACATATAAAGATACAACGTGCGAAGTTGATGGAATTTTTCTTCGTAATTTCCTGCAATTTTATCAATAATCGTCTTTTTTCCATGTACGACCTCGTCATGTGAAAACGGCAACAAAAAAATATCATTGTAAAAATAGCTCATGGAGAAGCTGATTTTTGTGTGTACGCCGGATCGCTGTACCGGAGGAACCGCCAAGTAGTCGAGCGTATCATTCATCCAGCCAAGGTCCCATTTGTAGTCAAACCCCAATCCCCCGTATTCCACCGGCGCCGTGACCTTCAAATAATTGGAGGAATCTTCTGCAATTAACATCACGTTGGGATGACGTTTTTGAATCGCATAATTACAGGTTTTTAAAAACCAAATCCCTGTTTCATTGACTGCGTCATTGGGATTGCCCTTGTGATAAATTAGGTTTGCAACCGCATCATACCGTACTCCGTCAAAGTGGTAATATGTGAGCCAAAAGTCGATTGCTGAACGTAAAAAACTAATCACATGGGGCTTTGAATAATCGAAGAGGACTGTTCCCCACTCGCTGTACCGTTGATCCTCATATTCGCTCTCATAGACGAATCCGCCGTCAAATTGATGCAGCGCATAAAAGTCAGAGACAAAATGAGTAGGGACAAAGTCCATAATGACACCGATTCCCTGCTCATGGCATTGGTTTACAAAATGCATCAGCTGTTTTGGGGTTCCATACCGGCTGGTAGCGCTAAAATATCCCGTCACTTGATACCCCCAGGACCCGTCAAAAGGATGTTCTGTCAAAGGAAGTAACTCTATGTGGGTATATCCCATCTTTTTGACATAAGGAATCAACAGCTCAGCCAATTCATCATAGCGATAAAAACGTGCATCCTTCGGGGCGTCTTTGACCTTCCAAGAACCGGCATGTACTTCGTAGATATTCAATGGTTTATTGTAGTTCTTATCACGGGTGGTCATCCATTTTCCATCTGTCCAAGGAAAATGATTCAGGTTGTACACATACGAGGCGGTGTTTGGCCGCAACTCACTGTAAAAGGCAAACGGGTCCGCCCGATCATACACCTCCCCCTTCGCCGTAAAGATCCGGTATTTGTACATATCCATTTCCTGAATTCCTTGAACAAAAATGGTCCAAACACCGGAAGGCATCCGCTCCATATCGTAACCGGTCCAACCATTAAACGAACCAATCAACATGACGCGAGAAGCATTCGGCGCATACACCGTAAAGCGCGCGCCATCTTGATCGTATTCATGGCTAAAATGTGCGCCAAATCCTGATAGCCATCCAGAGATGCCCCTTGGAGATAAGCATCAATCCTTCTGAAATCCATCCAAGACTCCCCTCTCTCTAGAAACGATCTGTTTCTTTTTTATAGCCAGATCAAAAATTCTTATCGTTCATAATATAACATATTTCACAAAAAAAATCTATATCATTACAATTTTATAAGCAAACCATTCTGCTTTATCGATCTAATAAAAAATGGGTCCCCATTCAGGGGACCCAAACAACAACCAGGTTCGATCATTAAGCATCCAATGCACTGCCAAAGAATTTATCGTGAACTGCAGCAACCGCTTTATCGGCGTCCTTGCTATCGATCAAAACAGAGATCTTGATCTCACTGGTGGAGATCATCTTGATATTGATATTGGCTTCATAAAGAGATTCAAACATTTCCGCCGCGATGCCCGGGTGAGTTTCCATCCCTGCGCCAACCGCAGAAACTTTGGCTACATTTTCATCGTAAACTACGCTAGTCGCACCAATCAAATCCACATAAGGATTCAACAAATCAATGGTCGCCTTCAAATTGTCATGGCTGACGGTGAAGCTGATGTCCTTTGTCCCATTTCTTCCGATGGACTGGAGAATAATATCGACATTGATATTCTTCGCTGCCAGTTTTGAGAAAATCTTAAATGCTAGACCAGGACGGTCCGGCACGCCAATGATGGAAACGCGTGCGACATCCTCATCTTTTGCAATTCCGCTGATTACCATTTTTTCCACTTTTGTTGCCTCCTTCACAATGGTGCCCTTCGCTTTGGTCAGGCTAGAAAGTACCTCAAGCTCTATGTTATACTTTTTCGCCATCTCTACAGAACGATTGTTTAAAACCTGCGCCCCCAAAGACGCCAATTCCAACATCTCATCATAAGAGATCACACTCAATTTGCGTGCATTTTTTACTTTGCGTGGGTCGGCCGTGAATACCCCTTCCACATCGGTGTAGATCTGACACAGGTCTGCATTTAAAACCGCTGCGATAGCAACCGCACTGGTATCTGAACCGCCGCGCCCTAATGTGGTCATATCGTCGTAACGGTTTACCCCTTGAAAGCCAGTCACCACCACGATATTTTTCTTGTCAATCTCCTTTTTGATGCGGTCCGGCGTTACACGCTTGATACGTGCCGCACCATAGGCGGAACTGGTGTAAAAGCCAGCCTGCCACCCCAACAGGGAAACCACCGGAAAGCCCAGTTTTTCAATTGCCATCGCCAAGAGGGAAGCAGAAATCTGTTCGCCAGAAGTCAATAGCATATCCATTTCACGTTTTGATGCATTCGGGTTGATTTCATTTGCCTTGGCAATCAGATCGTCCGTGGTATCGCCCTGAGCGGAAACCACTACGACCACATCATTGCCCTCCTTATATGTTTGGGTGACGATGTTGGCCACGTTGAACAGGCGTTCGGCATTTGCAACAGAACTGCCGCCGAATTTTTGAACGATAAGGCTCATTGGTTCATCCTCCATCTCTCAATCAATAAAAATACGCAAAGCGCCGCTTCCGAACCACGATCCTGGAAGCAGAGACCTCGCCTATCAAAACCGGAAAACCGGTCTATCCCACTTTGTCAGCTCATCCTCAGGCAATGGAGATTTGTGCGCCGTTGGAATCCGCCTTCAAAATTCGGATCTGCCAGCCGGCAATGCCCTTCTCTTCTAAATGTCCCGCAGCATACTTGACAAAATTATCTGTATCCGCTACGTCGATCATCGAAATAATCGTTGGGCCGGCGCCACTGACATAAGTACCGAGTGAACCGAGCTCATAGCTCAGGCGGAACACATTGTCCAGGTTGTCGATCAATCCGGAACGGTACGGTTGGTGAATCTTATCCTGTACCGCCACACGCAGGTTTTCCAACTTTCCTGAGAACAAGGATGCGGTCATCAGTGCCGAACGCGACAAGTTATACACTGCATCTGCTCGGGCATATGACTCTGGCAACACGGAACGGGCTTTCTCCGTTTTTAACTCAAACGGAGGGATAAACAGGGCAAAGCGAATCTTTTCTGAAACCGGTACACTAACACTGTAAACACGGCCTGCTTCAATTGCAGAAGCCACCAAACCGCCCTCAATTGCGGGGGTTGTATTGTCCGGATGGCCTTCAATTTCTGCCGCTAAATTAATCAGTTCCGTCGTACTCAAAGGACTGCCCAGCAAACGGTTGGCGCCCAGAATGCCAGCCACAATACAAGCCGAACTGCTGCCCAGCCCACGCGCCATGGGAATATCATTCTGCTGAATCAGTTTTAGCCCTGGTAACTTCCGGCCACATTTCTCGTAGACCTGTTTTGCGGCCCAAAAAATGAGGTTATTTTCATCAGTAGGAATCTTAACATCATCTTTGGAGGAAATATCCAATGTATCGGACTCCTCCATCCAAACCTGGTTATACATGGTCAAAGCGATTCCCAAGGAATCAAAACCAGAACCCAAATTGGCGCTGGTCGCCGGAATCTGTATTCTTATCATGCTCTACTTCTCTCCTATATCTATATCACTCACAGCTCTCCGATACGAATGGTATTTTCAATGGTGACTCCCAATTCAGAAAGCTTTTTTAAATTGGCAACAATCAAACGTTCCGGCATCGCCTCTGTGACAAAGGCGATTTCGCCGGCCGGTGCATTCTTGCGCGTCAAATGGTTAATTTTCCCCAACAGGTGACCGGCGTTGCCAAGGGCAAGCGCCTCGTTATCCGTACTAGCGCGCACATACATGCTCACCTTATCATCCAGATAATCCTCAATATAATCCGGGCTTCCCTCTCCCCAATAGAGATACTTCCTGGCCTTAAAATGTTTGACACAATCGATCACATCGGCTACCACCGCACTGGCGGTCGGCAGCTTACCAGCGCCCTTTCCATAGAACACTACGTCGCCGGTTGAGTCGCCACGAACCATGATTCCATTAAATACATCGTCCACATTGGCCAGCTGGCTCTCACGGGGAATAAACATCGGGCAGACAATGATCTGAAGCTTTCCGCTCTCCATCTGTTTGACACGGCCGATCAGCTTTACTACGCCGCCCCACTGCTCTGCATATTCTACATCGGCCAAAGAAATCTTTGTGATCCCCTCCGTATGAACTTGTTCCGGATAAACATGCCGGCCAAACGCCAGAGAGGCCAGAATACAAATCTTCCGGCAGGCGTCGTCGCCCTCTACGTCGGCTGCAGGATTCCGCTCTGCATACCCCAGCTTCTGTGCTAAGGACAACGCATCCTGGAAATCCATTGACTCGTGAATCATTTTTGTCAAAATAAAATTCGTAGTACCATTTAAGATTCCCGCAATTTCGATCACATCATTTGCCGCCAGGCACTGGCTAATCGGCCGGATAATGGGGATACCTCCACCCACACTGGCTTCGAACAGGAAGTTCACATTTTTTTCCTGTGCCAACTTGAGGATTTCTGCACCCTTGGTCGCCACCAGTTCTTTATTGGATGTTACGACGCTTTTTCCCGCTTCGATGCAACGCATTGTATACTCAAACGCTGGATGCAAGCCCCCCATCACTTCCACCACCACACGGACTTCTGGGTCGTTGACAATGTCGTCAAAGGACTTTGTAAATTTATCCGCAAAAGGGCTGTCAGGAAACTCTCTTAAATCAAGAATATACTTGATACCAATTTCTTCTTTTGCACGCTTTGCGATGTGATCCGTATGCGTTGTGAGAACTTCCACCACGCCCGAACCGACAACCCCATAGCCCATAACCGCTATCTGAACCATTTTCACCAGCACTCCCTATATATATTAGTCACTCCTGTCCTAAGATACCTTTCCGGCATATGGACAGGCTGTTTTCCCTTCGCCCTCGCCAGTTTTGCACAGGGCATGGCTAAAACTTTGCCATATTTAACAATTTGAACGCCCATAAAACAGGATTTCTCCGTTCAGAAGATGAGAAACATGTCTACAGTTTACCATTTTTTAATCGGACATTCAATATCAAAAAGCACAACATTCTTTGCTTTAACAGATTAATTTATGAAACTGTTGTCAAAATCCAAAAAGAAAGGGGACGCGTTTTCGCATCCCCACAATCTGTAAAAAGAATTCGTTCATCCCACCGGGACAATTCCCGGGGGCAGATCCTGTTTCTCCAGGTACTACTACAATATTGTCGTCTGGATTCTCCTCCGGTTCCTGTGAGGGAACTTCTGGTTGGGAAGGCGGCGCCTCTGGAACCGATGTGTTCTCACTGGATGCATTGGACTCCATTGGATGTTCACTCGCCTGCTGAGAAGAAGTCGTCGGGAATCGGACGGCGTTTCCACTTCAGGTGTGGGTCCTTCTTCCCCAGCCGATGAAGTTCCCTCCCCTTCGGTTTCATGTGCCAGATCACATCGATCGGGTAATTCGTCCTTCTTGTACCAGCCTGTGCCTGTCTTTGGACAAGTGGCATTTGCCAGTTTTCCGCTCTGCTGGCAAAATGTCGCCGGAAATCACATTTTCGTCATATGTGAACTTCAGCGGCTCTTTATTTTCCAAGTACTGCGCCATAATTTTCTGCCAAATGGAAATGGCATATTTCGTCTCTGCATTGCTCATCGCAGTCGGCGTATCGCGATAACCCGTCCAAATACCTGCAAGCGCATAGGGAGTGCCACCAATAAACCAACTGTCCTTTTGGTCATTGGTCGTACCAGTCTTTCCGAATACCTCCCAGCCGGAAATGGCGGCTCTCCTGCCACTGCCTTCCGAACCAGTAATTACGCGATTGAGCAGATGATGCATCACAGAAGCGGTCGTGGACGAAATCGCTTGTACCTTCTCTTGATTTCGATTGTCCAAAATGACGTTCCCATCGTGATCTTCTACGTAGTAGTACGTGTACGGCTCTGTAAACACACCGCCGTTTGCAAAGATCTGGAATGCTGCGGTCATCTCTCGGACTGTAACGCCTTCGCTCATACCACCCACTGCAATTGGCGCAATATTGTTATCCGCAGGCTGCAAGCTCGTAAAATTGAGTTTGTCCTTTAGGAACGTATAGCCAACTTCCGGCGTAATCTCCTTGCAGATACGGGCCGCAGGCGCATTTCTGGAATTCTCCAGGGCAAATTCCACGGTCATATTCCCCAGATAACGATTATCAAAATTGTTAGGCCCCGGCTTATTCCCATTCCAATTTTCCATTGGGGCATCCTCCACAATCGTGGAATAATTGATTGTCCCCAACTCAATGGCAGGAGCATATACACCAATCGGTTTGATCGTAGAACCAGGCTGTCGCTGCGCGTCGGTCGCAAGATTCAGCGGACGGTTCCTTGTTTTTTCGCGAGCACCTACCACTGCTAACACGCGCCCATCGTAATCCATAGCGATATATCCAAGATCGATCTTTTGATTTGCCGGCAAGTTATCCGCATTATTTACCACAGACTCCGCCAGACTTTGCATTTCCTGATCCATCGCACAATAAATCTTCAAGCCGTCGTGGTAGATCATATCCTCCGCTTTTGCGCTGGTACAGCTATATAACTCCATCAGATCTTCTTTGACATCCTCGAACATGGTCTCCACGTACCAGTTCCAAATTTCCGTACTGCCCCCGCCGTTCTCTTGTTTTTTTCCGACAAAAGTCATATGACGGGATTCTTCCATCGCCTGATCGTATTCTGCCTTCGTGATTTTTCCCTGGTCATACATTTCCGAAAGCACAGTCTGTTGACGCTTCATATTATTTTCTGGATGCACCAAAGGCGTATAACGGGATGGATTTTGTGTGATTCCTGCAATTGCAGCACATTCCGCAATGTCACAGTCCTGGATGTCCTTCCCAAAATAGAGGTTTGCAGCAGCCTGCACCCCATTGGTGCCGCTGCCAAAATTCACCACATTGAGATACGCTTCCAGGATTTGCTCTCGGCTGTACGCTTTATTCAGGTTTAATGCACGGAAAATCTCCTTGACCTTTCGGGTCAGGCTGACATCCTTATCCCCCGTCACATTTTTGATCAACTGCTGCGTGATGGTGGAGCCGCCATAGCTGCTGCCGTTTGAAAACAGCTGTGTCACTGCTCCAAAGGTTCTGCGCCAGTCCACCCCATTGTGCTCCCAAAAGCGTTTGTCCTCAATGGCAACAATTGCATCTTTCATCGCCTGGGGGATCTGGTCATAATCCACCCAAATACGATTTTCGTTGCTGTAAAGGCTCTGATATTCCACCGGATTTCCATTCTCGTCGTACACATAAATAAAGCTTGTGTAATTGAGCTTGAGTTTGTTGAGGTCGTAACTCATGGTTTCATCCTTCATACTCCAAACGAAGGAAACCAAAAAAGCGCCCACAATCATTCCTGTGATTATGAGAATGGCCAGCAGCGTAAGCAGTGCCTTTGCCAAGATTTTTCCGATCGACCGCGCTGTATCGGATGCACTGTTGTCCTGCACAGGACCGGTATTGCTGAACTTACTGATGTCCGTTTTTCGCATTCCGCGCCTCCTTTCACGCTCTCCACAAGCCCCGCACATGTTCAGAAAGTGCTGGTGACCTGTATATTTTACCGAAATTTCCAAATAATACCCATGAGGTGATGATCTGTGAAAAAACTGATACTTGTGCTGGCCTGCCTGGACATTGTTGTCCTTGCACTCCTCCTGATGGGGTATCCACAACGGTGGTTCCAAACGGAACCATTGGAGGAATCATCCAGCTCAAATATAATGTATTATACCCCCGAGGCACCGTCAAGTCAAGAAAGCAGCGGCACCTACGCTATGGCGAGCAATGTCGCCGTATATACAGTGCGTGCATACAAAGGTCATATCGGTATCTTTTTGAATGAAAGTGAATCTCCTTTTGAAGAATTGGATGTCGATCTTGACCTTCTTCCGGAAGCCGATCAGATCCTTTTGCGAGAGGGCATTCGCGTGACGGACCGAGACCGTTTGAACCGTTTAATTGAAGATTATGAGAGTTGACGTCGGATCAAACGGCGTTAACTCTTTATATGCAAAAACGCCACACCGTTTGGCGTGGCGTTTTTATAAAATGGGAATGGTTTTATTTCATGTTTTCCTCATAACGCTGAATCATCGTCTTGACCATCTGGCCACCGACGGAACCGGCCTCACGGGAAGTCAAGTCGCCGTTGTAACCCTGCTTCAGGTTCACGCCAACCTCTGCTGCTGCTTCCATCTTAAACTTATCGAGGGCCGCACGTGCTTCCGGAACAACATTCTTGTTATTAGATCTAGACATCATAAAACACTCCTTAAAAAATTTTGTTTTTGAATTTGTTTTGCGTTTGCTTTCCTATTTTGCGTATCCGGTGTCGTTTTATGATTGTCAATTTTTTGTAGCATTTTAAATAACATAACCGCGGGAAGAGTCCACTCCCGCCATTAACAGGACCATACAGACCGCAAGCATCTGACGTGGGCTGACGGTCGAATGGAGTTCTACCGTAATATCGCGGGGTTCTACTACGTCGCCATCCAACGTTGTAATGCTTCGTTGGAGGCTAAGCGCTGCGGCGCCATAATCCAGACTGGATATGGAAAGCGTATCCTTAGCACACATGCCGCAAGTCACAGCCGCTGCCCCTGCAGCTCGCAACAACGCTGCAGCGCGCTGATTCTGCGGTTCAAAAGCACACAGAAAGCCATCGGGAATAGAGATTGGAGAATCCGAATCAAAACTGTTTTTAAAAAACAGAATGCCGCTGTTTCCCTCTACCTTCGGAATTCGTTCACAATCGCAGACTAAAAAACGAGGTTCATCCTCTCCGATCTTCCGGAGTAAATCCGGATGGACATATCGGACGCCACCGTATCTCGCCAAAGCTGGCAGCAAAGCCCTGACAATGGACTGATCCGTACTTTTTCCACAGAGAAGAATATCGGTCATTCACTTGCACGCTCCAAACCGGCTATAGCCGAACATTCTGAAACCGGGACGACACAAGTGCAGTATGTACCGTTTCTTCAAAGAATATGTAAAAAGGCGAGCAAAATTATGGATTCTCTTTCCTTTTCTCTTCTGATAGAAAGTCCTCTAAATAATCCCTCAGTTGCTGTGCCATGTTGTGGTCCAACTGAATGCTCAGGGGCCGCAGTTCTGTGCCCATCTCCTGTCCTGCTGCATGTACCCACATAGAAAAATACGTCGAATTGGTATTTATATCCATCACTGTACGACTTTCTACCCGAATCGGCCGGCTACATTTACGGATATGGGTAATTCTTGCCATTTTATTTCCTCCGCTCCTATCCTTTATCCATTAGTTCTGTAACGGTCACAAAGGTATATCCCTGCTCGCAAAGAACCTCCAATACTTTTTCCAATGCCGTGGGTGTATTCAGGGCACTACTCTGAAACCGCACAATCGCCCCTGGCCGGACCTGCTGTACAATATGATCACAGATGCGTTCTGGAGAAATGTTTTTCCAGTCGAGCGAGTCGATCTCCCACTGAATAGAAACCATCCCTTCTTCTCGCACTGTGGATAGTAGTTCGGGGCTATAAGCCCCGTATGGAGCACGAAAGAGACGGGGCTGTTTTCCTGTAATCTGCTCCAAAGTCCGGCTGCTGGCTTGTAGTTCTTCCTTTTGTTTCCCGTGCGAAAGCTGATCCATGCGGACATGTGTCATCGAGTGGGTCCCCAGTTCACATCCCGCCATGGTAATCCGAAGCACCGATTCATCATGGGTTTCTGCCCAGTGTCCCACAACAAAAAAAGTTGCGGTCGCTTGATACTTTTTTAAGATATTCAGCAATTCATCGGTCTGTACGTCCGTCCATTCTACGTCAAATGTAAGGGCAATCTGTTTTTCTTTTGTATCTACACGGCAGACCGGTTCCTGGAATCGCGGCGTATCTGCCTGTGTCGAAAGAACAACTGGCGGCACAATCCAAAACAAGACAGCCAAAACAGCAGCTGCTATACAAAATAGAGAAAGCAATCGTTTGTGTAAAAAACCAATGAATCGCATTTCTGGACTTTAAGAACGGATTCTCTCACCGAAATGACGTGGGAGTTTGTCCTTTTTCTGGAAGAAACGTTCCATCCCCAATGCCGCCCGGCGTACGAATATTCTCCGTTCCTGTTCCTTTTTAGACACCGGTTTTTCCATTCTGTCCTTCATCATCCATGCCACCCCTTCAATTGCTTTCAGCACACCGCAGGGCCAAATTGGATTGGTTCTGCATATGCCTGAACAATAGATATGCAAGGGGAACGTGGGAATATGCTGCCGCTTCTCTGTACGCCGCATAAGATGGAAAGACCTCTCTTATTTTATCAAAAATGGAGGTGAAACGCGATGCCTGAAAACAAAACAGGCGCTTTTTCCAAAGAACTCTGCCAGCAGCTGGGCATTTTATCAAAGTCTCAATGGTATATCATTGTTACAGTCTGTGCAATCCTGTTGTCCTATTATTCAGTCGGAATTATTAAGCAAAAATTGGTGTGTACGGCAACTGATCCAGAGCTCTGCCAGTGTCTACCAAAAGTGATGCCGATCCAAGCGCTCTCCAACATTATGATCCTTTTAGCGCTCTTCTTTTATGTAGGACTCTCTGGAGAAAGCCTGCGACAGGCCAAACGGCAGTGCAATCCTAGACAAGTACACAACAGTTCCCTTAACCATACCGCCAATCTTCTGGTTCTAATTGCGGGGATGATCCGCTTTGGACTTCTGATCACACAGGACGACACGGAGCTTTCCCTATAAGCAGAGGATTTTCCTGTAAAATTCGCACATACTACAGTGTGATTCTTCCCTGTATTTCAGGGGACAAACAGGAAAGTAGGGATACTGTTATGAGTAAAATCGTTGTGATCGGGGCCAATCATGCTGGAACAGCCGCAGTCAATACTATTTTGGATACAGCGCCCGACCAACACCAAGTGGTTGTATTTGACGCTAATTCCAACATCAGTTTTCTGGGCTGCGGAATGGCCCTTTGGATTGGAGGCCAAATTTCCGGCCCAGAAGGACTATTTTATTCCTCACAAAAGCTTTTGCAGCAAAAGGGTGCTATGGTTCACATGTTGACGACTGTAACAAAGATCGATTTTGACCGCAAGATCGTCTATGCAGAGGGCGGCGACCATACACGGTATGAGGAACCATATGAAAAACTCATTTTAGCAACCGGTTCCCAACCCATCGTTCCGGACATTCCAGGAAAAGACCTCGAAAATGTACAGCTGGTCAAACGCTATCAAGACGCGGAAGAGGTCATCCAAAAACTTCACTCCAACTGCGTTCAAAAAGTGGCTGTTATTGGAGCTGGGTACATCGGCGTAGAATTGGCAGAGGCTTTTAAACGCAACGGAAAAGAGGTTGTCTTAATCGACTGTGCCCCCACCTGTCTATCGGGTTACTATGATCGTGATTTTACAGATCATATGTCGGATGTACTCGAAAAAAATGGAGTCCAGCTGGCCTTTGGCGAGCGTGTCACCAAAATTGCCGGAAAAAGCAGGGTCGAAAAAATCATTACAGATAAAAAGGAATATGCGGTCGATATGGCGGTTCTTGCGGTTGGATTCCAGCCAAATGCAAAACTTGGCGAAGAACACTTAGAACGCTTTCGCAACGGCGCCTATCGGGTCAACCGGCAACAGCGTACAAACCTTCCGGATGTTTACGCCATCGGTGATTGTGCAACTGTCTTCGATAATGCGATTGGAGAGGTCAATTATATAGCGCTCGCCAGCAATGCCGTACGCTCAGGTATTGTCGCTGCTGTGAACGCATGCGGCGGTCACATGGAGACAGAAGGTGTCCAAGGCTCCAATGGCATCAGCATATGGGGATATAATATGGTCTCTACTGGTCTTACGCTCGAAAAAGCCCGGCGATATGGAATGGATGTCTGTTCCGCTGATTTTGAAGATTATCAGAAACCCCAGTTTATGAAGCATAATGAATCCGTTAAAATTCGGATCGTTTACCGCCGGGATAATCGGGTAATCGTTGGCGCTCAGATGGCTTCTCGCTACGACATGTCCATGGGAATCCACCTGTTCTCCTTGGCAATTCAGGAGCGGGTAACCATTGACCGGCTCAAACTGCTGGATCTTTTCTTTTTGCCACACTTTAACCAACCTTATAATTATATTACAATGGCTGCTTTGGGAGCCGAATGAAAGAACAGAAAAGGCGACGGGGTTTTCTTCTCTTTTTGAGAGATACCCCGATCGCCTTTTCCATTCTTCGATTGTTTAAAGGTAGAATTCACGCAAGTCACACTTGACGGGACGATATTTCAATGGTAAAATTAGTCTGTTAACAGACTAATTTGGAGAGGAAGAATCTTATTGGAAATGATCGAACAATTAAAGCGATACCATGCCCTTTATAACGCCCTTTGGCGGGAAACAAACGCAATCTATGAGGAATGGGCAAAACAGCGTGGCTGGTCTTACTGCGAATTGCTTGTGATTTTATCCTTAGTTGAAAATCAGGATACATGTAAGCAAAAAGATATTTGCCAGCTCTGGCAACTCCCAAAACAAACCGTCAATACCATTCTTAAAAAATTTCTTGTACATAGATGGGTCGAACTGGCCCCCTGCAAAGAAGATCATCGGAATAAGGTGATTCATTTGACCATAACGGGCAAGGAAACTTTTGAAGCGGTTGCCAGTGCACTACAGCACTGTGAAGAAATTGTCTGGGAACGACTTGGTAAAGATCGGGCCGATACCCTGATCGAAAATACCAAGCGCTATAATCAATTCTTCCGGGAGGCAGGAATTGATGAGAATACATAAGGACTTTTTTCACTATGTCATTCCTTCCATGTTGGCGTTTGCTCTATCCGGGATCTACGCCATTGCGGATGGTTTCTTTGTAGGAAACGCCCTGGGAGATAATGCCCTTGCCGCAATCAATGTGGCCTATCCTTTGACCGCTTTTTTACAGGCGGTTGGAACCGGAATTGGCATGGGCGGTGCTATCCGCTACGCAATCAGTAAAGGAAACCAAAACGATCACCTTGGACAACAGTATTTTGGAATGTCTCTCCTTCTTTTGATGTTTTCTGGTATTCTTTTGACCGGTCTGTTTCTATGGGGAGCGCCGTCCATCCTGCATCTTTTTGGCGCTTCCGGAAAAATTCAACTGTTGGGAGAAGAATATTTGCTCTATATCAGCTATGGAGCTCTTTTCCAAGTGTTGGGTACCGGCCTGGTTCCCTTCATTCGAAACATGGGCGGCTCTGTCATCGCTATGGTTGCTATGGTCACTGGATTCTTAACAAATATTGTCCTTGATTATTGGTTTGTTTGGGTTTTACCTTGGGGAATGATGGGCGCGGCCATCGCAACCGTAATTGGTCAGGCGATGACCTTTCTGGTATGTGTTGCTTTCTTTGCCGCTAAAAAGCAAAAACCGTCCTTTGCATTTCAAGCGAAGAGGGGGTTTTTCATAAAGCATATTTTAGGGGTTGCCCTGTCCCCCTTTGGCTTGACCTTTTCTCCGAATATCACATTGATTCTCGTGAACAAAAGCGCAGCGTTGTTTGGCGGTACAATGGCGGTAACCTGCTATGCATCCATCAGTTATGTTTCCTCTGTGGTAATACTGTTGCTACAGGGAATCAGCGATGGCAGCCAACCGCTGGTCAGTCTCGCCTATGGAGAAGGGAATATTCCACGTGCAAAGGCAATTCGCAACTTCGCTTATCAGTTTTCGGTTCTAATATCGGCAATTTGTGTGGCTGTCTTATTTGCTGTACGAGGACATGCAGCAGAATTGTTCGGGGCCTCTCCGCAAGTCACACAAGAAGTTGCAAAAATTCTGCCGATTTTCCTTTGTGGCTATTTATTTATCAGCATTTCCAGAGTCACAACTGCCTTTTTCTATGCCATCAGCGAAAACCTACAGGCATATCTGCTCATTTATGGAGAACCTCTCCTCTTATTGCTTCTGTTGCTGATCCTCCCACAAACCATCGGAATCCTAGGAACTTGGCTTGCCATCCCCATTTCTCAGATTGCCCTATCCCTCCTAGGCCTTTTTATGGTTTGGAAGGATCGCCAAATGGCGCAGGTCACACCCGTTATGGAATCTCATAACAATTGATTTTCTGTTCTCGCAAAAGTTGTTTTCGCTCTCGATGGGTTGGCATGACGTCGTCCAGCACTTTGTAAAATTTCCACGAGTGGTTAGGTTGGACCAGATGAGCCAATTCATGTGCAATCACATATTCGACACAAGCTGCAGGCGCTTGCGCCAAATATAGATTCAAGGTAATGGCACATTTTTGTGGGGAGCAGCTTCCCCAGCGGGTTTTCATTTTACGAATTCGAAATGACGGCAAAGGAATCCGATATGCTTTAAAAAGTGGAAATACCCGTTTGATCATCCTTTCAAACATGTCATAACATAGAGAATGGTACCAAGTATCAAACAGCTTCTTTCGCTTTGTTTCATCTGCAGGAGCCCTGAGTTGAAGGACAACATTTTGTTCCTGAATGGAAACTTGTTCTCGGTCGGACATTTCCACATAGAGATGATAGATGTGTCCTAAAAAGCAAACGGGTTCTCCTGTAACATAGGTGCGGGGCATTTGTGTTTCCTTCTGACATGCAATATAGGCCGCCTTTGCCCGAACAATCCAGGCAGCTTTCTTTTGAATGATGTGATCTACTTCCTCTGCTTTTACACCGCGGTTTGCAGAGACATGTACGATTCCTCCTGCGGTGATTCGAATATTCACATTTTTTACTTTTTTATAATGCAATTGATATGGTACGGATTCTCCGTTCCATAGGACAGTTCGCTCCATGTTACAATATCTCATCCTTTTATTGACAGTTCTTTTTGAAGCTATTATAATCAAACGCACTCGCAGATGCAATCAAAGCGGAACATTCGTAGGAAATGCATACAGAGTATATTTGAGAAAAGAATAGGAGAGATTGTCCATGCAGCCCATTTCCATTCGGTATCTTTACAACAGCGGTTTTGCGGTGGAAACCGCCTCACATTTTTTGATCTTTGATTATTATTTGGACACGCCGCATGGTGGCAGTCCCGAACAAGGGGTAATTGATCCCTCCATGCTGCAAGAGCACAATGTGGTTGTTTTTGTATCCCACAGCCATGCGGATCATTATAATCCCGTCATTTTTGAGTGGCGTAAGGGTCATTCGAACATTCGCTACATTCTTGCAGAGGAAATACCAACAAAAGAGGAGGTTCTCTCGGTTCACCCCTCTCGGACATATGATTTGGGTGATCTTCAGGTCCGCACGTTGGATTCTACCGATCTGGGGGTCGCGTTTCTCATAAAAACAGATGGACTCTGTCTTTATCACGCAGGCGATCTCAACTGGTGGCATTGGAACGATGAACCGGAACAGGCCAATCAAGATATGGCCCGCCGTTACCAAGAACAGATTGATTCTTTGCAGGGAGAATCCATAGACTGCGCTTTTATCCCTGTGGACCCACGCCAAGAAGAGAATTCGCTTTTGGGATTGGAATACTTTATGAAAAAAGTAGGCGCTCGTTGGATTGTCCCCATGCACTTCGGTTCACAGTATACCATTTTTGACCGAATGGATCACGATCCCCGCACGTTTCCCTATCGCAACCGAGTTTTGCATATTTCCCACCGTGGACAGCTTTTACAAATTTCTGAATAAACCGTCCAATATAAAGAGGGTGTCCCAAAAGTCATAAAATGACGGAAGGGATACCCTTGTTTTTTCGAAACTCAAATATTTTTCCAAATAGAAAGAGGATGTCCCTTTCCTATGAATCGAAAAATTCGTAGTTTTAGGACATCCTCTTCCTCATTTTTACCGTTTCGGTGTCAATTCCATTTTCCCTATGGCGCACCGTCACAAACGGGTGAATAAATCCTTCCGTCTGTGTTCTCTAAGGATTCCACACGAAGTGGCCTTTTTCTATCACAGGTTAAAATGGCGAATCGCACGTTGTAGCGATCGATCAAAAAAGAAAAAGTCATGCCCTCCCTGCCACTCTTCATATTGGAAGGCAAAACCGAACGATTCGATTTGCTCCTGAAATTGGATGTGGGAGGAACGGAACGCATCATAACTGCCACAAGTCATATAGATTGCTGGTTTGACAGTGGCCTTTTGTAAGCCTCTCGCTAATTCTAAAAGATCATACTCCGGCTTCCATTCCAAGTCCTCTCCAAAAATGGAAAGAAAATCGTGGAATAGCTGTTCGCCATAGTGGTCGACAAACGATTTTGTCTTTCCATTCTTCCGCAGTTCTTCCAGCCCCTCTTTGATATCCAAACAAGCGGAAGAAAACGCACCGCACATTCCATACTGTTCTGGGCGGGACAATGCACATTTCAAAGCGCCATAGCCGCCCATTGAAGCCCCTAGAACCGCCGTATCCTCTCGCCGGGCAGAAATCTGAAAAACCTGTTTGCAGAGCACCGGCAATTCTTCTGTCACATATGTAAAATAGCGCGAGCCATACCGCATATCGGTATAAAAACTCCGTACTGCATCGGGAAGGATATAAATCGTATGCCCTTCTCGTGCATAGACCGGAAGCATCGAATTGTCCACCCAGGTCGCACTATCTCCACACAGTCCATGCAAAAGATAGGCCACTCGATATGGTCCATCCTGTTTCAAATCACTGGGGGTTACAATCGTAATTCCTGTATCCTTTTCCAGAGTTTTGGAAAAAACCGTTCCCCGTAAAATCAATGGAACTCACTCCTTCATGAACTCTCACCAAAGAAGGGAGAAAAATGTTTTCATTTGAAAATGTATTTCAGGTATAAAAGCGGCCCAGCGGTAGAAAAAGACGCGGTCCATCCTAGCGAAATGTCCAGCTTATGGCTCTCTTTAAATGAGACGTTCCGCTGCACGCTGTGCATGTGCTGCATAAACAGCACGAATTCCAGGATACTCACCCAAACCTTTTAAAACCGTCTGTACAGGGTATCCCCGCTCCTCAAATGCAGCCCTCCAGGAATTTTTATCCCCCGCCATGTCGTTCCGGGCATGATCGCCCGCTACTACCATCAGCGGTGCAAGAATTATTTTCTTAGGCTGAATGGACTCTACTCGCCGGAGTACCGATAGAATACTTGGATAAGTATCCACCGTACCTACAAAAATATTGTGTGCACCATGGTCCTTAAAGACATAATCCAACGCCGCATAGGCGGTATTGGCACTGTGCTTAGTTCCATGTCCCATCAAAACCAACACTTCTTCGGGGGAAAGCGTGGTAAACTCCGTTTCAATGGCATCAGCGACTGCCTCAAAGTCTTCCTGCGCAGTCAAAAGGGGGGCGCCACAGACAATCTGGTCAAACCAATGCGCATATTTTTCCGTTTCACGTACCATGGCCTCTTGTTCTTCGCCATTAACCACATAGGTAGACTGACACACTACGCGAGAAACCCCTTCCTCTCGAAGCTGCCCCAATGCTTGCCAGACATTCTGCATCGGTTCCCCTGCCGCTGCCAGTTTTCGCAAAATGGTTGGACTTGTAAGAGCGCGTTTTACGTCCCATCCGGGAAATGTTTCCCGCATCGTCTGTTCAATCGCACCGATGGTCTTCTCACGGGTTTCTGCATAAATAGTACCAAAGCTTACTGCCAAAATCGCATTTCTGCTCATGGTATCGCTCCTTTCAACGGTTGCTGCATCGATTGTTGTGACTGTATTGAAAACGCTCATAAGCTTCGCCCCTCCGCCAAATAAAGCATAGCGTTACAAATTGCAGCAGCTACATTGCTGCCGCCCTTTCGGCCGCGCGCTACAATATGGGGAATATCACTGTGCAAAAACAACTCTTTTGCCTCTACCACATTGACAAATCCAACCGGAACGCCGATCACCAACTCTGGATGAAGAATTCCTTCGCCGATCAATTCATACAAACGAACCAAAGCTGTAGGCGCATTGCCAATAGCAAACAACAGCGGCCTATCCAAAGCAGCTGCACGCTCCATACTGACATAGGCCCGGGTCACTCCTCGCGCTTTAGCCTCACGCGCGACAAGTTCATCCGACATAAAACAAATAGCCTCCCCGCCAAAAGGAGCGAGGCTTTTTTTATGAATGCCGGAACGAACCATTTCTGTATCGGTCACAATATAGGCGCCTTTCTGTAAAGCTTCGACGCCCTTTTGTACCGCATCCGGCGAAAAACACAGATTATCTACATAGTCGAAGTCCGCTGTAGTATGGATCACTCGTTTGATGACCGGGGCTTGCTCTGGATCAAGGCGCCGTGTACCCAGCTCCTTCTCTATGATCGAAAAACTGCGCTTTTCGATTTCTTCTGGTAAAACCGTCTCAAACATCTGCTCGCCCTCCTTCCGACAGACCCTGTTCCAAAATAGAGTAGATTCGATTCATATCCAAATGTTCTCGCAGTGCATCCGCCAGGAGGTTATACTGTTGCTCTTTAAAAGCATGTAGATCGATTGATTGCAAAATATCCCCCTTGATTCCCTTTCGGCGGAGCAGAATCCGTATCAAGGCGCTGGCCGACTCTGCATCAAAAAAGCCGTGCGCATATGTACCGTAAATATTGCCGAATACCGCACCGTCCTCTTTCTCCATGCCATTTAACTCGGTAAGAACCGCAAAAGGGGAAATACCATCCCGGCGGATAGTGCGCCCCATATGAATCTCATATCCGATAAATGGTACCCCCGCTAGCTCTCTCAAAGCGCCTTCCACGGGTTGAACCATCCCCCGAACACGAGTCCGCACCTTTTCTGTAGCATATACAGTATCCACCGGCAACAGCCCCATGCCTTCCATGGCGCCACCGCCCTCCACCCCTTCTGGGTCACGTATGGTCATCCCAAGCATCTGATAGCCCCCACAGATTCCCAACACAGGGCCACCCTCCGCGGCATATCGCTGGATGCACGCCTCCAAGCCATTGTCTCGCATCCAAGCAAGATCGCCCATTACATTCTTTGTTCCGGGCAACAACACAAGATCGGGCTTTCCAAACTGCTCCGGCCGCCCCACATACCGCAAGGTGACGCCGGGAACCCGTGCCAGCGGCTGAAAATCGGTAAAATTGGAAACTTTGGGCCAACGGATGACTGCCAAATCCAACAATCCTTCGCGCGGCGTACGGGATAAGGATTCCGACAGGCTATCCTCATCATCCAGTTCAACAGAGAGGTAGGGAACCACCCCTACAAATGGCACATGAGTTTTTTCCTCCAGCATCCGGAGACCAGGTTTTAATAATTCTACATCGCCGCGGAACTTATTGATAACCATTCCCTTGACCATTGCGCGCTCCGATTCTTCCAGCAGTGCCATCGTTCCATATAAAGAAGCAAAAACGCCGCCACGGTCAATATCCCCTGCCAAAAGGACGGGGGCATGCGCCAGTTTTGCCATCCCCATGTTGACAATGTCCTCCTGTTTGAGGTTGATCTCCGCAGGGCTGCCCGCCCCTTCCAATACGATAATATCGTTTTCTTTTTCCAGAGAATGGTAGGCATCCAGGATGGGCCGAACCAACTGCCTTTTGTATTGGTAATAGGCCGATGCATCCATATTGCCAATGGGTACGCCGTTGACAATCACTTGGGAGCCCGTATCATTCGTGGGCTTGAGTAGAATGGGATTCATCCGCACGCTTGGTTCTATGCCGGCCGCTTCCGCTTGCATCACCTGCGCCCGTCCCATCTCCAACCCCTCGGTTGTAATATAGGAATTGAGCGCCATGTTCTGTGATTTAAAAGGTGCTACCCGGTAGCCGTCCTGCCGGAAAATCCGGCATAACCCCGCCACTAAAAAGCTCTTTCCCGCATTGGACATGGTCCCCTGTACCATAATCGCTTTTGCCATCTCTATTCCTCCAAAGCACCTGTCAGTGCGGTAAGCAGCCGCCCATTTTCCTCACGGCTGCGCACTGCAATTCGATAAAAACGGTTGTCCAGCCCCCGATAATTGCCGCAGGGACGGAGAAGTACTCCCCGCCGCTCCATACGCTGCTGTAACGGCAATTCTCCTTTCGTTCGAAAGAGCAGATAATTGGCCTCCCCTGGAAACACCTGCAATCCTCGTGCGGCAAGCTGTTGGGAAAGCCATTGTCGTTCCCTGCAGATCATAGAACGCGTCCGTTCCAAATATCCTGTTTCCTGCAAGGCTGCGATCCCTGCCGCCTGTGCTGGAATGGATACGCCCCAAGGTTGTCCACTGGAAAAAAGCTGCTCTGCCAACTGGCTGTCACCGCACAAACAATATCCCAAGCGCAATCCGGGCATAGCGAAACTCTTTGTAAACGCTTTGAGCAAAATCAGAGTTCCCCCTTCTCGGACGGCTCCTTTGAGAGTATGCTGTTCTGGGTATTCCAAAAAGTCATTGAAGCATTCATCTACAACCAAAAGAATTCCCAATTCATCACAGCGCCTCCAAATGGAATCCAGCAATCTTTGGGGGATTGTACGTCCTGTTGGATTGTTGGGATTACAGAGAAACAGTAGATCGATGTCAGGCGTCAAACTCTGCAAAAACGTATTGTTTAAAACAAATTGCTCTTCTTCTTGCAACGGAAAAAACGCTATGGAACAATTTCCCGCGCGGAGAGCTTGCTCATATTCTGCAAATGTAGGCGCCAAAAGTAGCGCCTTTTGCGGATTAAAAGCTGTCACAATTCGAAAAATGAGATCTGCGGCCCCATTCCCACAGACGATCTGTCCTTCAGGAATCCCTTCATACTGGGAAAGCGCCTTACGCAAGTCCCTGCAAAGAGGATCTGGATAATGCGTACACTGCTGCATCGCATCCATCGCCGCCCGAACGGCCTTCGGCGGCATTCCCAAAGGGTTGATGTTTGCAGAAAAGTCAAGCGGTTCTTCTCCCACTTTCTGGCGGACGGAGTAGATGTCCCCGCCGTGTACGATATTCATATCCAACCTCCCAGCCCACCGAGTCCTATGCGGATTCCCATACCGATTGCCAAGGCCAAAACGGATGAGGCATAAAGCATCCGATTTGCCCGCCGAATGTCCTCCGAGCAAATCGGACGCAACCGATCACCGATGGCCGGTTTTTTATACAGTTTTCCAAAATAATAGGCATCGCCAGCCAGTTCCACGCGCAGCGCTCCGGCACAAGCCGCCTCTGTATGGGCACTATTCGGGCTGGCGTGCTTGCGGCAATCCCTTTTATAAATGCGGACCGCATTTCGTTACATCCAGGCCGAGAAAAAAAGCGGACACAATCATCAGCCAGGCCGATAAACGCGCGGGAATCCAATTAAGCACATCATCCAACTTGGCCGCTGCCCATCCAAAATAGAGATACGTGTCGTTTTTATATCCAACCATAGAATCCATGGTATTGACCGCTTTATAAAACAATCCCAGCGGCGCGCCCCCCAAGGCCAAAAACAAAAGAGGAGCAATCTCGCCATCCGATGTGTTTTCCGCCACTGTCTCAACCGCTGCTTTTGTCACCCCTTCCTCTGTTAGCGCCTGTGTATCCCTCCCTACAATCATCGAAACGGCATGTCGTGCTCCCGCTAAGTCGTGGGCACACAAACGGTCATAGACCTTGCCGCTTTCTACCCGAAGCGCCTTTGCCGCCAGCATCTGATAGCATAAGAGCGTTTCCAGCGCAAGCCAGAGGCCAGGATGCAACAGATAGGCCCCCCATAAGAGCAAACAGCCCACTCCACAGGATATAAGAGGTACTCCAACCGCCAAAAATATTCCCGCTATTCGTTCTCCCTGCGGCGTTTTGGGAAAGACCGTCCGTAGAAACTTTTCCAAATGGGTTATGAGCCACCCAATCGCACGTACAGGATGCGGCATCCAATGTGGATCTCCAAAACAGAGATCCAACAGGAACCCCAAAGGCAGAGGCAACAAAAACAACACCTCAGTCATGTCTCCACCTCCCGCTTGATACAGGTAGCAATTCCGCAAAAGACGCGGTCCACACGTACGGCGCGTTCCGCCAGCCAGCAGCAAATTCGCCCTGTCTCTTCCCGCCAAGACCGCTCAAAAGCATCCATTGGAACTACTCCGCACCCGATCTCATCACAGAGGACAATCAATTCCGAATGGTCGCGCAAAAGAGCCTCGATCTCTGCCTGCGGGGAGATTCCTTTTTCCAGTAGATCCCGGACAAGCTGATGTAAGGAATTGAGGATGGGAAGATGGCGCGCCTCATCCAAGGAAACAGCTACATCGGATTCTGTATAACCGGTCTGCTGTAAAATCCACCGCAGTTTCCCCTGATGAGCTCCGCCAATGATTAATCGCATGCCGTTCGCATCCTTTCAAATCCATTTTTGTACAAGTACTACCGCTGCCAGCTCGACTAGCTCGCACAGTTGCAAAAACCATCCCGCCAAATCCCCGGTTATTCCTGCGAATTCCTTGCGGGAAACATGGTAATAGAAGCCAAACATTCCCAGAGACGTTCCAAGGACCGCACCTCCCACAACGGGTTGAAGCAGAAGCATCAGCCCCCCGAACAGAAACAGGTATCCCATCAAAATCCATGCAGTCCGCTGTTTTGCCGCCGCATTGGAAAACATCGCCAACAATCCACTGGTTTTGGCACAAGGGAATTGTACAACGGAAAGGCCGCTCAATGCCCTGGACCATACAAAACCTAACGCCAACAGGCACAGGGTCGTTCTATCCGGTTTCCATTCCGTCCACAAACAAAAGGTGATAAGGAAAAAAAGGCAACAGCCGATCACTGCAAAAGCGCCGCAATTGGAATCCTTCAAAATCTCCAATTTGCGTTCCATCGATTGACGGGACCCCAATGCATCCAAAGTATCACAAAATCCGTCCAAATGGATTCCCCCCGTCAGCAAGACGGGGAGAACGGTCATTCCGCCGGCAAAAAGGCCAGCCCCGATTCGCAGATAGCCTGCCAGCCAGCCCCATCCACAAAGCACTAGACCGATCACCAAGCCAACCAGAGGGAAGAAACACATCACATAACGCATATCCTCTTTTTTCCATTCGGTTCTTGGCATAGGAATGTCGCGAATACATAGAAAAAGCAATCAGGCAAGAATGTATTAAACGCATGAAATGCCCCTCCCTTTCTGCACAATTGGAATTCCACAGACAACTTCGACTACACGATCCGCCCTGTTGGCTAACGCCTCATTTAGGCAGCCCAATTGCGCAAGGTAGCCCTGCGTGGAAGAATCATATTGGATTCCATCGGAAAAAATCGCATTCGAGACTACAATGACGTCCGCCGCGGTCGTAAAAAGCCGGTCCATCCCCCGTAGGATAGAGGCCTCGGCATGTTCCCCTGCTCCCTCTGGGCAATAGCACTCATTTGCCAAAAGGTTTGAAAGACATTCCAACAGCACAGCCGCCCCCGTTGGAACAGCCAGCTTTTCCAACGCTAGAGGGCATTCCACTGTAAAAAATCCCTTGCCCCTGCGAAGGGCGCGATGCCGTTTCACTCGCGCCCGGCTTTCCGCGTCCTGCGCCAACATAGTTGCGACATAGAGGCGCGGAACTCCGGGGACTGCATCGCCAATTCCTCCGCATAGGCAGACTTTCCGCTCGCCGCTCCTCCGATAATCAAAGTAACCACCGAATCCCCCTCCTCAGTGCAGCGGCCGGTAGGGTTCTATGGAGATTTGTTCAAATGTCCGCATGCTGCCGTAAACCGCACAGGCCATATCCAGAAGTGGTAAAGCCGCCACTGCGCCGGTTCCCTCCCCTAAGGTCATGTCCGCCGTCAAAAAGGGTTTCAGCTCCAACTCCTGAAGAATCCAATGGGCAGCCGGTTCCCCGGACACGTGACTGGCCACCATATACTCCCTTGCTGCTGGACAGATGCGAGCAGCGAGTAAAGCCGCAGAGGCTGAAATAAAGCCATCGATCAGCACGGGCATTTGCACCGCGGCTGCCCCCAAAATGTTCCGGCCATCCCGGCCAGTATCCAGCCCGCCTACCTTTTGCAAAACATCGAGGGCATCTGTTGGGTCCGGCGAATTCCTCGCGATGGCGCGGCGAATGGCCTCTCGTTTGCGCACCAAACCGGCTGATGAAAGGCCCGCGCCACGACCGGCAACCTTTTCCGGGGGCAAACCAAGCAGGACCGAGGCCACAGCACTGCTGGTAGTTGTGTTGCCGATTCCCATCTCCCCTGTCGCAAGGATTCGATAACCCTGTTGTTTCAAATTCTGCGCCAGCTCGATACCAACCTCCAAGGCCCGTACCGCTTCTTCCTTAGTCATTGCCGGACCTTTTGTCATATTCTTCGTTCCATAGGCAATTTTTCGCCGGATGATTCGTTCTCCTGAAACTTCCCTCGCAACACCAATATCCACGGGGAAAACCTCTGCATGAGCGACCCTCGCCATCTTACAAACACTGGTATCCCCTTTGGAGAGGTTTTCCGTCACAACTGCGGTCACCTCCTGCCCCGTCTGTGTGACCCCCTCCTCTACAACACCGTTGTCTGCACAGAATACAACCACTGCACGGCGGCTGAGATCCACCTCTACCGTACGGGTCATCCCCGCAATCCGTGCAATCGCCTCTTCCAGCAAGCCCAATCCGCGCAACGGTTTGGCAATACAATCCCACCGTTGCCAGGCACGTTCCTCCGTTGCCCGGTCTGCGGGATGGATTTGGCAAATGGTTTCTTCCAAGGTCATCCGTTTTATACCCCCTCAAATTGCGCGCACTTCTCCAGAAAATGCTGCGCCCAACGTGGATTCGATGCAAAATGAAAATGGGGGAACCCCGCAAACAGGGATTCCGATACATGGATACAAGGCCAGGTCTTTCCTGTGGAAGCCTTCTCCGCCAAGCAGCCATCCCCATTGTCCGTACTGGTCCAATAGTGGAATTCATGGACAGGAAGCTTCTCTCCGGCCCGACAAAGAAGATTATCCCTTTGCGCGGTCAACGTCGCATAACCGAACCGCTGTAACTTCTCGGTCCGTATCCCATCCGCCAAAATGGTCCCCACCATCCGGCGAGGGGTTCCATAGGAATCCTCCAAGGTCCGATGCAGGTAGAGAAAGCCCCCACATTCTGCAATACAGGGCATTCCCTTCTGTATGGAGGTATACAAATTTTCTCTTATCGAATGGTTCTTCTCCAGGTCCTCGCCATAGAGTTCTGGATAACCGCCGCCCAACAGGACACCGTTACACCCTGCGGGAGTGTGGAATCCACCAGTGGACTGAAATAACAAAGTTCTGCCCCCAGATGCTCCAACAAACGCAAGGAATCTGCATAATAAAAACAAAAGGCCCGATCACGCGCCACTGCAATGCGCGGACGGCAGAAATCCCCCCTATCAGGAGGCGTATAAGGCTCCTCTTGTAGCGGTTCGGCCCGTTCTGCAAGAGACTGAATACCATCCAAATCGATCGTACATTCCGCTTGGTCAGCCAAAAGGTCCAGCTTTGTCTGAAGTTGGAGTACTTCTTCTGCTGTTATCAAACCCAAATGGCGGCTTTCTAAGGTAACCGCCTCTAGTTTCGGCAAATACCCAAGGGATCGAATTCCAAATTCCTGTTCCACCCGTTCATGAAGCGCGGGATACTGGCTGGGAGATAAACGATTCCAAAGAACTCCGGCTATCCGGCTATCTGAGCGATATGTAAGAAATCCCTTGATCTGGGCCAGCAACGATTGTGCTGCTCCACGCCCATCCAACACCAAGACAGCCGGCGAGTGAGTTGCACAGGCCAAATCGTAACTTCCGGCCCGTTCCGTAAGACCAATTCCATCGTAGTATCCCATGACCCCTTCCATCAGGGCCAAATCCGCCCCCTGTGCGTCTTCCATCAATAGCCGACGGACCGTTCTTTGTCCCAATAAAAAAGGTCCAGATTGTAGGATGGTATCCCAAGGACCTCTCGATGAAACATCGGATCAATATAATCCGGGCCACATTTAAAAGCGGAAAGCTTCCTCCCACGCCGGTGCAGCGCACGCAAAATCGCGCAAGCCACCGTCGTTTTTCCCGCACCGCTGGATGGTGCAGCCAGCAGAACCCGCGGCAAAGAAACCGTCATATCCCCGCCCCCTGTCCGCTGAGAATGTAGACTGGGTTTTGCCCCAACATCATATGAACCTTTCCTGCGCGCTTTGCTCGGGAAACCGCTATCTGTGAAATCATGACATCCACAAAACCGAGTGTGTTCAGGGCCTGTGTCGCCGCGGCAACCGTTTCCAACGTAATTGCATTGATTACTACCCGCACATATGGATTCTTTTGCAGGGCCAATTGTAGAATCTCCTCTACCATTCCACCGCTGCCGCCAAGGAACACACTGTCCGGTGCAGGCAGATCTTGTAGCACCCCTGGCGCTGTGCCGCGGACAATCCGCATATTGGATAGGCCAAATTTTTCGCGATTCTGTTCGATTAACCGGCAAGCATCTTCGTCACGCTCCACCGCATAAACCGCCCCACAGGGCGCTTGCAACGCCATCTCCACGGATACCGACCCGGTTCCTGCCCCGACGTCCCAAGCGGTACTCCCCCATTCAGCCCCAAGCGAGAAAGCGAAACACATCGTACTTCCGATTTTGTCATCGGCGTATTTCCCCGAATAAAACAATCATCGGGCAATCCGAAACCGCCCGGACACAATGGTGCAGGATTTTGAATCAAAAGTGCACTTAGAGGTGCAAACGACCGATTTGCAAATTCGAGGGCAGACCCGGTGGAGATCCGCTCATCGGGGTAAGATAAATACTCTCCCACCGAGACGGTTACATGCCCCAAGCCTTCTCTGCGGAGTTCTTTACATAGATCTTGAACGGAAACGATCCCGGTCAACGCAAAGACCTTTTCATGGATTCTTACTTCTCCCGGTAAGTTACACGCCTGTCCATGCGCGCTCACGTAGACACGCATCTTCCCAAGGAATATGCAACTTGGCACAAAGATACGCCACCGTGCTGATACCACAGCACTCCCGCACTTCCACGTGCTGAAAAAGGCTGCGCAGTTTCTTGGCGCCGCTATAAAAGCCGACATCCCCGGAGAGTACCACGCCTACACATAGAAACTCCGGATGAGCCTCTACAAAAGCAGCTATTTTTTCCGGAACGGTTGCCGCCCACTTTTCACAGGTGAGATCTGGAAAGGCATCCAACATACGCTGCGCGCCAATCAGACAATCACAGCTTTTTAGAACGTTCCAGGCGCCGATGGTCAAGGTGTCCCGGTTTCCCATTCCGATGCCCACCAGCCAGATTGTCTTTGCCATGTCAGTCCCTCCCTAAGACAAATGAAATCTTACGCACAACTTTTTCCAAAGTTCCATATAAGAGTCGCCGGACACTTGTGGAGGGCGGCCAATCACCACGGTACGCACGCCCGCCTTCTGTGCTGCACGGAGCTTTTCCCAAAAACCGCCCGCTTTACCAGATTCCTTTGTCACTAAGATCTGAATCTGAAACTGGTGAAACAAAGCAAGGTTCAGTTCCTCGGAAAACGGTCCCTGCATGCAGATCAAATGCCCCGGCGCAAAACCGAGCGAATTTCCCTTGCAGATTGCCTCCTCTGTTGGAAGCATCCGCACAAACAGCCGGTCTTGATAATGCGGAACATTCACAAACGCAGAAAGCTCTTTTGACCCCGTAGTCAGTAAAACATTCCCCGGCAATTCCGCGAGCGCCTCGGCCGCCTCTTGTGCGGTTGCAACATAGAAGCAGTCCCCCTGCCATTTTGGTGTGGCTTCCTCCCGCAGTAGACGAAAATAATCCGTACCGGTCTCCTGGCAAGCGGCGAGGATGTTTTCTGTAGCCAAAACAGCATACGGGTGCGTTGCATCCACGACACAATCGACGGGATGCATACGTAAAAACGAAACCATCTCCTCTCGATCCATCCGGCCCTGGAGAACCGAGGCATGTGCATGGTTTAAAAGCAATTCTCCATACGCGGTTGCCACACTGACAAAAAGGGAAACGCCGCACGCAGAAAGATGTTCGGCCAGCTGTCTGCCCTCGCTCGTTCCTGCAAACAGCAAAATCTGCGCCATCGCTTTGCCTCCTTACTGGTGTATGTATCCACGCGGCGTCACTAGACGTCCATTGATAACATGCGTCTGGGAGTTTCCAATAAATACTGTGGTGAACATATCCGCCTGATAGTCCCGGAGTTCCTCCAACGTCATCACGGTCCAGGATTCCCCTTCGCGGCCAATCGAACGGACCACTCCCACGGGCGTCTCTGCCGGACGGAATTGCCGGACAATCGCACAGGCCTTGCAAAGATAGTCTGCACGCTTTTTACTGGAAGGATTATATAGGCAGAGCACAAAGTCCGCTTCCGCTGCACAGGCCAATCGCTTTTCGATCAAAGACCAAGGGGTTAAAAGATCGCTCAGACTCACGACCGCAAAGTCGTGGGAAGAGGGGCGCCCAGAAGCGCTGCCCCACTGCATGCAGCGGTCACGCCCGGCACTACCTCGATGTCCAACTGAGGAAACCTCTGTGCAGCCTCGAGTGCAGGGCTGGCCATTCCATAAACGCCTGCATCTCCGCTACAAATTAGAGCAACCGTCCGGCCTGCAAGCGCATATTTTACCGCCATCTCGCAGCGCTCCACTTCCCCACGCATTGAAGTGGTTAAGAACGTTTTATCCGGAAAAAAGGGCCGAACCAAATCGACATAAGCCGTATATCCCACAATCACCTCACTGCAATCCAAGGCCGTTTGCGCCCGCTGCGTCATCTGTGCCGCTTCCCCCGGTCCGATTCCAACAATATAGAGCTTCATATCTGTCCCCTCTTTCTGCGTCCTCTCTATTTCTTCAAAACCGAACAACCAGTGGGGACGCTGCCACCGCGACTGTTATCCCGGAGAATGCAGTCTTTCGCACCAGCAGAGTTCCTCCGCTGGCCAGCACGGCTGCTCGTTCGCATACATTGCCGACGCCGACTGTATTCTGTACGAACACCGAGCTTGTGAAGGCTCCTTTTACCTGCAAAAGTTGTTCTGCTGTAAAGAAACGGCTGAAAAGTCTATTTGCTTTACAGTACTCAAAAATCCCGATTTCATCCCCTTTTTTGTCGATCGAAGCAACATTTCGTACACTTTCCATGTAAAGGGATTTACCTTGCATAGAATAACGGACCGCCTTTTCAATGGTCTCTCTCGAAGTCCCTCTTTTACATCCAATTCCCAGGGTAAGGATTCGCGGTAGCAGCCAACAGGTCTGTTCAAAATTTGCTTCATAGGAGAGTGCGATACGAATTCCCACAGCTCCTTTGCTCTTTTTTACCACTCCTGCGGGCAATTCTCCTTCTATGGGAAAATCGCAATATAACCCGACTGGATCTCTATTGAGAAGTGCCGCTGAAACAGCTTTCGCCGCTTCCGGGCGCATTACGCAAAAATCCTGCTTGGCCGCCCATGTATCCACCGCAAATACACCATTCCGGTCAGTCGCGGTTGTTACCACAGCTTGCGCTCCGACGGCAAAAGCAATTTTTTCTGCCAGGGAATTGGCTCCTCCTATATGGCCGGATACCAACGGCACAGCAAACCGGTTGCAATCATCGATCGCAACAACTGCCGGATCGTGAAACTTGCTCTTTAAATAGGGAGCGATACTTCGGACCGCTATACCACAGGCCCCAATAAAGATGAGCGCATCCGCTTTTTCAAAAGCGGATGCGGTCCACTCGGCAAGGGAATCCAACGGATCGACATCTTTCTTCACATATTTTAAAGGTGCACTGAGACGGCATAAATTTCCTTCTTGCTGCAAAAAGGAAATCAAGCGGAGCCCCAATTGAACGCCATTGGAAGTAAAAGCCACACATTCAATCCGCATTGGAAGGACCCTTCTTTTGGGCAGTACGGTATCCGTGGGAAAAATCCGGTGCGTACAGCTTTGAGCGTTCATAAGCCTTTCCGAGGAAGTTGCCAATTAGAATCAAAGCTGTCTTTGTGATTCCATTTTTTGCAGCCATCTCCGGAAGTATCCCCACTGTCCCGTGAACCACCTTCTCATCCGGCCATGTTGCTTTATAGACAATTGCTGCAGGGGTTTCCTCAGAATATCCACCTTCCAAAAGCTGAGTGCGCAGGGCTTCCAGATAGGAGGTGCTGAGAAATACAACCATTGTCGCTCCATGTGAAGCAAAGCTGGAGATGGACTCCTTCTCCGGAACCGGAGTTCTCCCCGCCATGCGTGTAATCACAACGGACTGCGATACCCCAGGAAGCGTATACTCTGCCTGCAAAGCTGCTGCTGCACCACAAAATGAGCTAACCCCCGGCACTACTTCATAGGACACCCCAGCGGAATCCAAAGCATCCATCTGTTCCCGTATAGCACCGTACAAACAAGGATCACCGGTATGCAGCCGTACGACGTTTTTTCCTGCGCGCTCTGCAGTGATGAGCACCTGCAATACCTCTTCCAAGGTCATACGAGCACTGTCATAAATCTCACAGTCCGGCTTTGTGTAGGTCGTGAGAATATCCGGATTGACCAGAGAACCAGCATAAACGATGGTATCCGCTTCTCCCAAAAGGCGGGCGCCGCGCACAGTAATCAAATCCACCGCACCGGACCCTGCCCCTACGATATGAATCATTCGACCCTCTTCTCTCCTTTCAAACGTCCCAACAGTATGGACGCATCGGTAGTCCGTCCTAACAGACCATATACATTGGAAAATAACACCGCCCCAACCATCAGCTTTCGATGGACCCGGGCATTCATGTGAAATTGAATTTTCTCCATCAAACCGTCCATGACAGACTGTAACAGGGAGGCATCCTTTAATAAATCAAATGCCTCATCCGTTGTGACACACTCCATCAGACGGTTCGCCAAATTGCGGGAAGCGCCGCAAAGAGCCGCATGTGCAGTCAGGATCTCCATTCGGGCATCTGCATAGCGTGAGTGGGTATTCATCACGCCTCCAGCCAATTTAACCAGTTTTCCCACATGTCCAACCAACAAAAGGCCTTCAAATTGGAATTCCACGGCCATATCCAACAGCTCTCCGATATAATTGCTACAGATCACCGTACGGCAGGAAAGCTGCATGCGCTCTCGGAGAAACGTTTCTCCATAATTTCCCGGAACAGCTACAACGACCTGTACCCCGGAAGCACGAAGCTGGCACAACTCTGTGCGGATTGTTTCGATCAAAGCGCGCTCGCTCATCGGTTCCACAATCCCTGTAGTCCCCAATATAGAGATTCCTCCCACAATTCCCAATCTTGGATTAAACGTCCTCTCTGCAATGGGTTTACCCTCTGGAACCGACAGGATCACATGCCAGCCGCCACTATAGCCATATGCCATACTGACTTCCTGTAAGCTACTGGCGATCATGTTGCGCGGTCCAGGATTGATGGCAGCCTCTCCAACGGCACAGGCAAGGCCCGGCCGCGTCACACGGCCAATACCTTCCCCACCTTCAATAACAATCCCCTCTGCTAACTGGGAAACCTCTGCAAACACCAAAATGCCGTCGGTCACATCGGGATCGTCGCCGCTGTCTTTTTGAACTGCACAGGAGACGGATGCCTCCGAACGCTGTGTACGGCATATGGGCAATAAGAGCCGAATCCCTTTTGGCGTACAGAGTTCCACTTCGTTTACCCATTTGTTTGTAAGAAGCATTTGTGCGGCAGCCTTTGCCGCTGCCGCTGCGCAACTGCCCGTGGTATACCCACACCGCAAGCGTTTTTGATCCTGGTAAACGTATTCTTCCAGCTTCATAAAAGCCTCCCGCGATATAAAAAACGCCATTCAGTAACTCGCATTACCGAATGGCGTGAATGGCGGAATAACAGGCCCAGAAGAAGCTTCTGCGCCCGCCTCGGGTTCCTTCAGCCACGCGCGCTCCAGTACCGTGGAGTCGCATGAAGGACGATAGGCAGGTATTCTGGCTCATACGTCTGCGCAACACTCCCCCTTCCCAGTTTCCCAGTGGTATTTTGGAATGTGCTCGGTATTCACAGCAACGGACTTGCGCGGGAATCACACCCGCTTCCCTTTTTCAGCCCCCTTTACGCAAAGGAGCACCTATATCCTGTGCTTTATTTTAAACAGATTTCTGTAGTTTGTCAACCGGCCGGTCTACATGCACATCCATCTGCGGAAATGGAATATGAATACCGGCACGGTCAAAAGCAAGCTTAACTTCCTCCTGCATCTGATAATACAGTGGCCAGTAATCATCGGTCTTGCACCATACGCGCACCAGCATCTGAATACAGCTATCTTTATGTTCTTCTACAGCGACCAATGGTTCCGGCGTCTTTTCTACCAGCGGATTTTTTTCGACCAGTTCTCCCAGGACCGCCTTTACTTTTGCAAGGTCATCGTTATAACTAATCGAGTAGTGCAAATCCAGGCGGCGCGTTTTCATCGCCGTATAATTTGTAATGGTACTGACCGTAACTTTGGAATTTGGAATGACAATTTCTTTATTATCAAAGGTCCGAAGGGTGGTAAACATGATTTCAATCCGTTCCACAACGCCCTCTACATTGTCCAGTAGTAAATAATCTCCAACCGTAAAAGGCTTTGTAAAAATGATCTGCGCACCGCTGGCAACGTTCGCCATATTTTCTTTAAGTGCAAGTCCTACGGTCACACCTGCCGCACCGATGGCAGCTATGATGGACCCAACTTCCACTCCCAGTTGCGCCAAGGCGGTGATACTGATGATGATTTTTATCGCCGCATTTGCCAAAGAACAAATAAACGTGATAATACCAACCTCTGTTCGAACACGCAGCATTGCGCGCTTCATCAGGCGGATGATCACATTGCTCAGCCACCATCCAACTACAAAGATCAATATCGCGCCAACGACATTTGGCAATATTCCTTCGAGCCAAACAAGGAATTTTTCCCATAATAATTCAAACGAAAGTTCCACTGTGCACCTCCAAGATAGCATTCCATCCATTGTTTACTAATATAACGAAAAATCAGGATCGATACAAGGCATTGCGGAAAAATTGTTACGGAAATTTGTATGTTCTGTATATATTTTTCAAATATATTGCGTTTTTTATAAATAAATGGTATAGTATAGATAAATCCACAGCAATTCGTATTTGTAACACATCCAAACAACGCAAATGAACAGCCTGCATTGGCCGGCTTTCGGATGGCTGCGGCTTGAAATTGATTCCAGCAATGGAGAATGGAGGCAATTATGGAAAGCAGAGCGATTAAAATCAAATCCCCAAAAATAGTAAGATCTCGATTAAAGTAATCCCAGGGCATTTTGCCACAAATCACTCGCACATCAACTATTATATCGATATGACCAGCATTAAACACCGCCACGCAATGGCCTATGAGGCTGCAGCAACTATGGCGATGAAATATGAGAATAATACCATGATCGATACCATTGTCTGTATGGATGGTTGCGAGGTCATCGCCGCTTTCCTGGCACATTACCTCTCTAAATCCGGCATTATGTCCATGAATGACAAAAGCGACATCAGCATCATCACTCCGGAGTTCAATACCAACGGACAGATGATCTTCCGCGACAATATTCAGCAGATGATCTGGCAGAAGAACATCCTGCTTTTGGTGGCATCGGCAACTACCGGCAAAACCATCAATCGCTCTTTGGAGTGTATCAAATATTACGGGGGCAATGTCGTTGGCATTTCCGCTATCTTCAGCGCGATCACCGAGATGGGTGGCGTACACATTGACACGATTTTTACGCCTGAGGATGTGCCGAACTATCAGACATACTCGTTTAAAGATTGCCCGGACTGTCAACAAAAGCGCAAGATCGACGCCATTGTCAACAGCTATGGTTATTCCAAGATTTAACGGATTCAATGGGTCGATGTTCATGGGAATGAATTCAATATGTAAGAAAACCCGCTGGCATGCCAGCGGGTTTTTATTCGTTAAGCTCCCCGGCAGCGCGGGTGGGAAGCGCCACATAAAAAGCTTTCGTATCAAGAGAAGCAAACTGCTAACAACAATCTTTCGATGATCGGAGGTTCCGTTAAAACGATGATTGCCTGTTTACAACTGTGATGCAATCGAAATCGAGTTCTGTGCGTCTTGCGATGCGGTAGTAGGCCCCTATAGGGCTTCTTCAGCCTCTGAGACTAACCGGCGGGGGTTGACTGATAAGAACGAATCACCTCTACTGCATCTTCAATGTATCGGGATAATGCCTTTTCAACGACTCCTGCCACATGCACCCGACATTGTTCCACAGGAATCAGCACCTTCTGCGCTGGGCTAGCTGAAACCGCCGCCGCCATTGCCGGGGTGATCTCTCCCCACATCGCATTCGCTACCAGAATGCCAATGGGTCCCGCAACCACATCGGCTGTACGTACATTGTACTGCACCGCATTTTCCCCTGTAGCGCCGACATTCGCCCCCGCCTTAAGCATAGCAGAGGTTGCAATAGAGTTCGCACCAACTGCAACAATCTGTGTCTCCGGCAACTCTGCACGAAGGCGCTCTACCAGGTTCTTCCCGATTCCACCGCCCTGTCCATCAATCACAACAATCTGCATAACCTTCCTCTTCTCTGTGATTATTTATGATAGAGCTTTTTGGTTTGATATTTTGGCTCACAGGTCAGATTTACACCGAGTTTCCGGAATGTTGTCTCATCGACCTGGGAAAGGATGACCGACGAATGCGCCTCGCATCCACGCAGCTTCGGCAACTGACGGAGAGCCAACTCTGCGGCCGGATTCGTAGCCGCACAGATGGAAAGCGCAACTAAGATTTCATCCGTATGAAGGCGAGGGTTTTGGTTACCCAAATGTCTCGTTTTTAAATTCTGGATAGGCTCAATCACAATGGGAGAAATTAGCGGCATCGCGTGGCTGAGCCCCCCTAGGTGTTTAAGCGCATTCAACAAAACCGCGGCAGAAGCGCCCAACAGGGAGGAGGTCTTTCCCGTGATAATCTCCCCATTCTCCAGTTCGATTGCCGCAGCAGGCATGCCGGTTTGTTCCGCACGCTCCAACGCAGGGCGCACTACCCGACGATCCTCCACAGTGACCCCCGCCTGATTCATTACAAGTTCCAGTTTGTAAACCACATCCTCAGAGAGACGGCCTTGCCTCTGATCGCACATAGCGTGATAGTAACGGCGGATGATCTCCTGCTTGGATGCTTCCCGACAAACTTCATCGTCAAAGATACAATTCCCAACCATATTGACGCCCATATCCGTCGGCGACTTGTAAGGGCTGCTCCCGGCAATCTTTTCTAAGATCGCATTTAAAACCGGAAACACTTCCACATCGCGGTTATAATTGACCGTTGTCTGACCGTATGCCTCCAAATGGAATGCGATCGATCATGTTGACATCATTGAGATCTGCTGTTGCCGCCTCGTACGCCAAATTCACCGGATGTTTCAGCGGAAGATTCCAAATGGGAAATGTCTCGAACTTTGCATATCCAGCTTTGATTCCATGTTTATATTCATGGTAAAGCTGAGAAAGGCAGGTGGCCATTTTACCGCTGCCCGGCCCCGGCGCAGTCACAACCACCAGCGGACGCGTGGTTTCCACATACTCATTTTTTCCAAAGCCTTCATCGCTGACTATGTAAGCGATATTTGAAGGATACCCTTCAATCGGATAATGCAAATACACCTTTACTCCCAGCTTTTCCAGGTGGTTTTTAAATGCATCTGCCACAGCCTGCCCCGCGTATTGCGCGATCACCACGCTGCCCACATACAAGCCAATATCCCGAAATGCATCGATGAGGCGCAGTACATCTGCATCATAAGTGATTCCGATGTCTCCACGCATTTTGCTTTTTTCAATATCTGCTGCATTGATGACAATAATGATTTCCACCTGATCGGAAAGATGTAAAAGCATTTTCATCTTACTGTCCGGCTGAAAACCAGGAAGTACACGCGAAGCGTGAAAGTCATCAAACAATTTCCCTCCCATTTCCAGGTACAGCTTGTTATCAAACATAGAAATGCGCTCCGAAATGTGCTGCGATTGTGTCTGCAAATACTTGTCGTTGTCAAACCCTACTGCTTTCATGTTCTACCTCTTTCATCATTTCCCTTTAAAACCACAATAACAGTAATATTATAGTAAAAGCAGGGAGAGATTGCAACTTTCTGTAGGAAGATTCTCAAATTTTAACTCTGCCAGAATGTGGTTACAACCTGTTCCAATTCTTTTACCGATCGGACCGTACGGGCATGTTGCCAGTGCAGTGGGAACAGTTCGCGGTAGGATGCAGTTGAAAAACGGCTGTCGATCAGCAGAACTATCCCGCGGTCCTGTTCACTGCGGATGACACGGCCGGCTGCCTGTAGGACTTTATTCATCCCCGGATATTGATAGGCAAAGGGAAATCCTGCACCATTTATCCGGTCATAGTAAGTGCGCAAGATTTCTTGCTCTGCGTTTACTTGGGGCAACCCCACCCCGACAATTGCCGTACCAATCAACCGCTCTCCGCGCAGGTCTATTCCTTCCGCATAAATTCCGCCCAATACACAGAACCCCAGCAAAGTTTGCGGGCGGGCCACATCAAACTGCTCCAAGAATTCTCCCCTTGCCTCCTCAGTCATTCCAGAAGTCTGGAGCAAGGTGTCTACCTGCGGATAAAGCTCCCGAAAAACGCGGTAAACCTCATTCATATAGGAATAGGAGGGAAAATAGGCCAAATAATTTCCCCTTTCCCCTGCAACAGGGCTTTTAATAATTCTGCTACAGGTCGTAGACTTCGCTCCCGATCCCGGTACTTGGTACTGACCCAATCGGCAACAAAAAGGCCCAGATTGGTGGAATCAAAAGGTGAGGGTAGCGCATACTTTTTTGTCGCCTCGTTGCCGCCCAAGATGGCAGTAAAATAGTCCAAAGGGGAAAGCGTCGCAGAGAACAGGATGGACGAACGCCCACGTTGCATCGCTTTGTCCAGCAAAAGGGATGGATATAAGCAGAGAAGTTTGACAACCACTTCTCGCCGGTTTACAGTCACATAGGTGACAAAATGGTCATCATAGAGATCTGCAATCCGTAGAAAAAACCGTATATCAAAATAAAGTTGCAAAAGTTGCGGGTCTATCCGGACCGAACGGTGTTCCTCCGCCCACTCCTCCCAACAACCAACAAATCCATTTAGGGCATGCAAAAGCTCCTGAGGCAATTCCGTCTGCGTATAAGTTGATTGTTCTCCACAAGTCTTTCTTAAAGTGAGTATCTCTGCATTTACCAAACTGAGTGCTCGGTACAGCCTGCGCTGTTCTTTACCGATCGTCTTCTTCCTTGTAAAACTGCCGTTTTATACAGAGTTGCAGAATACATTGCACGTGCACGGTCCACCAGGTTATGTGCTTCATCCACTAAAAAAACGTATTCCCCGGGGATTCTCCAAAGAAACGTTTTAGATATACCACCGGATCAAACAGATAGTTGTAATCGCCGACAATCGCGTCGCACCAAAGAGCCGCATCCAAGGAGAGCTCAAAGGGACAGACGCAGTATTTTTTTGCGCAGTCCTCTACTGCTTGTCTGGACACCGCTTCGACATCATGGACCAATTCGTACAATGCTTGTTTGATGCGATCATAGTATCCAGCCGCGTAGGGGCATGCGTCCGGATTGCAATTTCGCTCTTCCAAAAAGCAAATGGAATCCTTTGCCGTCAAGGTGATGGTTTTGAGATGCAGGCCCTTTTCACGCATTTGGCAGAACGCATCTTCGGCCGCTTTCCGAGTGACAGTCTTCGCTGTCAGATAAAAGATACGCTCGGCTTTTCCCTCCCCCATCGCTTTCACCGCTGGAAATAATGTTGAAATCGTTTTGCCAATCCCTGTGGGAGCTTGACAAAAAAGCCGTCCCTTTGCCACAATGGTGCGATAAACCGCAGCCGCCAGCTTTCGTTGGCCAGAGCGGTATTCAGCAAAAGGGAACGGCATTGCACGAATGGTTGCATCGCGCATCCGTCCCCAATCCCTCTGAATCACCGCCCATTTCTCGTATTGATCCAACAAATGTAGGTAAAACGTTTCCAACTCTTCAGCGGTATATAACCGCCGGAACCGGCGAATTTCTTCTGTATCCACCTGAAAGTAGGTAAGTTGAACCGAAATTTGTGTTATCCCTTGCTGCTTGCAATAAAAATGAGCATAGCACATGGCTTGGCCCCAATGGGCATGGTTAAAGTCCTCGGTGAGCATGGAGAACGGCGCCGCCGTTGTTTTAATCTCATCTATGGTCATCCCTCCAGCACTTGTAATAACCCCATCCGCACGTCCTTCCACCCGGTAAAGAAAGCCATTGCGTTCCGTCTGCTGGGACAAAAAGACCTCTGCCTGATAGGACTCTCCACCCTCTTTTTGCAAGCGGCGATGGATGCGCGCCCCTTCGCTGGCGCGGTCAACTCCACCAAAGCGGTTATCCAGGCTTCCGCTCTGCAACAAAAACTCCGCCAATTTCTTGACCGATATGCGGATTTCATAGGGCATTGTTTCTTCCCTCCTTCCTCCCGCGCAACAAGGATACCCCCGTTTTTTAGAAACTCAAATATTTTTCCAGACAGAAAGAGGACGCCCCTTTCCTATGAATCGAAAAATTCGTAGTTTTGGGACACCCTCTCCAGAATTTAACAAGAATGCGCTCTTTATAGCAAGCGCGTATCGTTAATCATCAGTTCAAACTGTAGATCCAAGAATTGTGCCGCTTTTCGGCAGAGCACCATACGTGTCAGGAAAATTTCGAAGTACTCCATCACGGGGCAGATGGTTGTATCAATGACAATATTCAATACCACCGTACGATTTTCCAGATGGATTTCAAGTTCAGATCTCTCTACCGCATAATTGACGCGGTCATGTATGTCCGCAGCTACGGTCTCTTTGTCACGTACACGCGAACGCCGTACATCGCTTTTATCTGAGAGAATCAGCGCTGCCGCAATAGGATTCACCGCGGAGGCCGTCCCCTCATCGTGATTGCCGATTGCAGCCACTACCAAGGCGATCTCCGCTGGATGCATCTGCATTTTGTTTAAAATAGTAAACGCCATCAAGGCGCCGCTCTGTGCGTGATCGGAACGATTGACCACATTGCCGATGTCGTGCATATAACCGGCAATCGCCGCCAATTCACAGGTTCGGTCATCGTAACCAAGGCTTTGCAAGATTTGCCTCGCTACATCGGAACTGCGCTTTGCATGGGCCAAACCATGCTCTGTAAAGCCAATGACGCCGAGATTCTGGTTTCCATTTTGGATATAAGCGTTGACTTCTTCACTTTTCCAAATTTCTTCAAAGGTTACTATCCGATAGGGTTCCATCAAAAGCCTCCCTTTGGCCTTCAGTCATCCACCGCCATGTGGTACATTGCTTCTAAACAGATCTGTGCATGCAACATAAACCGGTCGATGTCAATGTTTTCATTCGTATTGTGGAGCCGGCGGTCCGGCTCATCCGGGAAAAGGGGCCGAAGGCGACGCCTTTCCCTCCAAGTTCGCGTGCATAGGTCCCGCCGCCTGTGGAATAAAGCGGTGCAGGTTCGCCCATAAATGCTTTATATGCATTTTGTAAAAGTGCAATAAACGGACGGTCCTCCGGAAGAAACAGCGGTTTCATATGCCCGCCTTCTTCTGAGAACACATCCTCAGCGCGTGCCGTTTTTTGAATGGTCTCAATCAGAGCAGCGCCATCCGTTGTCACGGGATAACGAATATCGATTGCAGCCGTACACAAAGACGCATCCGCATGCACAAGCCCTAGATTCAGCGTCAAGGGACCGGATTCTGCATCCTGCTGTTGAATCCCCATGGACGAGCCATCCAATTCGACCCCAATATGTTTCTGTAAGAAGGCCGGAAGAGTGCCCAATTGTTCCTGCGTAAACACTTCAAAGAGCAATGCCAGCAAATGGGTAGCGGCATTAAACCCTTCTTGTGGCTGCATCGCATGAGAAGCAGTCCCTGCCGAAGTAATACGCGCCCCTTCATCCGTCTCTTCCATTGTAAAACGTCCCTCTACAATCCCGATTGCAGCGCGCAAACGTTCCCGGTCGTCCCGTGTACACGCTACTTCCGCACATGCACCGGCCGGTACCGCATTGACCACCGTTCCGGCAGTAAAACTCTTTAACACCGTCGAGTCGTTCGGTGCAGAAAAATTCATGCGCAAAATGCCCTTTTCCGGTTACAAACTCCATATTCTGAATCCGGCGTAAATCCCATCACCGGCATAGGTTCCTTCTCAAAATAGCGCTCCAGATCGTCGCTCCCGGTCTCCTCGCCGGCGCCAAAGATCGTACGGATACGGCGCTTTGTCACTACCTGTTCATCCTGTAAAACCTTCAAGCAGTACAGGGATACTACAGCAGCCCCTTTATCATCCGCCACACCGCGGCCAAAGTACTGATTGCCGATCTTAGTCATTGTAAAGGGATCGGTATCCCATCCATCGCCCGCCGGAACTACATCCACATGGGAGAGTACTGCCGCGATCTCCTCGCCCTCTCCGTACTCTGCGTGGCCAGCATAGTTTCCGACATTCCGAGTCGGAAATCCCAATTTCTCCGCAATCTCTAAAATGCACTGAAAGTGCCTGCGCCGGCGCAGTTCCAAAAGGCTTTCCAGGTTCCGCTTCCCCACGCACGGAAGGAACCGCAATCAAACGGGCCAAATCAGCAAAAATCTCATCTTGATATTTTAAAATCTTATTTCCAAAATGCAAATTACTCGCTCCTTCATTCCATTTGCATCCATTATACCATAAAGCATTCCCAAAATCAGGAGAAAATGGATTTTCTATCCCGCATTTCTTTAAAAATCTTGTCTAAAGAGGCCGATCTTTGCGAAGAAACTTGGAATCCTATATTGCTGAACAGACAAATATTTGGTATAATTAACTATAAATTACCGATAAGTTTTTCATATTACCATAGCAAGACGCCGGAAACTTCTATGCATACCACGGCGTCATTCCTGTTCAATCCTTCTCCATCGGAATGGCATATTCCTATGTTTGAAACTATGAGTAGGTGGTGTACAAATGAACAAAAAGAAGGGCGGAAAAATTGCCGCTGTGATCGACATTGGTTCCAATCTGTTGAAAATGCGGATTTGCCAGCTCCGAAAAGGAGAGATCATCAGCCTTGACCGCCTGCAGTATCCCCTCTGTCTGGGCCATGAAGTCTTTACCGGAGGAAAAATCAGTTTTGAAAGCTTGCGTGAGCTTTCCAGTATTTTGCAGGGATACAGCGAAATCATGGCAGAATACGGTACAGATCAATATAAAGTGGTCGCTACTACAGCCCTGCGAGAGGCAAAAAACAGTGCCTACGTTTTGGATCAACTGAAGATTCAAAACGATATGACGGTTGAGATTTTAGAGGATGGTCAGGAAAAGACACTGATCTATTCGGAAATTCTCGCCAGCCTGCGAACGATGGCTCCGCAAAAGATTGGCAATGCGCTGATCTCTTACATCGGTGCGGGCACCATTGGGCTGTCCGTCTTCGACGGCCAGAACATGGTCTTTTCGCAGAACGTCCCTATGGGGGCGTTAAAGCTTCACGACATGCTCGGAAGCATCCAGGAGGAAACCGACTCATTTTACGTCGTAGTTGAAGAATATCTGGATTCTATCATCGGACGCATCCGCCTCCCCCAACCGGAGGGGGGGTTCGAAAGCTTGGTGCTCACCGGCAATGAGATCGAATTGATCGCCAAAATCTGCGGAATTGAACCCGAAAATGGCCGGTATATCATCAAAGCAAAACAGATCAAAAACCTGTTCAAGGAGGTCCGTTCCCTTTCCAAGGAGAAAATCAGCGACCGGTTCGGCATTGAGGAAGAGGTTGCCGAGCTGCTCTATTCGGCGTTGGCTATCTATGTCCGGTTGATGCAGTTTGTCAAAGCGGATTATATCATTGCACCAAAGGTAGACCTCTGGTTTGCCCTCATGAAACAAATGCTGATTCCCAAGAGTGCAAATGAATACGCAGAGCATGTGCGCATCAACGCCCTCTCCTGTGCCAGGGCGATGGCCCGCATTTACAATGTCAACGAACGTCACACAGAGAACATCTGTAAATTTGCATGTAAGATTTTTGACAAGATGAAAGGAACGCACGGTCTGGACCGGCGCAAGAGGTTGCTTTTAGAGCTCGCCGCCATTATGCACGACTGCGGTCACTATGTCAACGCGAAGGAACATCTTTCCAGCTCTTTTGACCTCTTAAAGAATATCGATCTCTATGGAATGACCGCCGAAGAAATGCGCATCATCGCATATATCGCACGGTACAACGAATACGATGTACCCAATTATGACGGACTCGAGTTCATTCGGCTTCGGGAATCTACGAGGCTGGTCATTTCCAAGTTGGTGGCGATTTTCCGCTTGGCAAATGCATTGGACAAATCGCAGAAACAAAAACTCGACGATATTAAAGTGCGCCTGGATAAGGACCGCCTGTTGATTACAGGAGAAAGCAACGAAAACCTCTATCTTGAAAAATGGGCATTTGAGCAGACGGCCCCCTTCTTCAAGGAAGTGTTCGGTATCAAGCCGGAATTGACCATCAAGTCCACGATGATCTGAGCGATCTTCCCCTGGTTACGCAGGGGTGAATACTATAAAAAAGGCTGCGTGGTTTTATGAACGAAAAAAATGAAAAAATGGATAAGCAGCGGCTTCCCTTTATCAATCGGGAATTGAGCTGGATGGATTTCAATGCCCGTGTCCTGGAAGAGGCCTTTGAAAAGGAAAATCCAGTTATGGAGCGAATCCGCTTTCTCTCGATCACTGCTTCCAATCTGGACGAATTTTTCATGGTGCGTGTGGCCGGTGTGAAAGAGCAGGTGGAATCCGGCTATAACAAGCCCGATTTTTCCGGGCTGACGCCTGCAAAACTGTTGCCACAACTGAATACAAAAATCTATGGTTTCTCCGAGCGGCAGTATTCCTGCCTGCATCGGTCCATTGTCCCTGCACTCAAGAAGAATGGCATCCTCTTCGTAACGCCGGACGAGATGAACGAAAAACAGACCGCCTTCATCTCCGATTATTTTGACAAAGTCCTATTTCCTGTGCTTACGCCACTGGCTGTGGACCGCAGCCGTCCCTTTCCCTTCCTGGCAAATAAAAGCCTGAATTTGGCAGTCCGCTTAAAAAGCAAAAAATCGGAGGAATCCTATTTTGCAGTGGTGCAGGTTCCAAGCATCCTCTCTCGCTTCTTGGAAATCCCCTGCGCGGAAGGGCGCATGTTCGTTCTTCTCGAAGATGTGATTACCTATAAGCTGGAATCGTTGTTTGAACTCAACGAAATCCAAGCAAGCTGTCCTTTCCGCATCACCCGTAACTCCGATTTGGAGATCGACGAGGAGGCGGAAGATCTTCTCAGCGAAATCAAAAAGTCGATCAAGCGGCGTAAGCGCGGCAAGCCTGTGCGCCTGGAGCTGCTCCAGCGCTGTGACAAGGAAACCAAAGAATTCTTAATCGAAATGTTGGAAATCCAAAAGAGTGAAATCTACGAAGTCCCCGGTCCGTTGGATTTGACCTTCCTTTCAAAATTTGCAAACCTTCCGGGATGCGAGCAGCTTTGCTTCAAACCGATTAAACCGGTCTATCCGCCGGCAGCATTCTGGGGTTATGACGACATGTTTGAGGCCATTCGTGACAAGGACCGCATGGTGCATCATCCCTATGAAAGCTTTGAATGTGTAGTGGATTTTGTCCGGCAGGCGGCCGAAGACGAAAATGTGTTGGCAATCAAACAGACGCTTTACCGCGTAAGCGGACACTCTCCGATTGTTGCCGCATTGATCCGGGCCGCAGAAAATGGCAAACAGGTCACCGTCCTGGTTGAGCTCAAAGCGCGTTTTGACGAGGAGAACAACATTCTTTGGGCGAAAAAATTGGAAGAAGCCGGTTGCCATGTCATCTACGGTTTGGCAGGTTTAAAGACACACTGCAAAATTCTTCTGGTGGTACGCCGAGACGAAGATGGAATCCGGCGGTATCTCCACATGGCTACCGGAAACTATAATGATTCAACCGCTAAAATCTACACGGACATCGGCGTTTTCACTTGCAAAGAACCATTCGGGCGGGATGCCTCTTCCCTGTTTAATGTGTTGACCGGGTATTCCCTTCCGCCGGAATACAACAAATTTGCAGTTGCTCCCCACGGTTTGCGGGAATTCTTCGTGCGGATGATTCAAAAAGAGATCGACAACTCTTTGGCCGGCCTTCCCTGTGGGATTACCGCCAAGGTCAACTCCCTGGTGGACCCGGAAATGATTGAATTGCTCTATCAGGCTTCCCAGGCCAATGTTCCGATTCGTCTAATTGTGCGCGGGATTTGTTGCTTGGTGCCAGGGCTTCCGGGCATCAGCGAAAACATTACAGTGATTAGCATCGTGGGGCAGCTCTTAGAGCACAGCCGTATTTTTAAATTCGAAAATGCCGGGAATCCTAAAATTTATATGGGCAGCGCCGACTGGATGCCCCGCAATTTAGACCGTCGTGTCGAGCTAGTGTTCCCCATTGAGGATGAGGATTTAAAAGAACGTGCTTTTGACATTTTGGAGACCATGTGGAACGACAACCTCAACGCGCGGATGCTTCGTTCCGATACCACCTACGAACATATTGATCGACGTGGAAAGACGTCCCACAATTGTCAAGTAGAATTCTCTGCCATGGCACAAAAGGCTGTGAAGGCCTTGCAGGTGCCGGATGCTTCCAAGCCGTATAAGCCCATTCGCAGTACGGCAGAATAAGATAGCCTTTTCCCTTGAACGGGAGACAAAATGCATCCCTCTTTCTGTGGAGGGTATGGAAAAATCTTTGTACTCTGCTATTCCTCTTGGGATTTGCAATGTCAGCAGAGACATTTTTCCTTCGGAATTTCGGCGTAATAAAAAATGATGTAAAAAAGGATGTGGCTTTCATGAAAAGAATTGGTATTTTGACGAGCGGCGGAGACTGTCAGGGCCTCAACGCCTCCATCCGCGGCGTTGCAAAAGCGCTGTATGAAGAGTTTGGCGATAATGTGGAAATCTATGGCATTAACGACGGTTACCGCGGCTTGATCGAAGGCAATTACAAGCGCATGAAACCGGAGAATTTCTCCGGCATCCTGACGCTCGGCGGCACAATTTTAGGCACTTCCCGCCAGCCATTTAAGCTGATGCGCGTCATTGACGAGAACAGCGGCGATAAGGTCAAAAATATGAAAGACAACTATAAAAAAATGAAGTTGGATTGTTTGGTCATTTTGGGTGGCAACGGCACGCATAAGACTGCCAATCTGCTCAGCGAAGAGGGTCTGAATGTTGTGACGCTTCCAAAAACCATCGACAACGATGTCTGGGGAACCGACATGACCTTTGGCTTTTACAGCGCCATGAATATTGCCGCAAACGTATTGGACTGCATCCATACCACCGCTACTTCACACGGGCGTGTATTCATTGTGGAGATTATGGGTCATAAAGTCGGCTGGCTCACCCTATATGCAGGAATCGCCGGCGGCGCCGACGTCATCCTCCTTCCAGAAATTCCGTACGACATCGACAGTGTGGTCAAAACCATCCGGCAGCGGAATGAATCTGGCAAGCGTTTTTCCATTCTTGCTGTAGCGGAAGGGGTTATGTCCAAGGAGGAAGCCAAACTCAGCAAGAAGGAATTCAAAGCTGTACGCGCAAATATGGCATACCCCTCGATTTCTTACCGTCTGGCCAAAGAGATTGGCGATAAGACCGGGCAAGAAATCCGTGTAACAGTACCCGGACATTTTCAGCGCGGCGGCAGTCCATGCCCCTATGACCGTGTACTTTCCACACGTTTCGGCGCTGCAGCGGCAAAGCTGATTGTACAAAAGCAGTATGGCAACATGGTCGCATTGCAAAATGGACAGATTGTCCCGTGCCGCTGTCGGAGGTCGCTGGCAAGCTCAAAACCGTTCCAAAGGACTGCGACGTCATCCAGACCGGACGGGATATTGGCATCTGCTTTGGCGACTGATCGCAGAGGAGGTTTTCATCTTGTTTGATTTGGAAAAACACCATAAGTTTTTAAAGATTCTCGGTGCAATCGGAATGACAGCTGCTGCATTAGGGGTTCTACTCACTGCGGTAAGCGGTTGGGTGATTTGGAAATGGGTCCGCTGCATGGATACCGTACAGAAATCCTTACCTACTATAAAAAAAGCGTCTGCTTTATATATTGAAAGGCACGAAAAGGAGCTGGACGATGAATATTGCACCGACGATAGCGACTGTATCCCCTTTTAAAGTCTAAAATTTTTCTAAGCATGAGAATCGCATCCCATACAAAAATTTGTAAGTTGCGAATTCTTTCAATAAACTTGAAAAGTATAGCCAAAAGAACTACAACGGAAATGAGGGTATCCTTAAGCCATTTCACGGCCTAAGGATACCCTCGTTTTTTAGAAACCCAGATATTTTTTCAAACAGAAAGAGATTGCCCCTTTCCTATGAATCCAAAGATTCGTAGTTTGGGGGCACCCTCTTTTTATTCAGCCGGCTCCACTGTCACACTGTCTCGAATCTGCTCAAAAAGAACCTCTCCGATTCCTTTCACTTCCTTTAGTTCCTCGACACGGGAAAAGCCGCCATATTCTTCCCGATAATCGATGATTCGCTGTGCCAGAGCCGGCCCAATACCTTGTAACGTATCCAAATCCTCCAGGGAAGCGGTATTCAAATGGATTTTCTCAGAAGATTCCTCCGCTTCCATGGAATACTCGCCATTCCCTGAAAGCTGGTCGGTTTCTACAAAGCTTTCTAAAGAAGCATCCGGAACATAAAACGCATTGTATCCGATCAAAAGCGCACAAAACACCAACGCTATGGCAATCAAAACCCGTGTCTGCCGCTTTTCCTCTTCCACTTCTGGGTCACCTCTTCCCGATTCAACCGTATTGCCGCTCAATCTCCTCAATCAAATCCGCAACTGCCCCGTGATAGCAGTGCCCCACTACCAAATCCGCCCGTTCCTTTAGGTCGTCCGGCGCGTTTTCCGGCACAACCGCCACACCAGCAGCGTCCAACAATTCCACATCGTTGTAGTAATCACCGATGGCATAGACATTTTGCATACAAAAACCAGCGAATTCAGCCGCTCTCATCAGTGCCTTCCCTTTGCTTGCCTGCTCTGGCAACATCTCTAAATAATTCTCAGAGGAGGACACAAACCGCACCCCTGGATGTAAAAATGTGTGGGTAAAAGCTTCCATGGCATCTTTTTTATCCGCATCGTCTGCAAAGAGTGCTTTATACCATGGCTGCGTTGGATCCATCGGCGGCCCATCCTGCCAAGAAACATGCTCATGGTTGAGGTGTTCCGTCACGTAGGCATTGCGGCGCAATATGTGGATGGTTTCCTGACAAAAGTATTCAATTCCCGCAGTCGGAAACTGGTCGTACAGTGTCTGGATATATCCCGCGGCGCTCGTCTGCTCCAAAGAACAATTCCAGAGCATTCTCTCCTGAAGATAATCATACAAAATCGTCCCATTGAGGCAAATACAAGGGCCTTTGGGATGGGTAAGCGCTGCATAACGTGCACCAGATCGTATCGAACGCCCTGTGGCAATGGCAAAACTCCCGCCCGCTTCCTGGAAACGCGCAATGGCATCCAAATTGCGCTGGGGAACTACAAAGTTTTCCCCAATTAAGGTCCCATCCAGATCACTCACCAGTAAGATTCCCTGTAAGTTCAAGTCCCATCACTCCCTGCGGTCTGTTTTCTTAACTTTTCCAATAGTGTCATAAAATAGGGCGGCAGTTCGCTTGTGATTTCCAAATAGTTTCCCGTACGCGGATGAATAAAGCCGACGACCCGCGCATGCAGGCATTGGCCGTCAAGATTGGGAACCGGCTTTTTGGGCCCGTACACCGGGTCACCCGCCACCGGATGTCCAATGTATGCCATGTGTACACGAATCTGATGTGTACGCCCTGTCTCCAATTTCAGCCGCACATGTGTAAATCCCTTATACCGCGCTAAAACTTCAAAGTGCGTCACGGCATTGCGAGCATTCTTTTCTGTAACCGCCATACGCTTGCGATCCGTGGGATGACGGCCGATCGGTGCATCCACGGTGCCGGTATCCTCTTTGAGGTTACCATGGACTACCGCTTCATACACACGTGTAAAGTGATGCTCTTTAATCTGTTCTGCCAAATGTTGATGCGCGAAGTCATTCTTGGCGACGATCAATAACCCACTGGTATCCTTGTCAATGCGATGGACGATCCCCGGGCGAATCACCCCATTGATTCCAGAGAGGGAATCTCCACAATGCGCCAGCAATGCATTGACCAATGTTCCATTTGCATGGCCAGCCGCCGGATGTACCACCATTCCCTTCGGCTTATTGACCACCAAGAGATCGGCATCCTCATATCGAATATCCAAGGGGATCGCTTCCGGTAAGACATCCAATCCGACCGGTTCCGGCAAAATCACTTCGATTTTATCACCCCGATGCAGACGGTATTTTTTACCCAAGATTTTTCCCTCACAGGAAACCTTTCCCTGCTCAGCGAGGCGTTCCGCTGCTGAACGTGTGAGTTCCTCCATTCGAATGGAGAGGAATTTGTCCAGACGCAGTCCTTCATCCTCAGACTCCGCTACAACGCAAAGCGGCTCCCCCATGCGCATTTCCAGATTATTCATGGCTATCCAACCGCTTTTCATTCTTCCGTTCCAGGAAGAACAGGATGTGTATCATCAAAAGAACGGTCCCCACCGTCACACAACAATCTGCAAAATTAAAGATCGGCGGGAAAAATGACACATGAATATAATCGACTACATAGCCCAAAAAGATACGGTCGATCAGGTTCCCAATACCGCCGCCAATAATCAAGATAGAAGCTGCAATCGAGCAGGCACTGTGCTTTTTATAGACAAACAAACCTGCAATCAATAGAATCGTAATGAAACCTGTGGTAACAATAAAAAACCAACGCTGATCCTGCAACATTCCAAATGCTGCACCACGATTCTCTAAATAAGTAAAATCTAAAAGGCCTGGAATGGCAGTCATACTCCCCACCGGCTTCAATTGTACCACAACTAAACGCTTAATCAATTGATCCACCAAAGCAGCCACGACCGCCAGGGCTGAGAAAGAATTGCCAATGTAAATCCTCCTTTGCGCCTTCGCGCGGTTTCGGATCGGATGAAAAAAGGGCGAACTTCCGCCCGCCCTTTCCAACCATACTTGTATTCTCCCATGTATCGGGTCTTCCATACATCGCCGCAGCGAATCAGCGCAAAGCCTCTGCACAGTGTTCACACACATCCAGATGTGCAGGATCGCTCCCCACCGTGTGGCTGAAACTCCAACAACGGGCACATTTTTCGCCCTCTGCATGGCTGACTGTGACCGAAAGTTCCGGAACTTCTTCACCCGTAAATTCGCCCTCGCTGCTGTTTGATACCTCAATCTGAGAGACAATAAAGACCTCGGCCAACTCATCCTCAACCGACTTTACAAAATCATACAGCTCGCCTTCACAGAACAGCTGAACCTTTGCATCCAGGGAGGCGCCGATCACTTTATTCTTGCGCGCCAACTCCAGCGCTTTTTTTACATCGTCGCGCAGCTGATGGATACGATCCCAACGAGCGGTGAACGCATTGTCCACATCCACACCGGTTGCCTGGGGCATCTCATTGAACAGCACACATTCTCGATCTGCTTTGCTGTCATGCGGCATAGCCTGCCAAATCTCATCCGAAGTGTATGCTAAAATGGGCGAAATCAGGCGCGTCATACCATCTAAAATGATATACATTGCAGTCTGTGCGGCTCTGCGGCTCTGACTGTCCGGCTTTTCCACATAGAGACGATTTTTCAATACATCCAGATAGAAGTTCGACATGTCTACTACGCAGAAATTATGAATTGCGTGGTAGGCATTGTGGAATTCATATGTATCATACGCTTCTTTACACTTTGCAGACAACGCATCCAGCTTTGTCAAGGCCCAACGATCAAGCGGCTGCAACTGTTCCAACTCTACCTGATCCTTGTCCGGGTCAAAGTCCGAAAGATTGCCCAGGATAAAGCGCGCTGTGTTCCGAATCTTCCGATAAGCGTCCGAAAGTTGTTTCAGGATTTCCTTGGAAATGCGAATGTCCGCATGATAATCCGAAGACGCCACCCACAGGCGCAGAATATCCGCGCCATACTGGTCGATGATTTCCTGCGGAAGAATACCATTTCCCAAAGATTTACTCATTTTACGGCCTTCGCCGTCCACCACCCAGCCGTGGGTGACAACCGCTTTATACGGTGCAGTCCCGCGCGTTGCCACGCTGGTCAACAAAGAGGATTGGAACCAACCGCGGTACTGGTCCGCCCCCTCCAAATAAAGGTCCGCCGGCCACTTGAGCTCCGGACGCTGCTGCAAAACAGCCGCATGTGTGGAGCCGGAGTCAAACCAGACGTCCATAATGTCATGCTCTTTTTTGAAGTCCGTACAGCCACATTTCTGACATTTCACGCCCGCTGGCAGGAGGTCCTTTTCTTCCATGGCATACCATGCATCCGAACCCTTGTCCCGGAAGATCTCTGAAATATGCAGCATAACGTCCTTGTCAATCAGCGGCTCGCCGCATTCCTTACAATAGAAGATCGGAATCGGCACACCCCACCGGCGCTGACGGGAAATACACCAATCCTTGCGATCCATTACCATGGATGTGATGCGGTCTTTTCCCCATCCTGGAATCCATTCCACCTCATTGATGGCTTCAACCGCCTGTTTCTTAAAGGAATCCACCGAACAGAACCACTGCTCGGTAGCCCGGAACAAAACCGGATTTTTGCAGCGCCAGCAATGCGGATATTGGTGAATGATGTGCTCCATCGCAAACATTGCGCCAGTTTCCTGCAAGTGCTTGGCGATCACCTTGTTGGCCGCCTCGGTGGTCAAGCCGGCAAACTGGCCCGCCTCTTCGGTGAGTTTTCCATGGCTGTCCACTGGGACAACAACGGGCAGCTCCGGGTAATGGTCGCGGCAGACTTCAAAGTCTTCTACGCCATGTCCAGGCGCAGTATGGACACAGCCGGTACCGCTTTCCAGAGTGACATGATCTCCTAAGATGACCAAAGAGGTGCGGTCCAAAAATGGATGTTGCGCCTTCATATATTCAAGATCGCTGCCCTTAAACGTAGCAATCACTTCATAATCTGTTTTTTCAGCTTCTTTCATCGCGCCTTCCATTAACGCAGAAGCCATCACATAATATTCCTCTTCCCATTTGACCAGAGAATACTCAAATTCCGGTCCCAAGCAAATCGCCACATTGCCGGGCAATGTCCAAGTGGTCGTGGTCCAGATCACAAAATAGGTCTTGGAAAGATCTGCCCCTTTTTCTGTAAACAACCCCTTGTCATCTGTCACACGGAATTTCACATAAATCGAATTGCAGGGATCTTCGGCGTATTCAATCTCAGCCTCTGCCAAGGCAGTCTCACATTCCGGGCACCAGTAGACCGGCTTTAACCCCTTATAGATATATCCCTGTGTCGCCATCTCTGCGAAAATCTTGATCTGTTCCGCCTCAAAATCGTGTGTCAGGGTAATGTATGGATTTGCCCAATCCCCGATGCCGCCCAAGCGTTTAAATTCATTGCGCTGGTCGTCCAGATACCCGAGGGCAAATTCGCGGCAGAGCTTCCGTAGCTCTACGTCGGAAATGGTCGTGGAGTTCTCAACGCCCGCCTTTTTGCGCGCCTTGAGTTCCGTAGGCAGACCATGTGTATCCCAACCGGGCACATACGGCGCCTTGTAACCTGCCATATTGCGATAACGGACAATAATATCTTTGAGCGTTTTATTTAAAGCAGTCCCCAGATGAATGTCGCCGTTGGCATAAGGAGGGCCGTCATGCAGTACAAAAAGCGGTTTTCCCTCGTTTTTCTCCAACACCTTTTCATAGATATGCTTTTCTTCCCAAGTCTTCAGCATTTCCGGCTCCCGTTTCGGCAAGCTAGCTTGCATCGGGAAGTCGGTCTTGGGAAGGTTCAGCGTGCTTTTATAATCCATTGGTCTCTACTCTCCTTGGTTTTATTTGCCCGGCGTAAACACATCCGTCGGTATATTCAGGCCATCGTCGCCGTGTGAAAAGGATTCTTGCGGCGAGATGTCCGGATCATCGTCAAAATTCGCAATAGTCACATGAAAATCCGCTGGAAGCTCCATGGTGGGTTCTTCTGCCACCGGCGGCTCCTCTGTCTGCTTGACCGGCTGCGGCTTAATTTCCTGTTCCGGCTGTGGCTTATAGGTCGGAATTGCGTCAATCAAGGTTAAATGCTTTTTATAGGTCTCCAAAAGCTGTGCACGGAAGTCCGAAACTTCTTTTTTCAAGCGCTCCAACTCGCGCTTTTGCTCTTGAATACTCTCTTCCGCCGTACTGGCGATATGGCCAGCTTTGAGGGTAGCATCCTTCACAATAATCTCCGCCTTATGGCGCGCTTCTCGGATGGAAGCATCCCCCAACTTCTGCGCACTCACAAGGGCATTTTTTATTTCATCCTCTTCCTGCCGGTAATCCTCGATCTTCCCTGCCAAAACCTCTAACTTCTTGAGAAGCTGCTCTTTCTCCGCATTCTGCTTCTCCATCTCTTCCTTGAGTTCAATATTTTTCTTCAACAGTTCGTCGTAGGACTCCTTTACTTGGTCGATGAAGTTGTCCACGTCCTCAGTATTATACCCGGAGAACCGTGACTTTCGAAAACTGACATTGATGATGTCGTTGAGCGTAAGCATATAGGAAGCCTCCCAATCAAATATATTTTCTGCCGGCAATGCTGAGCCGTCCTTTTTTGGTCACGGGGCCGATTCGGTCCAAAATATACCGCCCTTTTCCCCGGATCGACAACTTTGCCTCTTCCGTAACCTGTGTGGAAACCGAAGTGACTACCTCGTGATTGAGCATTACCACTCCAGCCGAAACCAGCCCCGCCGCCTTTTCCCTGCTGACACCTGCGGCCAACGCAACAATACAGTCCAGCCGGGCAGAGGCCACTACACCGGAAAATGGCGCAAACGTATGCGGCACAGGCAGTGGTTCTTGCGCGCCTCGTGACAGCGTAACCCCCACACGGCCGATCTTATCGGTCTGTTGTAAAAGGAACTCGGCAACCTCCGCACGAGAGAACAAAACTGCACGGCCAGGCTCCACCAAGATGTCCCCCAGCGTCTCACGCACGACCCCCTTGGAAAGCAGCGCTCCCAAAAAATCACGATGGGTCAAAGAATCACACATCCGGTAGGAAACCGTAAAAGTTTCCAACGGAAAATCCTCTGGACACGCTTCCTGATAATCCGGAAAGGCGCCAAACAAAACACGTTCTGCCTCTGGATATCCACCCCAGAACAAAAAATTGGAAAAGCCGGTGTGGCGCATGAAACTCTGCGCCACACCCGCCTGACGTTCATCCAAAAAACCGACAAAATGCGCCCGGCCGCGCTCTGCGATTCGCACAGCGTCCCGGAGTTTGGCCTCTAAAACGGCATCATCCATTCCTGTACGCTTGTCCATTAGAAATATACGCCGTTGTTTTCCAGCTCATCCAATACGTCGTCGCCGGTCAAATCGACATTATAGGGTGTAATAATAAAGGTACGCGTCGCCACAGGCTTAATCTTTCCATTCTGAGCATAAGCCACGCCACTGAGGAAATCCAAGATACGGCGAGAGATATTCTTTTCCGTATTCTCCAGATTGAGCACCACCGTATGGCGCTTCAAAAGCTCATCTGCAATGGCGCGTACCTCTTCCCCATAATGTTCGGGCTTAAACAGCACCACTTGCAACTGGGCGGTTGCATGTATATTTACCACTTTATTCCCGGTAGAACTGGAAGGCGCACGGCGAATACTATCGCGCGGCTCTGAAATTGTCTCGTGCTCCAAGGGTTTCTCCTCTTCCTGTGCCGTCTCGTCGTAATCGTAGTCATAATCGTACTCGTCATCTGGCGGATTCCACATATTTTTAAATTTCTGTACCAGTCCTGCCATAATACAAAGCCTCCTAAAATTCTTCTGCTCTCCTTACAGATCAGCGGGTCAAACCTGCGGCGCAGACCCTTTTGCCGCTCCAAAGGAGCCTTTCCTCTCAACGGATGTTATAATTCCGGGCGCCAAAGAGCGCTGAACCAACGCGCACCATATTTGCGCCAGCCAGGATTGCCTGTGCATAATCCGCAGACATCCCCATGGACAAAACATCCATAGAAACATTATCTAATTTTTTGTGTTTCGTGTCAATAAAATATTCGAACATCTTTGAAAAATAGTGCTGTGTCGCCACAGAATCGGCATCTGCCGGCGGAATCGCCATCAAACCGCGCACTCGAAGGGCCGGTAAAGTGGAAATTTCTTTTATGAGCGTCTCCAAATGCTCTGGCAAAACCCCCGACTTATTTTCCTCTCGCCCGATATTGACCTCTATCAGAATATTCATCGTCTGATTTCCCCGTATACTCAGCCGGGAAATCTCCTGTGCCAATTTCATGCTATCTACCGATTGAATCATGCTGACCTTTCCGATCAAATATTTCACTTTATTGGTCTGTAAATGCCCAATAAATTGCACATCGGTCTTTTCACGCTCCAAAGCATCATACTTATCGCACAATTCCTGCACACGATTTTCTCCAATATGGTCCAAGCCCCGTTCAATTCCATAATTGATGACCTCGACCGGGACCGTCTTTGTTGCGGCCAAGAGCGTAATATCCTCTGGCCTGCGCCCCGAGCGGATGGCCGCTTCTGCGATTTCGGCCTGAATCCGTTTCATGTTCTCTTCCAGAGCGCGGCAACGCTGTGCCAGCTCATCACTCGACCACTTTTCCATCGTACAAATCCGTCCCTTCTACAACCACTTCATCATAAAGTTGCACGGTTCGATCCGTAAAGAGTCCCTCCATGGGATCCTCCTGTTGCGCCTCTTCTCCTTCCGCTTCATCCTGCACAAAAGGATCGTAGGACCGCGTCTTTTCTTCTTCCTCTGTCAGCGCTTCACAGATCACATAGCTATTGGTGCTATACAAGGGGAATATCTGACAGAACTGAATCTCGCTGCCGTGCATCACATAAACGCCCTTGACCTCCTTGGTTACGGTTCCATTGACATTGCCATCCTTATCATACGTCTCCTTGGTAATTGTTTCAAAATGCACGGATTTTTGACTGACACGGATGCCACTGTACTCTTCAATTTCAATCTGCACCGTCTCATTGCGTAGGCGGGCCAGAGATGCATTCATATTGTTACAGCGCATCACCACGGCGGCCTCGGATTCCTTATCCTTTTGATTGATCTTAACGACCTCTGCCGGGAGAGGAGCCGCCGAAGCAAAAGGGAACGTCAATGTGACACAACGGGCTTCATACCGAGTCTGATTTGCCTTCTCCTGAAATTTCAGCGCGGTGTCTGCATCTACAATACAGACAAAATACCAGTTAAAGTCTGCACATACCTTTCCAATCGAAGCCGAGGGTGTCACCTGCATAGCAGCCATCTCACGAATCTGATCCGGTGTGATGTCCTCAACCTGATCGTAATCGAATACGCCTTCATACCCATCCACATAGCTGATGAAGTACCCGGAGTCCGGGGATGCAATCGTCCCTGTTTGTGAACCATGGGTAGAAGCGATGGACTGCCGTTCCGCTTGGAGCGTACTGATCCGCGCATTGAAATCCGTAACCTTTTCTGTAACGATCTGTTTTTCATTCAACAGATAGAGGAATTCCTCTCGGTACTCCGAAAGGTCGCTCAACCCTTCCTTTCGGGAAGCAATGAGCAAGTCCGTCAACTCCTGATTGATCTGCTTGTTCAGAGAATCGGGATTCGCCGCATATGTATCGCCGGGCGTATTCAACTTTTGCAGCCTTGCAATCTCGCTGTCCAATTCCTGCAACTGCCTCTGCGCTGTGGCATCTGCTTCGTTGGCATAGGTGACTGCGACAGTGCCGCCTTTGTGAATATGGCCGCCGTCTTCAACAGCGTATGTCAAAACGCCATTTGCCGGCTGTTCAATCAGGCTTTCTTTCCGAATGGCAATTCCGGTGGTCTCGATGGTATCCGCTTCTGTTTTGCTCAGCGCAGTTTCCGTCCGCACGGTGCTGTAATTGGCACTGTAGATCTGATAACCGATATAGAAAAACAGCAGTAGCGCAATAAAAATAGAGAGCAGCCGCTTCAATATGGAATTGTTCATTCACATCCCCCTTTGTAGCGCCGGCGGTCAGTCTTTACACCGCCATGTGTCCAAAATCGACTGTGCCGCCGAAACGAGCCCCAAGCTGTCGGGATATGCATCCACGTGTAACCAATGAATATTCTCCTCCCGGCGAAACCAAGTCAACTGCCGTTTGGCGTAGCGGCGTGTCTCTCGTTTGATGTTCTCCGCAACCTCCTCCCGGGAAATCTCCCCCTGAAAATAGGGCGCCCACTCCTTATAGCCGATCGCTTGTCGTGCCGTAGAAGCACGTTGCCCCAGTACCTGACGGGCCTCCTCCTCCAAACCATCTGCCATCATTTTGTCAACCCGCGCATTGATCCTCGCATAGAGATTTTCCCGGTCGAGAAAGTCCAAACCGATCATACAGACATGATAAGGAGATGGTTTCGTGCGGGATCGCTCGATCTGCTGAGTCATGGTCGAACCTGTTGTATAATAGATCTCGAGTGCCCGAATCACCCTTCCCAGATTATTCGGATGGAGGCGCGCTGCCGATTCCGGATCTATCCGCCGTAGCTCGTCCATCAAGGCCTGCGTCCCTTCCTCTTCCGCACGCTTTTTGAGAGAGGCGCGCAGGGCGTCGTCGCGGTCTTCCTCTGTGAATTGCAAGTTTTGTAGGAAAGAACGGACATACAACCCGGTTCCTCCAGCCAGTATGGGAAGCTTTCCGCGCGCATGAATATCTGCTACACACTGTGCCGCCAGTTTCACATAATCCGCCACACTGAACGACGCCTGGGGGGCCACAAAGTCAATCAGATGATGCGGTACTCCACGCATCTCGTCCACCGTCGGCTTGGCTGTTCCGATCGACATTCCCGTATAAATCTGCATAGAGTCCGCCGATACGACTTCCCCTTCACACCGAAGGGCCAGTTCCACTGCCAGTCCACTTTTTCCAGATGCCGTAGGCCCCACCACAGCAGCCACAGGTATCTGTGCATCCACTTTTTCTGCTTTCGAGATCATTTCTATTATAACTCCATCTGGTAAAGAATTTGTCAAACCCGGCCGAATTGCTTTTCCAAATCGCGTTTTTTGAGTAGAATCGAAACTGGGCGTCCATGCGGGCAGTAGCGAATCTGCGGATTTTGCTCCAATCGGTCCGCCAAGGCGAGCAATTCTTCCGGCCGACTCCATCCCCCGCCTTGACAGCCGCCCGGCAGGCGACATTGTGATAAAGCCAGTCGAGCCGCTCAGTCGTGAGGTCATTTTTACTATTCGCAAGGTAGCCGGCCATCTCCATCACGGCATCGGCCACCCCTTCACCCCCCAGAATCAAGGGGGCGCTGCGCACCAATATGGTACCTGCTCCAAAGTCCTCCAGCTCAAATCCTGCCTGCTCATAGAGCTCCAATGCATTCAGAACCGCGGCGTATTCATTTTTTTCCAGAGTGACGGTTACAGGCTGCAATAACATCTGATGGGCGACAGTCCCCCGATTTGCCTTTAATTCCTCATACAGCATCCGTTCATGTGCCGCATGCTTATCAATCAAAATCAATTCATCCCCGCGTTCCAAAAGGATGTATGTTCCGAAAGCTTCTCCCACCAGCCGTGCAGGAAGGGGTTCTACCTTTTGCTTAGAAGTAGGCTCCTCAGCCGGAACCACCGGCTGTACAGGTTCCTGCGTTTTTTCCTCCTCTAACGCCTCCCCTTTTTCCTGCGAAGGCGTATTCAGAGCAGTAGTTTCTTCGTCTTCCGGTCCTGCAACATCCACAAAACGCATGTCTGCGCCAAAAGTACGTGTCAACCCTGAAGGGACGCCACTGTCGTTTACCGAAAGCCCTGGAAGCGGTTCCGCAGGTTGGATCTTCGGGCAGGAACCGCCGGTTTAGGCGTATGGACCGCCTCTCGCACAAGCGGCTCCAGCGGTGTAGACGTTTGAGCCACCGGCTCAACCATCCGCAGAGGAAGCTGCTCTGCGGTACTTGTTTTCGGGAAGGGAGCAGGTGCTGGACGTTCTAGTTTCATCACATTTGGGCTATCCCATTGATTTAATGCGGTTTTAACGCCGTGATACACTGCATCAAAAATGGGACGCTCGTTCAAAAAACGCACCTCGATCTTCGCTGGATGCACATTGACATCCACGGACCCATAGGCCATGCGCAAATGCAAAACGCACGCCGGCACCTTCCCCACCATGAGGGACCCCTTAAAAGCCTCCTCCAAAGCTACCATCGCCGTCCTGCTCTTCACATAGCGGCCATTCAGAAAAAAGTGCTGCATGCTCCGATTGGGGCGGGCATTGGCAGGCTTACTGACAAATCCAGATACCTCTATCCCATTATAGTCATACTCTACAGGCATCAGTCCAGCTGTAAATTCTTTGCCGAATACCGCATAGATGGCAGACTTCAGTTTGCCGTCTCCCGGCGTATGCAGCGTCTCTTTCCCATCCCGTATAAAGCGCACAGAAACCTCCGGATGCGAAAGTGCAAGGCGATCCATTACGGCTGCAACCGCATTGGCCTCCGTTACATCTTTTTTTAGAAATTTCATGCGGGCGGGCGTGTTGTAAAAGAGATCGCGCACCACAAAAGTGGTTCCCTGTGCACACCCTGCATCTTCACAACACTCTTCTTCTCCACCCGAGATCACATATCGTGTTCCGGCTAACTCATCCGCAGTGCGGGTGAGCAATTCCACCCGCGCCACCGCCGCGATGGACGCCAATGCTTCCCCCCGAAAACCAAGCGTAGCGATATTTTCCAAATCGTCCTGGACCTTTACTTTACTGGTCGCATGGCGCAGGAAAGCGACTGGCACATCCTCCCGCACGATTCCACTGCCGTTGTCGGTGACACGCATAAAAGTGGTGCCGCCGTTTTTGATTTCCACTGTCAAAATGGTGGCGCCAGCATCCACTGCATTTTCTACAAGTTCCTTAATCACAGAACTGGGACGCTCCACTACCTCGCCAGCAGCGATCAGCTCTGCCACGTGCTTATCCAATACATTAATTTTGCTCATGCGGCACCTCCTTTATCTCTATTTCGCAAGCCGACAAAGTTCAAACAAGGTGTTCATGCACTCAATTGGCGTCAACGTATTGACATCCAACTGCCGCAAACGCCCCATCACTTCTGTTTCATTTGGTGGAATCAGAGCTAACTGCGCTTCTGCCTCTTCCTGGCGCTTTTTCCCACGCGCCTTTGGCATAGAAACCTGCTGTCCCTGTTCCAGCTCCGCTAAAATCTGTTTCGCGCGTGCGACCACCTTCTCCGGAACGCCTGCCAACTTTGCCACCTCAATTCCAAAGCTGTCATCCGCTCCGCCGCGCACGATTCGGCGCAAAAATGTGATGTCGTCCCCGCGCTTTTTAACCGCGATGTTGTAGTTTTTGACTCCCTCAATCAGCGATTCCAATTCGGTCAACTCGTGGTAATGTGTGGCAAAGAGGGTTTTTGCCCCCAGTGTCTTTTTGTCCGCAGCATACTCCAAAACTGCGCGCGCAATGCTCATCCCATCGTAGGTAGAAGTTCCCCGGCCGATCTCATCCAAAATCAACAGACTCCTGTCGGTCGCATTTTTTACAATATCCGCCACCTCGGTCATTTCGACCATGAAAGTAGATTGCCCAGAAGCCAGATCGTCCGATGCCCCCACACGCGTAAAAATGCTATCTACAATGCCAACTTCTGCATAGGAGGCCGGAACAAAACAACCAATCTGCGCCATTACTACAATCAGCGCAATCTGGCGCATATAGGTCGATTTACCTGCCATGTTTGGGCCTGTAATAATCGCTACACGGTTTTCCCCTTTATCCAACAGGACATCATTCGGCACAAAAGGCGCATCCAGCAACGCCTCCACCACCGGGTGACGGCTTTCCTTTAGCAGAATCTTTCCATTGAGGTCCACTACCGGACGTGTATATCCATTGTTCACAGACACCTGTGCAAAAGAGAGCAAAACATCCAAACGCGCAACTGCCCGTGCCGTCTTTTGAATACGGTTCAATTGAGCGGCAACCGTTTTACGGACCTCATCAAAAGCTGGTGCTCCAGCTGAACCGAGCGGTCATGCGCGCCAAGAATCCGCCCTTCCAACTCCTTGAGTTCCGGCGTAATATAGCGCTTACAATTGGTCAAAGTCTGCTTGCGTATGTACTCCGGAGGGGCCTGATCCTTATATGCATTGGTGATCTCGATATAATAGCCAAACACACGGTTATAACCCACTTTCAGCTTTGGGATACCTGTGCGGTCGCGTTCCTTCGCTTCAATCTGAGCGATAATTCCCTTCCCGTCGCTCATATCCCCTTTGAGTTCATCCAACTCTGCACTATACCCTGGCTTTATGATCCCACCCTCTCGAATCGTAAATGGCGGTTCCTCGACAATTGCGCGATCAATCAGATCCAATACGTCGTCCAATGGGTCCAGATCCTGCTGGACTCCCGCCAGCATCGCAGATGTTCTATCCATCAAGAGATGTTTCAATCCCGGAAGCTTGGCCGCAGTCGCGGCAAGCGAGCGCAATTCCCGCCCGTTGGCAGAGCCGTACACAATACGGGACATCAAGCGTTCCAAATCATAAATACCGGTGAGCTGCTCTGAAAGGTTATCCCGCAGAATTGCATCCCCAGAAAGCTCCTCTACCGCATTTAAGCGGCGGCTGATCTGCGCGGGGCTGAGAAGCGGCTGCTCAATCCAGGAACGAATCAGACGCTTCCCCATTGCCGTACGGGTTTTGTCTAATACCCAAAGCAAAGACCCTCGCTTTTCCTTGTTTCGCATGGTTTCGAGCAGTTCCAAATTCCGCCGAGCATTGAGATCCAAACGCATGAATTGGGCGCCGCTGTAGAGTTCTACCTCTGTCATGCGTTCCAAGCCTGTTCGTTGCGTTCGCTTCAAATAACGCAGTAGAGCGCCGATTGCCCGTACTACCAGCGGATTTTGCTCCAATCCTAACGCATCCAACGTCTCCTTTTGGAATTGCTCCAAAACAAGCGGTTCACATATTTCCACCTCATATTCCGACGAATCCAGCAACTCTAAGCTGGCAGACAGCCGTTCCTTGATAAAAGCCGGAAGCGCCTTGTATTCCAGTATGTCTGGATTCACCAAAATCTCACGCGGCGAATAGCGGGAAAGTTCATTGAAGAGTTGTTCCTCCAAATCCTCGCCCGCCAGCGTGGTGGCATGTAACTCTCCGGTAGAAATATCCGCAAAACAAACTCCCGCCTGCGCCCCTTCTGCACAAAGCGAGCAAATAAAATTGTTGCGCGTCTCGTCCAGCATACTGCTCTCCAGTACGGTACCGGGCGTAATGACACGCACAATATCGCGTTTAACAAGCCCTTTTGCAAGTGCAGGGTCCTCCATCTGCTGACAGATGGCCACCTTATACCCCTTGGCAACCAGGCGCGCAATATAAGTCTCCGCACTGTGGAATGGAACGCCGCACATGGGAGCGCGCTCTTCCTGCCCACAATCGCGCCCGGTGAGCGTCAACTCCAGTTCCCGGGACGCAAGCTTTGCGTCGTCGAAGAACATCTCATAAAAATCGCCCAGACGGAAAAACAGAAGCGTGTCGGGGTATTGCTCTTTTATTTGAAAATACTGCTGCATCATGGGGGATAAATTCGCCATGCTTGCGCCCTTCCTCCTTCACAAAAGAAACAATCCCCGCCGGGGTTCACCCGGCGGGAGCTTTGTCTCTTGGTTCAATTCAAGTCCTTCTGTCGCCGGCAGGATCAGTGGCATCCGCCGCAAGCAGAACAATTCCCACCGCAGGACTCCACATAATCCGCTGTGTTTGGATCTTCTCCATCCGCACTCTGGCTAATAATCGCACTGATACGCTGCAAAAGATGATCCATCTCCTCTTTGGCGCGATTGTAAGCGGTCATATTCTCATTTTGCATAATGCGCGCATAAATATGGCGCATCTCGCCATTCAAGCGCCGTAATTTCTCATCATCGCGCGTGTCGCTCTGTGTCTCATTGCTGATCGCAATACGCTTGAGGTTAAACTCCCCAATCAGTTCCTGCAACTCTTCATCTTTATCGCACTGGGCGCTGACCGCGCGCATATTCAAATAACGCTCATCCTTCTGCAACTGACGGCCGATTTCTCTTGCTAACTCAATCATATCCATGTTAAATCTCTCCTGTTTCTAAATATCAATCATTCATTTCTATCTAAAACGGTTTCAAAACCGATCGAACCCTCTATACAAGTTCCCCTCGCAAAATCCAATTGCGTGCAGCAGTTACCCGAACATCGGCAAACGACCCGATCAGCGACGGGGCCCCGGGAAAGTCCACTACAACATTGCCGTCCGTCCTGCCGGTCAACAGCCCTGTCTTTTCATTTTGTTCTTCTACCAAAACCCGCTGTATAGTTCCCACCGTGGCCGCGCAACGGCTTGCCGCAATCCGTTCCTGTTCCGCGCAGAGTTCTTGAAACCATCTGGTTTTTTCCTCAGCAGGAATAGGATCGTCCATTTTTGCAGCGCGTGTCCCGACGCGAGGAGAATAGATGAACGTATAAAGAGAGGTAAACTCCACCTGCCGAATCAGATCCACCGTGTCTTGAAACTCTGCATAGGTTTCCCCGGGGAACCCGACAATAATATCGGAGGTTAGCGATAGATCTGGGATCTGTTTCTTTGCATAGGCAATCAGATCCAAATATTTTTCCCGCGTATATCCGCGGTTCATCTCCCGCAGAACACGGTTGTTGCCAGACTGGAACGGAAGATGCAAATGATGGCTGATGTGCGTCCCTTGGGCAATGGTATCGATCAGCTCGTGCGTTGCATCCTTGGGATGGGATGTCATAAAACGAATGCGATAGTCCCCCTCCACAGCATCGAGCATACGCAACAACGCAGAGAAGTTAACCCCTTCCTCCCGATGCTTGCCGTAGGAATTTACATTCTGCCCCAACAGTGTAATGTCCTTATAGCCGGACCGAACCAGCCCGGTGAACTCTTCCAAGATCGCCTGGGGAGACCGGCTCCGCTCTCTTCCCCGCACATATGGAACAATGCAATAGGAACAGAAATTGTCACAGCCATACATCACTGTGCACCAAGCGCGGATATTCCCGTCGCGGTGGATGGGCAACCCTTCCACAATCTGCTGATCTTCACTGTCGTCGCCACGCTCAAAGATACGGCGCCCATCTGTCAACATCCGGAACATCAGTTCCGGGAAACGATGAATCACATGGGTACCAAATACCAAATTCACATAAGGAAAGCTCTTTCGAATGCGCTCTGCCACATGTTCCTGCTCCATCATGCATCCACATAGGGCAATTAAAACAGACGGATGCCGGCGTTTGATATTTTTCAAAGCGCCCACATTTCCAAATACACGATCTTCGGCGTGTTCACGAATTGCACATGTGTTGAACAGAATAAAATCCGCTTCATTGACGTCGTCCGTAAAATCAAATCCCATCTGTTCCAACTGGCCTTTGATTTTTTCGCCGTCCGCCACATTTTGCTGGCAACCATAGGTGTGTACAAATGCCATTGGCTGGGGACCACGCGCACGGATTGCCATAATCTGTGCAACATCCTCTATATATTGTTTTTGGGAAAATTCTGCCAAAAGGTTAGCCCTCCCCATGTTGTATGGTTTTCGTGTCATTATACCATATTGTACATACTCTCGCAAGGTCTCTCTTGTTTTTACAAAAAATATGTTTTTATTCCGAAAAATTATAAAAGTCAAAAATAAACAAAAATGCTCTTGACGCAGGCCCCTACTCTCGTTATACTAAACCCATTATGCCAAAAAACGGCATAAAATTGAATGTAGAAATGGAGATCGAGAAATGAAAAAAACTGTAACTCTGGCGCTTTCCCTGCTATTGGCTATGAATTTACTAACAGGATGCAGTACGGCAGGCGCGCCTGTGGGGACAGACCCATCCTCGAAGGATGCCAACCAGACCAGCTCTCAGAGCAGCATGGAAGCGGAGACTTCCACCGGGAACTTTACAGATGAAATGAAAATGGCTTATGCTGCCGACCTTTCGCCTGACGATGGAGCGGATTCCGTGGAACGGCAGGCGGATGTAAAGAATTCCCCCTATTTTACAAGCAATGACTATTATAACATGACCTCCACGGACACCTTAACCATTCTTCCAAAATTCCAAACGATCCAACAAACGTCGGAATGGAGCTGTGGCGTTACCAGTGCAATGATGGTCCTGAACTGACTACGGAAAACTTGGCGATTGGAATGAAGCATCGCTGGCCGAACTACGTCGGGATAACACGCCCAGTGCTACTACATTGCGGCAGGCGATGGATATTTTTGATGGTGTTGGTGGATTTACATATACAACCACCTACGATTTCGAAGACTTGGAACAGATCGATTTGACCATGATCCAAGACTACCTCAAGGACGGCGTTCCGGTAATGATCGCGTGGAACGATTGGGGTGGACACTGGCAAGTAATCATCGGCTATGACACAATGGGGACAGAAACGCTCGCGGACGATGTCATCATTGTGGCAGATCCATACGATACAACCGACCATAACCAGGATGGCTATGGGGTTTACCCAGCGGAACGCTTTTTCTACAATTGGACCATGTATGATTTCTTTGAAAATGACCCCAACGATAAGTTGTTCCTTGCTGCAAAACCAGTAGAAGAATAAAGACAAAATAAAGCAGAAGCCGGTTTGAGAAAAAACTGGCTTCTGCTCTTTTTATGCGTTATTGGTATCAAAAGTGATCTGAATACGGCCCAGATCGGTGGTTACTTGTAACTTTTTGGTCCCTGTGGATTTATTCTCCAGGTTCTTTTTCCCAAGTCTCTGCTCCGTGATAATTTGGTAATCCTCCTGGTTTCCATAGATCGTTCCGGCAACTTCCCCATTTACGGTTTTTAGCTGAATATCCGGCGACTGCAGTCCTTCCAAAGAAATCGCACCATTGGTGGTTTCCGCCTGGATTGCCTGCGTTGCTTGAACAGCGTGTAACGCAATGAATCCATTCTTCGATTCAAGGTTCATCACCTCGGAAATACAGTCTTCCAAGTGGATGGCTCCGTTGCTTGTGCTAAGCTCAATCTGTTGATCGGCCTGTATCGCACGAAGGATTAATTTCCCGTTTCTCGTTTTTGTACATAGGTTCTCCACGCCTAGATGGTCGAAGTCAATGGTTGCGTTTTGCGTTTCACAGGAAAATGACGTAAGTTGTTGTAAATCCTTTGCCTCAATTTTCCCATTGTCGATTTTTACATCAAGCCCTCCCAAGTAGGATGTAGGACGCTGCACCACAATACGATAGGTACCCTTTTTCTGTTCCTGCTCTCTCTGGTCCTTATTTTCCAAATAGATCGTGCTTCCTTTTTGTCCCACTGTATAAAGTTGTGTGCTATCCGTCTCATAAGAAATCACAATCTCTTCTGTATCAGCAGCTTCAAAGGTGATGGATTTGTTTTCGGCTTCAAATTTCATCGCATCCACTTCATGTACCGGCGCACGGTATTCTTCCATATGCTTTCCAACGGTATCCTTCTTCGATGAAGTCTCTCTTTCATCCCCCTGCAATATTTCTTCAGACATCGAAGAAAAAGATTCTGAATGTCCTTTTGAGGGTAAAACCTGCTCTGCTACGGAATTAGTCCGTAATTCTTGATAGGTCACTATTCCGAGCGCCGTCCACACGCCCAATACCACCAGTATTGCAACGACTACCCCTAATGCAATCCAAATCGGTTTTAAACTAGGACGCCGCTGTGGATTTTCGAGCAAGATTTTTTGTGCCAGTTGATTGACATCCCCTAGACTGGCAACAGCCTCTTCTTCTGACAGCCCACTCTCCATTTTATCTTCTACGATTTCTTGATAAAATGCTACAATTGTATTCCGATCACAATCTGGAAGCGCTCGTAAGAGCTGGTACAGTTTTTGGAAATAGGTCTCCTTTTTCACAGCATGGTTTCCTCCTTGTCCGTTTGATCTCCCGCATGATGATTCAGATTTTCACTTCCGTATACGGCCTTTTGAACAAAGGCATGGATTCGCTCCAATTCCTTCCATTCATCCCAAAAATCATATAGCCTTCTCTTTCCCTGTGCCGTTGTGCCATAATATTTGCGAAGACGTCCATTGTGTGCAATGGAATAGGTCGTCAGATAGCCCCCTGCCTCCAAACGGCGCAAAATAGGGTACAAGGTCGATTCTGACATTTCCACACAGGCAGAGAGATCCTTCATAATCTGATAACCGTAGGAGTCCTCACGATCGATGACCGCCAGAACACAGACCTCCAACAATCCCTTCTTCAATTGTATGTCCAAATCGATACCTCCTATCAAATTATATTATATATTACATAGTATTCGTTGTCAAGAAAAGGCTGTGCAGAAAAGGCTTATCTACACAGCACTATTTCATTTCGTCTTATACATCCAGGGGATTAAGTTCCATGTACGAATTGGCGCTTGAGATTCTTTTCTGTACGCCGCCCAACTCTAAGCAGTTTATCGTACCCTAAAACTCGCAATATACCGCGCACCGCATTATACCCGTTGCCCTCATGCAGCATAATATCCACGCCGTTCATCACGGCACGGGGAAGCAACTCCTGTGTAAACAGAACTTCCAATTCAGACTCTTGTTTAAAACTGGTCTGCAACAAGAATTCGACCCGCTGAAGCGCCTCCACAGCCTGAAAAATATCTTTGCCGATGGGTTTCATTTTTCCACGTTTCAGCTCAAATACCGAATTTCGTTTTAAAAGCGTCGGAGACTGCACAATATTTTGCGCATGCAAGAGGCAAAGGAACAGAAATTCCTGTGCATATCCATACCGGCAGCCCTCTGTGAAACGCAATCCCTGCTCTCGCAGAAAATCTCGACGTAAGAGAACCGCTGAGAGGTCGATCTGTAGCGTTCCACGGATGACCTCCTTCATATATGCTACGCCGGACTGCTGCTGAACAGCCTTGCTGAGTGAACGGCGCTCCGCCAAACGTGCGTCCTCTTCACAGGAGCTTCCAAATACGCAATCCGCTCCTGTGCGTTCTGCGGTTTCAAAAAAAGCCCCTCAGAAAATCGGCATACAATCTTCGGGCAAAAACAAGGAAATATAGGTTCCACTTGCCTTCTGAATACCGGTATTGAGAGCGGCTGCTACATCACTGTCACCATTTTGAACCACAAAGCCATGTAGCCGTTCATTTTTAATGAGCTGCACACATTCCAAAGGCGTTCCATCGTCCGAACCCATATCCACCAAAATAAACTCCGTTTCTATTCCATTCGTCTGACGGACTACAGAGCGCAAAATCCCAGAAATCTCCTGTTCAACATTCCTCACCGGAAGAATGACAGAAAGGCTCATCGCTTGCATACACTCACCCCTTGCCCAAGCGAATCCGAACGCAGGTTTGCAAACCGAACGCTTTTTCTCAGTATAGCACAAATTCTCCAAGATAAAAGCGCTAATTGTCCCAAACTTTATTCATCCTCGGTCGTTTCTTCTGGTGAAACCATCGTCAATTGTGTCGCATGATGGGTTGTCGCCTTGGTGACCGTAATATGCCACCCTTCAAAGTCGAATGTATCTCCTACCGCTGGGATTTTTCCAAGCAACTCCATTGCCCAGCCACCAACAGAGGACGACTCATAGTCGTCCGAATCGCCCAAGTCGAACTCCTCAAATAGATCGTGCAAATCCGCACTGCAATTGACCAAATACGTATGATCATCAACCTGTTTAAAATAGTCGATTACGACGTCATGCTCATCCCAAATATCACCCACCAATTCCTCGATGATGTCCTCCATGGTAACGAGCCCTTCTGTACCGCCGAATTCGTCGACCACAATGGCCATATGCGACTTTGATTTTTGTAGAGTACGCAACAAATCCGAGATCTTGACAGTCCGGCTGATATAAAGAACCTTTTTCATCACCTGTTTGATATCCGTAACGCCATTCTTTTGCGCGCTGAAATAATCCTTTTCATGGACCATACCGATGATGTTGTCAATGGAATCCGAATAAACCGGCAGTCGGGAATACGTATTGTTCAGGAAAACATCCGAAATCTCCTGGAATGGGCATTCTTCATCAATGCCAACAATATCAACACGAGGGGTCAAAATATCGTCGGCTGTCAAATCATCGAACTCAATCGCCGAGCGGATCAGTTCTCCCTTTTCTTCGTCAATACCGCCCTCATTCTGTGCCTCATCGACGATGGTTTTGAGTTCCTCCTGCGTCATTCGATTGTCCGATTTCTTCTTAAACACCAGTACTGAGCAACTTTTTCCACTGGGAAAAAATGAAATTAATCGGCGTCAGGATGGTCATCAAAAGCTTCAAAAAGGGTGCACTAAAACGCGCAAACGCCTCTGGGTGTTCTTTTGCCAAACTTTTCGGTGAGATCTCGCCAAAAATCAAAACTACCACTGTCATAACCGCGGTGGACAGAGATACGCCAGCTTCCCCTAACATTCGTGTAAATAGATCGTCGACAGGGACGCACTTGCAATATTTACAATATTGTTGCCGATCAGAATCGTGGACAACATTTTATCATAATCCTCTGAAACAGCAAGCGTAAGCGCAGCACGGGAATCCCCTGACTCTGCCGCCGTTTTCATACGAATTCGGTTCAATGTAGTGAATGCTGTCTCCGATGCAGAAAAATAACCAGAAAATAACACACAGATAACAATTCCTATTACAATGCCAAAGTCGGCACCTACCATGGTTTTCTATCCTCTTTTTCATAAAAATAAAATGATATTGGGACAATTTTAACAGATTCCTCTTCTATTTTCAAACCGCTAGTTTCTGCGCCTGGCCCGGAAAGGCAGCTATTTTCGGTTGCAGGTAACCACATCGAGCGCTTTTATCGATTTGCTGCCTGCCTCGGTCTTTTTATAGGAAAACCTTTATCCGGTCCGGAAAAATCATTCCATTTTTCTTGAGATTCCGAACAGAAGATCCTGTGCCCTGCTGTTTTTATCTCGTTTTATTCCAAAATCATTGCAATGGCTTGTCAAAAATTCGAATAGTTCCAGCGAGTTCAAAATATTTTTTGTCAAAACCTCTTGCATTGGGCATAGAAGTACGTCAATATAAAAAAGCTGTTTACGACAGTTGTCTCGTTAAAGAGAAGTACCGTTAGCTATGAAAAAACGCGAAAGCGTTTCACGATAAATGCGAAAACTGACACGAGTATGGAAGTCGTTTCGTTATATTACCTTCAATAACCGAACCAAGTACAGATCACA
>NZ_JBKEIV010000033.1:0-26581 GCF_046693725.1 Anaeromassilibacillus sp. SJQ-1 | reverse complement strand
GTTCTTGTTGGCAAAGGGCGTAATCTCATGGGTACGGAAGAGAACTGCTGGAGAAGATAGCTGTTGTTCAGCAGCAGGGTATCATTGGGGCAGAGAATCTGCTCATAAGTCATTCTCTTGGCGCCCAGCGAAACCGTTTCGAGGGGTTCCCCGTTGCCATCGAAGTGATAGAGGATCTCCTGCCTCAAAATCGCCGGCCACCCTCGTAAGGAAGAAGTCATCCCGCGTGAGGGCAGTAGCCAGTGGCATGAAGCCGTTGCTGTCCTTTCCGACAAACCGGTGGCACCGTGCTTCTCCGCAACGGCGGCGTCCAGATTCTGATAGACAAATCCTTTCCGCATTTGGCCCATCATGGCGCTGGCCGCCTTGCTTTTGACCTGAAAGGCGGAGACGCACAGGATCTCCTTGACCTTCCCGCCATTCAAGCAGGTTCGGATGGTTTGATCATCTATTTCAATTCGCCACTGTTTGTTCGTGGCGGGGTTGATAAAGGTTTTTTCGATCATGGCTTTGACTGTTCCTCCCTTCGGATCAGGATGCTCTTTCCCTCGGCGTTGATGCCGTATCAGGTCGTCCAGATGGATGTGGAATCCATCCTCACGAATGGTTTCCGCCATACCCAAAACGGCTTTCGCCAGCAGGAGCAGCCCGGCTGGTTGCCCGTCAGCTCTAACTCATTACTGCTATCATGGATGGTGAAGGTGAGATGAGCAACCGGTTCCGCTGGGAGGATAGGCAACTGTTCATCATTCAGTTGAATGGTCAGTGTTTTGGTTTTCATCGCTTGTATCTCACCTGTTCTCCAGTCATTGTTCCGAACTCAGTCGAAATCTCCGCATAATTCTCAGCAGTACCTCAGCTTCCCGGATCTCCTCATTGAGCAGGTCGTCATAGTTCTGCTTCAGCTGCTCCGCATGGTCGGAGATCCAGCCGAACTGTTCCTGTGCCTGGACATATTGCTGATGGACAAGCCAGTATTCACCCAAAAGGCAGTGGGCTTGGGCTTTGCTGACGGTATCCTCATCCTGGCAGGCAAGCAGCCGCCAACAGGCTTTCCAGAGCTTTTTCTTCCAGTCCTCTTGCTAATTGTATTTCTGCTTTTTGAAGATATAACTGTGCGGTCATAGGAAAACTCCTCAATCAAAATCCATCCAGACCAGGTGCCTTCCGCAGTGGAGGCACTGGAACAGATAGCATTGCAGATGCCCGCCATTGACAGATTCCTGAATCATTTTCTTCTGCTCATCGTCCCACATGGGATCGTTCAGTACCTCCTCCAACACACCCAGTGCCCGCAGCTCTCTGGCCCCTACATAGCCCAGAAAGGCGCAGTAGCTCGCCGCAGTGGGCGCGCCAGTATTCCTGCTGCCAGCCGGAGTAGCCGGGGGTGCGGTGGAGGAGCTCATCCAGTTTCTCCCGGATTCGTCTACACCGTCGTCCACGGAGTAATCGTCCTGAAAGCTGCCGCCATACTTCCGGGCCGCCTCACCGCTGGCGATACACACCGGGCACAGATACGCAATTTCCTCCACAGAAAAGAATGGACTGGTATAGAAAATATGAGTTGTCTTGCCGCAGCAGTAGCAGACAACGCCCTCCTCGGACTGCTTAAAAGCGCCGGTATCCAGAGGGTCCGGGTGATATCGGAAGGCGGGCAGGCCCAGCTGGACCCGCCGCTCCTTCTCGCGCTGCTTTTCCTCCGGCGTTTTGGGTTTGGGGAGGGCGTAGTGGTTGCCCAAGTTTTCCGCATAGTCCTTCAGTGTGCCCAGCCGCTTGAGGGCCTTTTTATCGGAGCGATCTCCGATTTGGCAGAGAAGCTCGTAGGCATCCTTCTTAAAGTCTAGCAGATCATACACATCCACCAGCACTTCCTTGGCCTGCTTATCCTCATTCTGCTCCAGTTTCTCCTTGAAGTCGTAGAGGGCGCGGACACTGTTCGAATTTCCTTCCGTTTCTTGAAACTGCTTTTTCAGTTCGATATATCTCTTCAAATATTCATTCATCTGCGCAGCCTCCCATCAATCCCACCAGAGATACCAAACAGTGGACTGCCGCAGCACGTCGGCCAGAGCGCCCACGGTGGCATCCTCCGGCCCCTGGTCGATCACATCAGGGCAGAAGCCGTACAATTCCACCGCCGCATCCATGGCCTTCTCTTCGGGAACAGGAGCCGGGAGCAGGAACTCCAACTCATCATGGCTCATGGCGGCAGGCACCGCGCCGTACCGCTCGAACCAGTATTTTGCCGCCGCCATCAGCTCCTCCGTGCCGGGGCACTCGTTCCAGTTTCCGAAGGGCAGGTATGCGAAGATCTCCCAGGGGTTCTTCACCGGGATCTTGGCCAGGATGAGGGGATAGGTCATCTCAGTATCATCATCCCAGTAGCTGGAGAAGCGGTCATTGTCATCGCCGCCCTCCATCTCGCCCAGGATCTCCTCCACCCAGTCCATATCGTCATCCTCGGCTTCTTCCTTGCGCTGACCGATCAGTTCCCCCAGGACTGCCTTCCCGTCCCAGATGGGGGCGGACAACATCTTCTTCCGGTGTTCCGCCACCTTGTCCGGGTCAAAGGTATAGTCGTCCGCGCCGTCATTGTCCGGATCGGAATTCATAATAAGGCATTCCCACAGGACTTCGTCATCTGCCTTGATGAGCACCGGCACAAAGCCTTCCTGGGCGCTGTCCCGCTTGGCATAGCTGTAAGCTGCCATGATGGGGTCATCGTCCTTCATAGAGGGGAAATAGGTGCATTCACAGTCCAGATACTCCATCATGGCCTTGGCCAGATCTGAAGGCTCCAGCGTGTCCTCGTCAAAATCCTGTCCTTGCCAGTTGATAAAGCGTTCTTCGATCACCTCTGCCATGGCCTGATAGTAGTCCTCGTCAAAGGGGATGAATAGGTATGCCTCGTCCTGGATCTCGTCGGAGTAATTGCGCTCCTGCCCAATGACACCAATGGCGTAATCGTCGATGTCGCTGGGGAAATAGGGGCTGTCCGCCTCCCCATAGTAGTAGGAGGCAAAGGCTCGTCCGATCTTGTTGAACATCGGGCCGACCAGTTGCCCATCCAGCTCATCTCGGATAAACTCCCGCAGGTCCACGCTGGCAGGATCAGCCTTGACCTTTTCTACTACCTCTCCGTACTCCGCAAGGAAATCTTCGCCCATCAGGTCATGCTCCATGCACCAACGCAGGTAAATGGTCAAGTGGTTATAGGCGTTGAGCTCATCCACCGGCAGGTTCTTTTCCTGAATAGTTTCCAGGTGCCAATCGGCATCGTCCATTTCCATAACGCCGTCGTCCTCAACGCTGCCGATCGTGCCCATGGTAATGGCGTTGGGACGGGTATTGTATGTAACAAAGCTAATGCCGTCCATTTTGTCCAGCAAGGCGTCTGCGTCATGGGCCATCTTATATTCCAATTCGTCCCGGTAGAGGGGAATCACCTGATAGAAGTTGACCTCCTCGCCGCCCGGCAGTACGCAGACCTCACTGCCGTCCTCCGTATCCTGGGGGCCGGTCAGAATGGCAGCGCAGAGCTTTGTGCCTTTTGCAAAGTCTTCCTCATTGTCCATAGTATGGCCAAAGCCAAGCCAGGTATCGCTGACAATGGGCAGACGGGCCAGAACCTTCAGCAGGCGGATGGGCCAGTACCACCGCTCGTTCTTCAGATCCTCATACTTCAGCTTCCAGTCCTTCGGCAGAGCGATGGCCAGCTCCGCCCGCTCCAGTTTGTATTCCGCCAGTTCCTCCGGTACATTCATCCGGTGAGCACCCATGCCCATGGTGACCAGGGTATAGTAGTCGTGCTCCTTGGAGGGCGGCACCACGCAGATGTCCACATGGATGTCCGGAGATGACAACTCATGGAACACATTCTCGAACTTGCCGAAATACTGCTGGATGTGCCTCTCGATGGCCTCCATGTCCTCCTCGGTATAGACCTCTGGAACGCCTGATTCCTCATCCTGGGGTTCTTCGCCGTCTGAGTCATCCTCGCCGTCATCGTCTGGGTCGCCGTTCGATGACTCCCAGGAGATCTTTAGGGTCATCTGTTCCTCCGGCAGGCCGACGCCGGGGCTGCGGGTAATGGCGTGCTTATCATCTGCCGAGAAGCCGATGGTCTCTCCGTCGTGGAGTTCCACATCATTCTCCAGCACATAGGACGCCAGGCTGGCCAAAAAGTCCCGCAGGTCGTTGGGGTCTGCGCCGGTGCCCAGAACCTCCATCTCCTCCTTACCGAACGCATCCATGCCATAGGTGTAGCCGTTCAAGCCGTTCTTATTCCGCCAGAGGCCGAACCAGATCCAGTTAAAGGTGGGAAGCTCATCTTCCTTCATCATGTCGGCAAAGCCCTCATAGAAGCGGGGCCCAAACACCACGCCGCTGGTATAGATGCCAGTGGCGTATTGCTGCCGGCAGCAGGCGGCCACCAGTTTGGTATAGAGTTTGCCCTTTTCCAACAGATCTTCTTCCTTGCCCAGTACCGCCACCAGGATATGGGCGCGGTGCTCCTTGGCAACCTTGACCGCATCTTCCCACATATAGTTGTTTTCCGCGTTGGTTTCGGCCTCGCCGCCAGGGATGGGGTAGGAGGCCAAGCTGACGGCGGCGAGCATGTCGCCCACCTCGAACACCAGGGCGTCGTCGCTCTTGTCCTCGCTCGCGTCGTATTCCTCCACAACGATGTCCCATTTTTCTTTCATGTCCCGGATGAACTGCTGTTTGTCCCATTCTCCCTTGGACAGGAGGACAAAGCCAGAAAAAACGCCCGTGTGGTCTGCCTCATTTTCGTCCTCATCCGCCGCCCCGGCGCGCTTGACAATCTCTTCCTGGCACTCCCGGATCACTCCCTGGGCATCTTCATTCTCCGGGTCCAGTTCCGCCCACCGCTGGGCATAGGGGACGGCTTTCTCCTCCTGTTCATAGAGATACTGATAGGCATACGCCATCCGCATATTCCACTCCGCCTTGTCCTGGCCCTCCTCCCGGACGGACTCCAGCACCTCGATGGCACGCCGCAGGGCCTTTTCTCCTTTGTAATAGGGGGTCCCCTCCTGATGGTCGCCCAGGATGGCGTAGTTCTCCAGTGCCCGTCCCAGGGCGTAGGAGGTGCGGTAGTTTCGCCAGTCCTCCGGGATGGCGTTCAATGCCTGAATGCAGCGGGTGTACTCGTCCTCGTCGTTCCACTGCTCCAGCTGTTGGAAGAATTCTTCCTCGTTCTGCGGGGTGTAGGGGATGTAATCCATACCCGTCTGCGTCTCCTCCAGCTCGTTGGCCTGCTCCTCGTCGTCCGACTCCTCCTCGGGCAGATTTTTCAGAGCCACCGTGCCCGCCTCCCGGCGGAAGGTGTGGAAGTTGGCCCAGGGGATGCCGCTGTCCTCGAAGAACTCCTTGGCAATTCTGAGCGCCGCCCGGATGTCCCAGGCGATGAAGTCCACATAGCCATAGAAGAGGCCGGTGGCCCCGCCGGTGAGGGTGAGCACCTCCGGGCCGTCCCCGGCGGTGAGGGCCTCCTCCAGCTGGTCCCGAAAGTCGAAAATCTTCTGGGTCCCTTCCTCCTCCCGAAGGGTGTCCAGGGGATAGCAGAAGAAGCCTGCCACCGCGCCGTCCGCCTGCAACTCGTCCGTGAAGTCGTTGTCCGCGTTCAGATAGCCGTTGATCAGCTGGGCACAGCAGGTGGAGCCCGCCATAGTATCCAGCCGCCAGTCGGCGTCCGGGTCCTCGTTGGGTTCCAGCTTATAACCGAGATAACTCGCCAGATAGCTCTCCGGGCCGGTGGACAGGTCCAGACCCTTTTCCCGCAACTTGTCTGGTAGCTGGGACATGGGGATGGACGGCTCTGCCTTGGGTTCCTCCAGCACATCAAAACTGTCTATGTACTGCATATGCGGGATCTCGCCCAGCACCTGGTCGGTGAGGGTGGTGAGCATCCACCAGGCCCGGCCCTCCCCCTCCCGGAGCATGGGCAGCAGCTTTTCACAGTAGGCGGAGATGGCAAAGCTGTTTTCACCCTGCTCCTCCAGCCAGATCCGCACATCCTCCCCGGAGATGTCCCATCCATCGTCGGTCCGCAGACCGATGTTCTGGAAGGGCTGACGGCCCACCAGGATGTTCCAGTGCTCCAGCACCTCCTTTGGAGCGTGTTTCTGGAAGTAAACCAGCTCGAACAGCTTGACCTTGTCGCCCTCCGGGGTGAGGATCAGTTCATATTTTTCGCCATTGAAACCCATCTCGAAGGAAATTTCGTCAAATGCCTGGTTCAAAATCTCCTCACACTGATGGATCAGTTCCTTGCCTCGCTCGTTGTCCTCATCCGCGTCCATGATCTGGCGCAGCTGGCCCTCCTGCTCGGCGAAATCCTCCCACGCAGATTCCGTCCGCTCCCGGAAGCACTCACGAAACTGCGGCAGGGCAATGCCTTTCTTGCACGAATCAATCAATTCTTTGGTATCCTCGTCATCGGGGCGGGCTTCCAGCGCCTTTTCAAAGTATCGCACGGCGCGGCCCTCCTGATCCAGATGGTAATAGGAATAGCCCATGCGGAGGTTCCAGAAATGGTCACCCGCAAAGTATTCCTCGTGGGGCTCCAGCAGAGCGATGGCCTTTTTGAGTACATCCCGATTGGAGCGGATTGCCCCCCAGTTGTTATAGGCTCGGGCCAGTTCGCTGTCCATTTCAGGGGTGCGCTCCTCGGCGGGAATGGCCTCCAGCGCATCAATGATTTTCTGGTACTTGTCCTCCTCATGCCATTTCTGGCACTGTTCCAAAATGTCCATATCCGGTTCCTCCTCGTCCTGTTCCGGCTTCCAGTCTTTGATCTGCTGAAACACGCCATTCTCATCCCGCTCGAAGGCGCAGGGGGCGGGTGTATGCAGCAGCGAAATGATGTCGGGATCGTCGTTGCAGATGGAGTTGAGATTGTAAAGCCCGGCGTTGTTGGGGTCGTCCATGTACTCGTCGCTCTCGACAGCGGCGGTAAAGCGCCAGCCGCTGTCCCAGTCGCCGTCCGGTTCTTCCCGGTAGCAGTATCCCACCTTGCAGCCCTCCACCGTGATGCGGTTGGTGGCGATGCAGCCTTCGGCCCCTTCCCAGTCGGGGAGCAGATCCTTCATGTTTTCCGCCTTCACATGGTAGTCCCGATTGCGGCCGGCAGACTTGTACAGCTCCTTTCGCAGCGCCTCCACATCCCGGGCCATCTCCTCGATCTCCTCGTCGCCCATCATTTCATGGAGGTCATAGGGCAGGGGATCTTGGGCGAAATCCGCCAGGGCCTTGTCCATGGCATCGTGTTCCTCCGCCGTGGCGGTGACGCGGATGCGGCGGGAGGGCGTGCTATACTCGTCCAAATCATGGAGATTCACACTGCCGCTGACGCTGCACTCCAGCAGAATGGCGGCCAGATCGGTGATCACATCAATGGCGAAGTGGAAGTCCATCTCCACGCCATTGGAGTGAGTGAATTCCAGATATTCCACGGTCTGGTGAAAGTCCCAGTTTTGTTTATCCAGTCCAATCTTGGCAAAGATCTCGCTGAGGGAAATTTCCTCTTTCTTCTGGTCTTCCAAAAACGCCACAAGATTCAAACTGTCATCGGAACCTCCAATAAAGTTGCCCCAGTATTTTTTGATATACATTTGTCACGACTCCTTTTATTCCGGCCACTCAACACCGTCACAACAGCTGATGAAGTCATAGTGCAGGCTCTCAAAATAATTGTTGGGATAGGATTCACCGTCCTGATGAAGCTCCAGCCCCTCCAGATCCATTGTCTCATTGATATACGCAAGGGTATCGTGAATACCCGCAATATGTTTGTCCTGAGCAGCTCCGCCAGCACTTCTTTCTACTCCGGCGTCAGTGCTGCGAGAAGTTCGTTTTTGGCCTTATTGTCACCCGTCTGGGGGAAACCATCGCCCCTCATCCACCGGGCGGTCATACTGCCTTTCCGTTCCACAAGGCCGTCGATAAACGCTTTATACAGTTCCTTGCTCATATTCTTTTCTCCATTCACTTGATTTTGCGCGAAAGGTTTACTTACAGGTTGCTTTCCACAACCATAACGCCGGTGTGGGTCAACGCGGTTTCAATCCACCCCAGAATGGAGAGGAGGAAGGCTGATTCCTCTGCTGTCATACCCGTCAAGCTGCCCCGGACAAGGCGCATCCAGCGTTCCCAGTCCTCTTTCCCAATCCAGTTGTCAAAACAGAAATCAAATTCCTCATGCACATCTCCATTGATGGGGGGCTTTGACGGGAAAAATCTGCCCCAGCGTGGGGATCAGCAGCCGCTCGTTTTCTGTATCCACTTCATAGAGGATGAGCGGCGGTTCTCCCTCCGGCGCGTCCTCCCAAAAGAGCTTGATGTACTCCATCTCAATACTTCTTCCTCACAACGCGGCGGGCCGCTTCGAGGATGGCTGGATAGTCGGCTTGGAATGGTTCCGCCAGTTCCTTGTCCAGCTGCGCCTGAATGTGCCAGAATACCTGCCGTTCCGCCATGTCCTGGAAGATGCCCTCAGCATCCTCCAGCCGGCGGAGCAGGTCGCACAGCACCAGCAGTTCGTCGCGAGACAATGTAAAGTTCACGGTTTTTCCTTCCCATGTGCCATATCCAGATAAGCCCGCATCGATTTTTCATCGGCACAGGCCGCCCAGATCATCTTGGACAGCATCATCAAGTCGTCGATAAATTGGGAGTACACGCAGAACACATCTTTGTCGGAGTCGAAGTGAAACAGATCCCGACCGCTGTTGTTTTCCTCGAACTCCTGGATCACGCCACGGACCAGCCGCTCCCAGTCCCCACTACTTCCGGCCAGCCCCAACCGGCAGAATTCTTCTGCCCGGAATCCGTCACTGATCTTCAGCAGAAGGGAGATCGCATAGGGGTGGTGGGGAATGAGAAAGAATGGCGCGATCTGCTCCGGCTTCACCCAAATTTTGAAAGGCGGGCGCGGGTCAGGTATCCAGGGGCAGGATCTCCCATTCGTTATCCCGCCGATTTCCGTATTGGCATAGTTTTTTCATGGCTTCACCTCCTGTTCCAGTCTCTTTCTACATTTCTCAATGTGGGCCTGCTTGGTGGCCATGATCTCCCGCACCGCTTCCATCTTCATCCGCAGCAGGAGTGCGATCTTCTCAACGAGCATCCCGTCCGCAGCCAGCATGCAGAGGATCTCCTTCTGTGCGGAGGCTTTGCCAGCTGCAAAACCGGCGTCATAGTCATGAGACAGCAGGGCAAAGAACTGCTCCGGTGTCAGGGCGGAGATCAGTTCCTGCTCTCCGTGATAGATACTGTTGCGAAGCGTTTCTAATTCATCTGCTAAGAGTTTTGGGGCAACTTGCTCTCTTTTTTCCAAGCGGCCTGAATGAGCGCTTTCAGTTCCTCTTTGTTGTACCAGAACTCCTCGCCAGCGTCCATCGCCATCAAGGTCAAAATCAGTTCCCGGTCTTCCTCGGTAAATCCAAGGCGTTCTTCCTCATCTTTTGGCATGTTGGCATAGTTATCAAAGGCAAAGGCGGCCGCGGCCTCACGGTCTCTTGTTTCTGCAACGGACAGAAGAACACGATAGAAGGCATCTCGATTTTCATATCTGTCCCGCTGCATAAAGATCCCCTCTTTTCATGAACCGATCTGTCCCGCATTTGCCGGGCGAAAGATGCTGCGGCCCGCCAGCAGCTCCTCCAGCTTCTTAGCCAGCGCCTCCACAATGGCGTGGCAGGGGTTTTCATAGCCCACGATTTCCAACCTTTGTAGCTCAACGCAGTGGAGTGTTTCGTAGAAGCCCAGCACAAAGCTCGTCAATTCGGCAATCATCTGGTAGCCATCCGTATTGTCCACATCTGTCTGCCCCTCTTTGGCGGTCATCAGACCGATGATCCCTACCGCCACGGTGAAGGCGCCGCAGCAGGACTGCTCCGTCTGCATCCCAAGGCCCATGACGGAGAACATCTTCCGGGTCTCCTCGGACAAGTTCAGATGGTAATATTCATTGCAGGCCATGAACATCGCCTCGGCGCAGGTCAGTTCCGTGCCGATGTGATAGTGGTTGACCAGTTCATAGAGCTTCATTGTCCCCATACCATACTCCAATCGCACAGCATTTCATTCTCAGTCACCCGGCGCAGCTCGTCCCGTACCTCCATCAGCGCAAAGCCCAGCAGGTTTTGTCCCCGCCACTTCATCGGGTCCTGGGCCTCGGGGGAGCTGGCCGAGAGCCGGATGCCCCAGATGCTGTCATAGGGGCTGGCCTCCACCAGCACACCGTCCCCGGTGGAGAGGAGGAACTCCCGCAGATCACGGTTCTGGCTGAATTTGCACCAGTTTCCGTTGAGCACAATGGCGTATTTGAACCTGTCCCACACCTTCTGGTCAAAGCCCCGCACCTTACGGCCCAGGGTCTTGATCTGCTGAGGGTCGCTGCACGCCAGGATCTCCTTGCGGATCTCCTGATCGCCAAACAGCTCCGCCTTGCCCGCCATCGTATACTGCTCTATACAGAGATAGGAGTCGGCGATGGAATAGAAATCCTCCATCCACCACTGGCTGAGGCAGCTTTTTGTAATGCTGCCATCCTGGACAGGCTGATGGTCCCAGAACAGGCACAGTTCTCGCTTTCTCCCAGCGGCAAACTCCTGCTGGAGCCACTGCCAGGTGTACTTGGGCCTGCCCTCCGGCTGCCACGTATCCACCCAGAAGTTGCTATGCTCCAGCACTTCGCCGCTGTCCTCATTATCCCACCAGCCTTTCCAGGTCACCGGCTCAGGAAAGAGGGAGCGGTATTCCGTCCGCTCCTCAGATGAGAGGGTGTCCAGCCAATGGAGTACCGCTCGATCTCCCGATGTGCCAGCCAGGGGGAGGCATCATTTTCTTATCTTGTAGTGCCATAGGGTTTGTCCTTTCCTGTCAGAGCTGCTTCTGGTTCCATTCATCTTCCGTCACTCGCTTGTTCTGGATATAGAAGTGCTTGGCATCCCTTGAGAGCGCCTTTTGCGCGTCTACGATGTGCCAGGATTGCAGGTCGACTCCCTGCAGCAGATAACCGTTCCAGAAGATGGACTTGGCATCCCATGCGAAATAGCCGTCATTCTTGGAAACGAAGGTAGCAGGGCCAGCCTTTTTCAAGACCTTAATCTTACCGGCGAAATTCTCATAGTATACGGTTTTGCTGTCTTTGGCATATCCATAGGGAATCTGCACCCGGACGGGCCGCAGTGTACCATCGATCATGGTCTGGATTCTTTCAATCAGTCCCACTCCATCATCACAAACAACGAAGGAGCCGATGTCCTCCGGCTCAAACCGGCCGCCGGTTGTCCAGACACTTTGATGGTCCTTGGTGTAGCAGTTGTTGAGCACCGTGAAAGAGGCATGATCCACATTCCGCAGCTTTGTATTTTGGAGAAAGCAGTACTTGCCGTCCTTGGCAAATCGTCCATTGAACCATACAAAATGCTCTACATCCCCGGACACCTCGGAAAACCGCCAGTAGACCTTTTTCCCGTCCGTCTAATAGCACAGGATCTCCTGCGTGTCCTCAACATAGAACAGCGGATTGTTGTCGATGTCAGGCAAAGTCCGATAGTCCACATCGATATACTTTGGCGGCTTGGGGAGCAGGCTTGTGATAGGCTCCTTCATGGTGTTCACCTCATTTGATGTCACTCAGTTCTTTTTTCACATCCAGTGGAGCGCCGTCCAGCGATGTGATTTGTGCCAACTCTGTTTCAGATAGATTTTTCAGAAAAATGCAGTATTCATCTGGGTATCCGCCCACAAACGCCATTTTTGGCATTCCGATTTGCTTAGGATCAGTGATCCACAGGCAGGGCTCTCCCGTCCCCAAAAACCGTGTCAGGGTAAGAACTTGGCCATTGTAAAGAACTCTTTGTTCCATTCTCACCCCTCCTCAAAAATCGCGAAGTTCTTCAAACTTTTCCAACAGAACATCCTTCTGGAGCGTGTTTTCTGGCAGGGCATCCAAAATCCCGCACAGGGCCATGTAGATCTCATCCCGCTCCTCGGTTTCAATAAAGCCCATCTTGTTAAAGGTCTGGGTATAAGCTGCTACCGCCTCCAGCGCCCAGGTCTGGGCGTCCCCGCCTGGCTGATTGGCCAGCTTCATCAGCAAGGCGCGGGTCTTGCGGTATTGGCTGGCCGCTTTTTTCGCGGAGGCAGCGGGGATCTGCTCTGCGCCGTCCCAGCCCCGAAAGGGATTGTCCAGATTTTGTGCCAGCCACTCCGATTTTCGAGGCTTGGTGATCCGCAGGTCCATTCCCGGCTTGCTTTTCCAGAGTTTCTTTGCCGCCTTTGCCGCGTCCTCCAGCAGGCTGGTCATCCAGAACCAGCGAAGCGCCGGCATCTGCTCCGGGGTGGGAATGTCTCCCGCGCCGAAGCCGAACAGGTCATAGGTGGAGAGGTCCGTCAGTTCCCGGAACTGAGTCACCGCAGAGAAGTTTCGCAGGTTTCCCGGCGCGCCCCAGAGCCGCAGCTCCTTCAGGCGGGGATGGGCAGCGGGAAGGCCGGACAGGTCAAAATCCTTCAGCTGGATGCCGTGCAGTCCCCACAGTCCCGGCAGCTCTGGGTGAGGGCGGTATTCTCCAATGAATTGGAGGGTCAGCCTACTGCCATCTCCGGGGGCGTGGATGGTGCAGGCGTCCGGCCCCTTGTTTTGGAACAGGAGCTGTTCCGCTTCCTCGCCCAGCCACAGTTCCCGAAGGCCGGTCATATCCAGCATCAGCTTTCCAATGCTGGTCCCCCGCAGATCAAGTATTTTTTGGCCGTGGTTCAGTAAGGTCAGTTCGTGGATGAAGGGGTTCCCCCGCAAAAACTTCGGCAGATCCGGGTGCCACTGCTCACAAATGAGGTCCGAGAGGCAGGGCAGTACCTCCAATTCCAGCGCCGAGCCAAAAGGGATGTATTGGTCCATCACCCGATGGCTGCACTTCTTCACGATTTGGCCGCCGATGGTCACTTCCTCACGGCTGCCCGCAGCCTCCTTGAAGGCCCGCCGCCGCTCCTCCGGGATGGCCTGCCACATCATCTGGCGGTACACGTCATAGCCGTCGTTCCATCCGCCGTAGGAGGGGCAGGACTCGTCGGTGAAGGGCGGCAGAGTGCCCACCAGCGTGTACTGGGGCGGGACTTCCACCGGCACCCGCAGCAGATGGAGCGCACGGGGCCAGTACATGAAGTCCTTGTAGAGCGGGCGGAGACGAGGCAGTTCCTCTGCCGTCAGAGGGGCGTCGCCTACCCAGTCCAGGGAGAGGATCACCGCCCAGGACTGGCTGCTCACCGTGTCCGGCGGCGCAATGTAGGCCACCTGACAGGCGGTGTAGCGTTCCAGGTAGTTGTTGTAGACCGTATAGACCTCTCCGGCGCTGGCTTTCATGGGTTCACGCTCCTCTCATCAATTCTTCTCCAGATAAAATCCCCATATGCAGTTGGAGAACTCTCCAGCGGCAAAGCGGTAGACCTGCCCATCGATCTCTACCTGCCAGACCTCAAAGATATGGTTCTGGTGATAGATAGGGTCTTGGACTTTTACCTGCCTGCCGGTGGTTTTCCAATCATAGTCAAAGATATTCACCCCGAACAATCTGCATTGACCGTCCGGGCTAAAGGTTTCATATTCCCAAGCCATAATTTCGATCCCTTTTCAGCGACTTGATATACTCGCTTTCGGAGCCGTCCCAATAGCAGTTCACACACCGGCCATTCTGGAAATGGTGGGGACAATTCGGGTAGCCATAGAGAATATGGGCGCATTCCGGGCATAGCCCCAGCATCTGTGAGGAGCCCCTGAAAAACAGACCGCCGCACTCATCACAAACAACCAGTTCTTTTTCTGCCATGGGTTTCACCAGTCTCTTTCCCGGATGGCCTCCTCGGTGTCAATGGGGATGCCAAACCACTCCAGAATGTAGGCCACATCTGCCGCGATGCACTCCCGCGCCACCGTTTCGATCTCACTGTCGTTCTCATCAAATTCCTCCTGGAGATCATTGATGCCGCAGACCGCCTCGTCCAGCGCTTCCTGCACCGCTTCGGTGTCGGTTTCGCCGCTCTTCAGCAGGTCGATGACCTTCTGGAGCTCATCCTTTACCTTGTCCACCAAAAAATCTGGATAGTATTCGTCCTGGTACATCTCGTCCAGCAGTTTATAATCTGGGTCAAAGACTTTCATAGGGCTTGCTCCTTTCTTCGTGCTCGGTTGTGACGCCCAGCTCGATCTCATCGTCGCTATAAATTAAGTAGAGCCCATGAGGGGCTTTTCTATCGAAATGCAGTTCAATGTCTTTATATTTGAGGATCAAAGGTTTCCCACCGCTTCTCATCGTGGAAACGGTATCAGGCTTACCGAAGATCTCTATGACCTCACCCTGCGACATTCCGAATTTCAGCGGTGAAATGTCCTGGGGATTTTGCAATATCTGATTGCGCCAAATACAGAAATCCACTTGCTTCCCTTTCTATTCAAACATCAGGCCGTAGGATTCGGTCAGGCTTCCGTCGTCCTCATGGAAAACACACTGATACAGGGGCTGGCGCTGTGTTGCTTTGCGAAACCGCTCCAGAACAGGGGCCAGCTCCTTGTCCACAGAAATCCCCAAGACATTGGCAACCCGCCGCCAGATGTCCACATCAATATCTTCTAAGTTGATAACGCGCTGCTTCTGCCCATATTCCTCCAATGTTTTGGAATCCAAATACTGCTTTGCGTCACAGCAGTCCTGCCAGCAGATACAGTTTACAAGCAGAGAAAAGAGCTCGTCCATATTCTCTGCCAGACGGCCCGTCTCACCTTCACTGCTGTTATAGCCGATGGAGCCATCCTCCAACAGATGGTATTCCCCGCCGGAGCCATCTCTAGCAAACGCCATGCCGGGCAGGGAAAAGGTGCATCGGCCGTCCGCGTCATCCCGTGGGGATAGCTCATCCAGCAGGAAGAAGTCAAAAAGAGAATCAAATTCATCCGCTAAATCAGGGTCTTCACGCAGTATCTTCAAATAGTCCATAGCTGTTTTTCCTTCCTTTACGGTTGTTGGGTCATCTCGCGCAGCCGTTCCAGCCAAAGCAGTTCCTCTATCCTCTCATCGTTCCGGTAAAAATGGTCTTTGTCACGGGCCAGATGGTCGGAAAGCGGGGGCGCGTTCAGCGGGGTGCATACTGCAAAACTGTCCCGATCAGCCCCCTTGATCTCCCGGTTGAGGTAGTACACCCGCCTAGCGTCCCTGGAATACCAGTGACGAAGCAGTTCCCAGAATGCCAGATCCGCCTTGGGAAGCTGCTTTCCATAGGCATAGATCCGTTTATGATCTCTGGCAAAGAAGGTATCGCCCAAGGAGCAGAATGTGGGAACTTCCGCACCCTTGACGATTTTCACCCTACCGTCCCCATTGTGGAAGTAGATCTGCCGGCTGTCTTTTGCATAGCCCTGGGGCGCGCCCGATTCGTTCCGACCATTGTCTAGCACCTGAAAGGCTGCCAGATCTACATTAGGGATTCTCCCGCTGGTGGTGTAGACTGCCGTTTTGTCCATAGCGTAGGCAAAGTTTAACACCTGAAAAGATGTGGGGTCCGCCCCACGCAGGCGGATACCGCCCAGAAAGCAGGCCGTAGAAGATCTGCCCCAGTAATGCCAACAGCAGAAGTCTTTGGGCGCAACACCTTTGAGCAGGTCGTTTTCATACAGGCCGGAGAAATAAACAGCTCCATCCCGAAGGAAGAACTCGTTGTCCACCGGCTCTGTGTTGGTAATAGGGCGCAACATTTTGGTCGCTCCTTAGCAGCACTGGAGAATCAGCCATACACGGTCAAAGCGGCGGGCGGCCAGATCCTCTTTGGTGATGTAGAAATAGATGTGCCCGCAGTCCCCGAACATCAGCTCAAAGTCGCCGCACTCCACGGTATCCAGCTGGAGCAGCAACATCCAGCGGTCAAGAGCGCTCTCCTTTGCCCGTTGGCTGACCTCTTTCGGAATCTTGATCCAGCCGTTGCCCAGATAGTAGCCCTGGGTCACCAGATCACACTCACTGAACATACTGTTCTCGATCACATCGGGCCAGCCCAGCAGCTGGGAACGATCCTCCGGGTCCTCTGGGGCCTTGACGGTCAGCTCATCCCAGGCATTGTTGAAGGCGTCGTCATCCTTCTCGTCCGGGAACACCTCGCTGAAGTCCTGCCAGGAAGGATAGGAGGGTTTTGAATCCAGCTTGATCTTGACCATAGGAAACTTGAAATCTTCCTCCATATCCGCGGGAAAGCTTGCGGCGGACAGCGCGGAACTGTCCTCGAACCAGTAGACGCGGGCGCAGCCCTTATCTTCGGGGTCATAGCCCCAGCACTGGGTGTCCGTCTCATAAAAGAAGGAGAGCAGGCCGTGGTCAGGTAGAAGATGCTCCGCGTCAAACTGGGCCAGCTCCGCACAGTTCAGCTGAGCCAGGAAGGTGAGGGGGCGGTCCTTCACCACATGGTCGTAGCTCTCGCCCTCATAGGTGGGCCAAATGAAGTCCGGCGGCACATCCGGTTTCCCGCCGAAACGGGTGGCGCCCAGCTTATATGTTTCTTTTCTGGCGATTTTCAGCTGAATGCTATTTTTGCCCAACGACTCCAATTTTTCTTTCATGCTCATGGCGGTTCCTCCTTGTTGCGTTCTCACAGCTTTCCATCCAGTGCCTCCACGGTTTTCATGGCGGCGGAATTAAATTTGCACTGCCGCAGATCCCGTTCGATCAGGGCAAACACATCGGGAAAGCATTCAATTTCGTCCTGGTACTCATATTTTGCGTACAGTTTCCCATACTCCGAAATCCAGACCTCTGCCGGGTAGTAGTAGCCGATATGACCAATGGGCTGGCACTTCTGGCCGGCAGCCTGTTCGACCTCTGCCAGCTCGCATCCGGACATATCCCGGAAATAGGCGTCCTCCAAATGGTTTTTGATCCCGTTGACCAGGTAAGGGAACAGAGCGAACTGAAAGTCAGCCGCCCAGTTTAGTTTTTTCTGCTCCAAGTACCACTCACAGCACAGGCCGAAATACTTGCGGTAAAACCGCTGGGTGGCTTTCATCATAGGGACGCCGTGGGTAGCGTAATACTGCTCCGCAATGGAGATGTCCACTTTTCGTCCTTCCCGCCATCCGGCGTATTCCATCAGCTGCCTGACCTTGCTTTTGAGATCGCCGGAGATGGGGATGCGTTCTTTTGTCATAGCAACCTCCATTATTGCTCAAGCGGGTAATACCAATCCTCCGGGCCGTTGTAACTGACCTCAAATGCATCTGCATCCACTTTCAGTTCTGATTTGGCTGTTCGATAAGCTACAGCGGCGACCTGTTTCAGAATCGGGGTGGCCTCCTCCCAGTAGAAGGATGACGCCTCATCTTCCAACTCGGAATCTTCGTCCTCCTGTTCCTCCTCGAAATCCAAAGGGAAGGATTCATTTTGAATCTCTGCGTAGAATGGAAGTTCAAAATCCGCAGGATTGGTAATCCGAATTTCTCCAGTAGGGGCGTACATCTCAGCCATACCCGGATTGCCAGCCTGTAAATACTTCTGATACTGTTCTGCTTCCTTTTTGAGATACCGCTCTGAGGAGGCTCGGCTGTCAAAGTGGACGGCGCTCACCCCGGAGGTGAAGTCCGTTGTCAGGCTCATGGTGAACACTTCGTAATCCGGATGTTCCGCTTTCAGCTTTTTTATAGCGGCATTCACAAGGGACAGCATTTCAAACTGGTAAAGGATCGGATTGAAATTCGTATCCATCATCGCGCTCTCCAATCATTCTATCAAAGTTCATTTGGATACCCGATTTTATCCAGACCCATCTTGATTTCCTCCCAGTCGCTGCGCTTGGGGTTCAGCGCGGCGGCCAGTTCCTTTGTCACCGGCGCCCCGTCCGCGAGCTGGCGCACAGCTTCCAAGGGCAGGTCGGCGGGATAAAACCATTTCCCGTACTCCACATAGGTCTGGGGATCGCCGTCAATCATGGGGAGCAGGTCTTTGGAAGCGTCCTTGCCGTCCATGGGATTGCAGCGCCAGGTGACTCCGTCTTCCGTCCAGACGCAGAAGGTACTTTTCATCTTTTTGACTTCCCGGCTGGACATGAGCTTTTGCAGAACAGGGGACATTCCATCTATCAGGTCTTCAATTCGTGGGAGTTTTTTCCCCAGTCGTAGAGTTCGGAATCCACGCCATTGATGACGCAGCCTTCCGGTGCAAACATAACAATCATACTCTGATCGCTGCCATCGGTGGCAAAGAAAGCCTCCTTGCCTTTTCGCCATGCAGGATTGTAGGTATAGCGGCGGATGAAGCTCCATTCCTCCTCCAGCATGATGATATCCAGGGCCGCAAGCCCTTTGCAGAAGGTTTTTCAGGCGTTCCGCATTGGGCAAATTGGATAAATCTTTTGTGGAAAGCATCGTGTGATCCACCTGTCTTTCGTTACCACAGCCGGTCGATTTGTGTATATACCTTACTGGGTTCTCTGTCCATAAAACTGGTCAATGCGTTGGTGGGGGCTGCAGGCAGGAGCACATTCAAAATATCCAGCGCATAATACCAGATCCCGGTATCCCAGTCCCGGAACCGCCCATTGCAGATGGCCCGCCCATAATCGCCGGGGGACAAATCCAGTGCCAACTCAAGGAGCGGGAGCTTCTGCCCGGTCTTATCATAGGTATATCGCTCTGGAATTGCGCCGATGTGCCAGTCATAGCGGTATCGCACCTGGACTCCGCTCTCCCGCTGGGTGAGTTCAAAGGGCTGGAGGCGCATTGTGCTGTCCGCCTTCCACTTTATCAGCCTGCGGCAGTCCTTTTCGATATGAAACCCGTCGGGCCTTTGCACGACAGATGCGAAGTGTATGGGCAGTCCAAAGGGATAATCGGAGAAGAAATTCTTTGGTAGCCGCATGGCTCTGGGGTACTGGTTCCGCTGCACAGCGGCATTTCCGCCCCGGCAGTCTTTATACCATTGCAGACGGACCTGCTGGACCAGAAGCGAGGGCAGATCTTTGGACCAATTGCCATTCTGTTTCATCGCCGCGCCTCCTCTAGCGCCGTTCTACGAACGGTTGGCCTGCTCCAACCGCTCCATCAACAGCGGGATTGCCGTAGCCTGCCAAAAGTCTCCGCTTACCCAGCCAGTGGACATTCCCACATGCGTTTTGGTAAACTGCTTAACATCAGTACTGCTTGCCCGGCGCAGGCAGTTCGCCGGGCAAATCCGCAAAGATGCGGAGGATCTCCTCCCGGAGAACTCTGGGGGAATACGACAGTTCCATTGTCTGATACCGCTCCTTTAGAAGCCGCCACAGAAACGGGTCGCCCCGCAGCCCCCACTGGGTAGGCTCCGGATCGAAAATACAAGCAACAAATTTAGCTTTCATGGGTGATGCAGAAAATCTCCTTATTCAAGTCAAAGTAGACCACCATCAGCTCGTCGGTGATCTCCGGGTTGAAGGAAAGGTCCAGAATAAAAGCCTGCTGCTCGTCCTCGCCATCCACCAAGCTGCCAAAACGCTTGAGCCGCAAAAAGTCCACCATCTCGGCAAAGGACAGCTTGGCCGGGTCGGTTCCCGGAAAGAGCTCTGCCGCGATATCGGCGTCTACTTCGTCCCGGTGGAACTCCATGAAAAATGTCACGATGCCGTGGCAGGGGCTGTCCTCGTCCGCCAGTGCCGCTTTGAGGGCGGCCTTGGCCTTTTCCGCCAATTTCTCCGCCTCGTCCAGCATTTCTCCCACCGCATCCATGGCGGCAGGATTGTCGGTCAGTTCCTCCTCTACATCGAAGAGGAAGGGCAGTCCCGTGTCCTCGGGAAAGGTGAAGATCTCCTCACCGGGCGTGTATGTAAAATCAATGCGTTTGCAATTCAGTTTCATAGATACACCTCCTCATTGGTTTTCCAGATGGGGCAATGGAATTGGCGAATAGACTACCGTATCGCCGTCATGATCCATCTTGAGAATGATAGCAAATTCCGCCGCATTGCTTTCCTGGCCCTTGGGGAGAGGAAAGATCATTGGGGGGCAGCGCAGGGCAGCATGGTTCGTGGTTTCATTCCAATCCTCCATGGCAGCAGATAAAATGGCATCAATGTGTGCCAATACCTGCTCAATGGAACCCGCTGAAATGTTGTAAAAAGCGGGGTTTTTATGATACTGCTCTGTGATGAAGCTTTTATAGGCTTATACCGGCATAAAGCAGAATTCCCAATCAAGGGGATGCAGCCCAAGCCAATACGCATATAGTTTCATAGGCAATCCCTTACCCCTCAATGTAGGCATCTTTGACGCCCTTTTTCATGGAGCCATAGACCACCACCGCATGGTCGGTGAACATCTCATCGCAGTCAAAATAGGCGGTGAAGCTGCCGCCGGAGGTGACGATCAGGTCGATCAGGCTGATTCGCCGGGCAAGTTCTTCCTCTGTGATGGGGTCTGTTTCCGGATTGCGGGGATTTTCCTCATCCTGGGAGAGCCAGTCGTTGGCAAGCCCGGTCAGACTCTTGGCCGCAAACTCCCGCATGGCCTTGTCCCAGGTTTCGCAGTCGGCCAGCAGTTTCTTGGCGGCGCTGCGTGCGCGGGTCCAGGAGGGCTTGCTCTCGGCATTGACCTCCAGAGAAAGATTCACATCTTTTCCGCACCACTGTATCTCGCCCTCAAAGGTATCATAGTCCTTGTTCAGCGTCAGCTCACCCAGCACCTCGTCCTGGACAACCACCGGCTTGTAGTATTCGTCCAGAATGGCTTGAAGCTCCGGGCAGACCTCATGGGCCTTGACCACCTGGGAGATACACCAGGGCCGCACCACCAGACCCTTTGCCCATTCTTCCTTCATCCGGCGGATTTTGAGGCGGCAGATCTGCTCGCTTTGAAAGCGTCCCCAGCCCTTGTCGCTATTGCGTTCCTCATCGGTGACCGGCCAATCCAGCCGCTCCTCTTTGGTGATGACCTTGCCGGTGTCACAGAACACCATGCCCAGTGTCACAACGGTCATTTCCCAAAAGTTGCCTTTCCAGTTATATCCGCCCCCAATGCAGCGATTGATCAGAGCGACCACTTCCTGCTCCTCGGGTTCGTACATCTCATAGAATTCCTCAAACATCGGCGCAACCTCCTTTACAGCCCTTCCAGAACTGCCGCCATCTTGGGGCAAACTCCGGAGAAACTTCCTGCTCCAGTGCGCCCCGGTAAGCCAGCACCGCCTGCCAGGAGTAGTAATAGAAGCTGTAAAACAAGTCCGCGGGGAAGACTTCGTCCTCCTCGTAGCGCATCTCGTCTTCTTCCTCGTCATATTCCTCCGACCACAGATATTCTTCCTTCAGCAAGTCGGAGAACAGAGGCAGCGGGTCGGCGTGTTCCATCCTATCTCCATCGTGGAAGCACTGGAGGATACAGGCAAAGAAGTCCAGCAGCTCCCCGGCAAGGAAATGGGCTACGGGGTTCTGGCCGCTCTCTGTAAGGGCCTTCTCCAGAATCCGGCTCAGGAACACCATGCCGAAAGGGGTGGCGTGCCACAGGGTACTCTGGTGCTCCATATTGGCGGTGAGCTTGTAAAGGGCCTTTTTGACTGCTTTCGGATTTTTCATCTGCTCCAGCACCGCCAGGTGAGCGGGAAAATCCGTCCCCCGGCCATAGGCTGTGGTGAGCCGATGCCACGGGACATCAGCGACCTTGAGATGGGTGATATAGGTTCTATTTTCTTCTGTCATGCCGCTTTCCTCCTTATCCCTCTGTCTGGCTGCGGTATTCCTTCTCCAGCGCGGTGTACCACCGTTTCAGCATGGTTTCCAGACTGGTTTTCCCGTTGCGATCTGAAAAAGCAAGGAATTTGTGCAGCAGTCTGGGAAACAGATATTTGCCCGCTTCTGTCAGGTCCTGGTTGATATAGACCATCCGAAGGATACGGCCCTGCCGGTCCAGAGGATTCTTTTTCAGTAGTTCCTTTTCAAAGCAGAACCGAAGGAACACCACATTCTCATCGTAGAAATCCTCCACTACAGCCGCGCCGATGCTGGTATAGGTGATGTCATACACCAAACGGTTCCAGTCAAATTTCTCGGCATAGAGCAGTTTCAGCGCCTTCTCCCAATGTTCCTCTGGAATCACCAGCATCCTATGTTGGGCGGTGCTGGAGTAGCCGCGGTAGATGGGTCCGGCCGCCCCAGCAGTTCGCTCACACCATTGGCATAGACGAAACACAGCTCCTCATCGAACAGGCCGCCGATAAAGTTGCCGTTGCAGTACAGCATATAGTTCTTGGACTTGGCCGGTGAAAAGAGAGCCGGTATTCCTGCGAATCCAGGCTTTTATGTACCTTGTTCAGAAAGTCTATTGATGTCATGGCCTTGCTCCTTATTCCTCAAACTCACCCTCAACCATCCCATTGAGATAACGACCGGGGTTTGCGAATAAAGTCGTCCCATTTGGCCAGGGGGTGGAATTCCTCGTGCTCGATGTCCAGATACCACAGCTTTTTGTCCCTGGGGCTCCACAGCAGCAAGAAGTCGCTGTAGTTGTCCATCTTCACCATGAGGGAGAGCAGCTTCTTCCGCTTCCAGGTCATTCCCTGCACATCCATGAAGGAGTAGAGCTCCGCCCATTTCACCAGTTCCTGTTCCGGAAATTCCAGCCGCAGGGGACCGGCCTTTAAGTATTCCACCAGCTTGGCAGGCAGCTTGTAAAGCATGAGCTGCCGGACCTTTTCCTGTTCGTTGTGCCAGTCCTCCGGTTCCAGGGCCTTTAGGTAGTCGGCCATCTCCTGGTTCTTCTCCTGAACCGCTACGGTGTAGGGGCGGTCACCATACTTGTCGGCAATGGTGATGTCCGCCCCTTGTTCGACGAGCCAACGCACCATGGGAAAATCGTTGGAGCGGGCGGCCTCGGTGACGGGGGTGGAGGCGTAAGGAAACACCATGTCCGGCTTGTGGTAATTGATGTCCGCCCCTTTTTCCAGAAGCAGCTGGGCGAGCTCGGCGTATCCATCGGACACAGCTGCCCGGAACGCCTCGCCGCCGAACTTAACCACCGTGATCCCGGCCTGCTCCAGTACGGGGATATTCTCCGGGCGCTTGCCCCAGCGAACTTCCTCGAAAGCCCGTCGTTTCTGGTCGGGAGTGAATTTTGTGGCCTGCCCAGCAAAAAGGGATGCCACATCCGGAGCACAGCAGCGAATGGCGGTGAGCAGCAGTGGCTGTTCCACTGCTAGGTCGGGGTCAGCTCCATGTTCCAGAAGGAAGTGGATCATCGGCACATCATTCCGGAAAACCGCGATCTCCAGCGGCATCAGCTTGATATATTCGCTGAGCTGGATGGGAGCATTGAGATTCAACCCGCCTTGGAGCAGTGCCTCCAGCTTGGGAGTGTCATGGTCACAGATGGCGGCCGCCGTTTCCGGGAGGGTCTCCCAACGGCCAATCGTTCCAATTTCATACATAGGACGCCTACTTTCTCCGTTGCTTTACTTTATAGGGAACGGTTCTGCCCAGCACCCGGCCTTTGCCAATGGCATTGGCCCCTTCATAAATCAAGAATTCCACATTGTTTTCCAGCGGGCCATAGTCCACGGTATCCGGGTAGAGGGGTTGGGCATTCCCAAAAGCCGGTTCATCAAACGCACATTCAGTCCCATCCAAGAAGCATACGCCCAGATATTCAGTGGTTCCTGTGGCTACAAGATGGGGACTATACTTTTCGCTGGCCAAGCTGGGGGAGTCTTTCGCTTACCACTCCAGAAGATGACCTCCACATGGAGCACCGCCCGGTTTTCATCTGTCCCGATCATGCCAGTTCCTCCATTCCTGCTTAATCTCCGAATCGCTCGGCAGCATCCTGGTAAACGGTGACGCTCTTTGCCACCTTCTTTTTCTGACCGCGGATGCGGAAGTAGTCCCGCAGAACACGCTTCAATTCTGGGTTCTCCACCTTGCGGGGCAGCAAGCTGATGAACATTTCGTCGTAACTTTCGTACAGAACTCCGCCCCGGTTGTAAGTCTGCCATGTCACAGTGGGCTTGCGGCCCTCCGGGTCTTTTGCCAAATCAAAGAGCCACCGCTCATCCAGATCCACATAACGTTCAAACACGAAACCCATGTCATAGGCTCCATAGCGGTAATCTCCCCAGAAAATCAGAGCGATCATTCCATCGGGGCCAGAGCGTTCAAAGGTCCAGTCGTCCGGATAGCAACGGTAATCCAGCATCCCCAGAGCGGTGAACAAATAGCCCCTCTTCGGCGTGTCCAAAAGCGGAGAATAGGTTTCGTACATCTGTTCCTTGGTCTGGGTGATGATTGCCTTCATAAAGACCGGGATCAGCCAGCTTCCGCCGTAACGTTCATTCAGCTCATCGGCCAATGCTTGCAGCCGCTCATCCGGGTTGCGGATTAGGGAGGCAGTCAGTACTACGGCAGGAATTTTCTCCATTTCCTTCGGCCTCGCGTTGGAAAGCCCAAGCCCTTCTGAAAGCCTCCACGAGATGCAGTTATCGCCGTCATAAAATGGGGCGTGTTTCAGTTGGGCGATCCTTTCTGTGTTTTCCGCCAGAAAACGATACACCTCCAGCATCTTCGGAGAGGCTTTCCCCAACATCAAATAAAAGCAGAAATTCAACTGTTCTACCTGCTTGTCTTCCAGTGGCTTTGTGTCCGCCTCAGAGAGCAACTGGGAGAGGGTCTTGAGGATGACCGGGGCGATCTGCTCCGATACACAGTCAGAGCAGGCATTCGACATGATATGGCTGCCCATCCATTTGCCCTTGACCAGCTTGGCCCAAAGAGGGGCGGCGGGGGCATACTCCAGCTGTGCCAGAGCCTTCTGAGCAGCTGTTTTGCACTTGCCCTTTTCTGTATTCACAAGCTGGAGAAGCAGTTCGCCGTTGGCTTCCTCCTTGCCCAGCTCCAAAATAGCCTGTTCTCGCTTTACGCCCTTCGGGGGCAGTTGCTCCAAAGTCATCATCTGTTTCCTCCTATCCCATAACGGTTATTTCCTTGACAGTCAAATTATCAAAATCCATGGCGATTAGCTGTTCGGCGGCCCCCGGGGTACACATGAACCAGGTGCTCGATGCCCCAGGAATCCATCCTTGTGACGGTAAAAAAGTCGGTTTCAGCGGGAGTCGGATTGTCGCCAGTCAAGATGGTGCGTCGGAGTAGAGGGGTACACCCAGATCCACCTCCCGCTCCGGCAGCCATTTAGCCCGACGGGCAGACGGGGCTCTGCCATTTTTCAGCGTTTTTTCTCTGGGGGTTCTCGAACCATTCCAGCTCCTTGATCTTCAGTCCGGTGAAGGTATCCCATGAGCCGCTGGGCGATCTCCCGGTGGGTCAACAACACCGCAGTTCCAGGAGCCCATTAGCCATGTCTGTATAAAATCGCCCACCTTGCTGCCGGGAGCAGGTAGCCCGTAGACGCTCTCATCCGCCCACATAACTTCCATTTCTGGCACGGATCCGGCCGGGGACAGGACTGCTTGTTGCCATAGCGGTACATGATATTCACATAGCCGAAGTCCTTGCCGGTTCGGTCATGTCCGGCGGCTTCTATTTTATAAGCGGTGATTGACATTGTATTTCCACCTCCTTAGCCAGCACAAATCCACACAGCCCAAGGGAGGCGTCGATGACGAATGACCGGATTTTCTCCCGCTGCCATCCGCTCCCGCAGTTCCTCAATGCTGCAACAGCCAGGAAATCCGTAAGGGATGGTCCTGTCCAGCAGGTCTTTGTACTGCTCAAAAAATCCTTCCACACTAATTTCATCTATTCCAAAGAGGATGTTGTCCTGAATCACATTCTCAAACCAATCGGCCAGCAGGCCGGTGAAGTGAACGGATACTTTCTCTCCGGCCTCGGTCTGGGTATCCATGTACAGGGTATGGGCTTCAAAGTCAGCGCAGTAGCGCAGGACCCTGTTGTCGTGCAGGCCATCAAAAGAGCAAATCAGCGTATTCACAGGGATTCCTCCTCATCCAAGAGCCGCTCCTGCGCTTCTTTGGACAGGTCATTCCACAAAATATCGTATGTGAACTCCCGGATCTCCGGATAACACTCCCGTGCGGTCTTTTCCGCCGTCTGCCGGTCCAAGTAGTGCATCTCCTGGTGGAAAAACCAGTTGAGCTTTTCCATGAGCCGGTAGAGACGGATATGTTCTTCTTGAGTCATGGAACACCTCCTCGGATTGTCGAAGAATGGAATGGCTGTACTCATGCCAGCTCCGCGTCCAAAATCTGGACTTGTTTCCCTTTCTCGTCCACATAGTAAAGCGCAATGTAGTCGATGCCGTCCCGCTTGACCTGCTCCCAGGGCATCCGCTCACCGTTGATCAGTTCTACGGTATCTGCCTCGTCCGGCTCGAAGTCCTCTTTTCGTCCTCATAGTCAATGCTGTAACCCAGCTCCAGCACCAGCTTGGAGGCAGGGACCTCATACCGCTTGAGGGGACGGTGTTCCAGTTTGGCTGGATCGTGTTCATCGCAGAACAGATTGTTATAGCCATGCCGCCCACCATCGAAGATGACGCAACTCCTCGCCGCTCTCCGGGTCACGGGCTGCCACCAGTCCGGGTGCCTCATCACTAT
>NZ_JBKEIV010000032.1:0-30079 GCF_046693725.1 Anaeromassilibacillus sp. SJQ-1 | reverse complement strand
TTTACCCGCTACACCTCTGTGCTCAATGTGGAGATCACAATCACGGCATCGTATGGATGCCGACAATAGCATCCCCGCTCCGTACATCGTCTCTATATACTCGGCCTCTCCTCCACAACAGGGGCAATCTGGCAAATTGTCAATCTGCATATATATATCCCTCCTTTAGTGCAATGTTGCGTAGCTTGTCCACCATCCCGGATCCGATGCCGTTTCCGGTACCAGACAGCTCCTCTAGTCTATCCAAGTATTGGCTTACACCAAATGACGGGACAGTCTGGTTGACAAACTCACATAACTGCTCGTCCGTCATCTTGCGGATTTTTACCGCAAGGATATGACGTTGCTGCTCTCCATATGTGCGATGTCTGTGCTTTTTGCTCATGCGCCTCCATCTCCTCTACTCTTTTTTGGAGCCGGATATCCCGGCCCTGGAACTGTACCTCCGTGTATGTCCCGGCAATCCGCGAGGCCACACGGTTGGTATACAGCTTATAAATCCCGTTCATTGTCAGATTGGTATTGATGATGGTCGGGATACCAATATTGAGGCGGGTGTTAATCAGGTCATACACCTCTGATTGTGTGTATCGTGTGACCAACTCTGCTCCGAGATCGTCGATCACCAATAGATCACAGCCATAGATAATTTCCCGGTACTCCATCCCAGCCTCAGATTGCCTAAATTTTGCGTCCTCTAACTGCGCCATCAAATGAGGCGCGGACGCATACATTACAAGATGGCCGGAGCGTGCTACCTCTCCGGCGATTGCCAATGACAAGTGGGTCTTGCCAAGACCCGGATCCCCATAAAACAGTAGATTTTTGCTGTTTTTGCTAAAATCCTTCGCGTATCTCTCGCAGCTTTTAAGGGTTTTGGCCATGTCTTGACGGTGGTCCACATAATAGTGCAGATCAAAATTGTCAAAAGAGCAGCTCTGCGCTGGGGAGACGTCGCATAGCTGCTCATACACCAGCCGGTTGAGGATCGTCTGCCTACAGGGGCATGGTCTGCCGTCTATGTATCCACGATCCTGGCACTCAGGACACGTGTATTTTGGCAATAGATCATCCTCAGACATCTGTGCATCGGTCATCAGATCGTGCAGTTCTTTGCGCGTAGCGTCAATTTGTGCCTCAATCTCTTTGTCGCATGATGATCTCCGTATTTTGGCTATCCCCAACCGCGCAAGCAAGCGAGAAAGCTTATTTTGACAGCCCAGAATAGCCGGATGCGTTGTGCGTAGCCAATTTTGGACCTCTTCTTGTTCTCTGATCGCCTCCCGGCGGCGGGATGATAAGATAGCATCAGCGTGTTGCTCAAGTTTTTTGGGATATCGCATATCATCACCTCCTTATTATCCCCACTCTGCATTTGCGGGCTTGTGACCGTCACCCTTATGGGCGGCTGCATTAAGGATATGGGCGGTTTAACCGCCCATTGTAGAGGTAGGAGGGTCCTCATTCTCGCTTAATCCTGCAAGCAAAACCCCTCCCAAACCAATAACCGGCAATGTCCAGGTAGCAGCAAGTAGATATTCTCCGTCCCTCAGCTGCATTGCGGCGATGCCGCACAGTAATCCCAAGGCCCACGGTCCTATGTAATAGATGATTTTACGCATTACCATCCTCCTCAATAGGCAACGATTTTCATGTATTTGGCCATTGACATCAGCCCCTGATACGATATATCCTCGTTATCTTCCGCGTTGCTATAGAGATTTACAGCCCCGCGGACTCCCTGCTCGCTACGGGCGACAGCCCATAGCAATTCAAGCTCTTTGTCTTGACTTGCCAAAGCCGGGAAGAGCAAGGCGATATCTGCTTTGGTTATCTCCCCAGTGTGCCTGATCTGCACAATCTTTGTCCGGTTGCGGATCTGGGCAAACGCCGGGCGGCGTGTACCGACATTAATTGTCTCAGGATTGCCGATCATGCAGCATCCCAGCTCCGGATTGCTGTCTGTGAGAGCTCGGATAGCCTCCACAGTCTTGATCGGGAGATGCTGAGCCTCATCCACGATGAGGACTTTGCGTCCGCCTCGCAGATGCTCGTCCACCTCTATCCACATATCGTCCTTACGAGCAGCTGATATTTTAAGGCGCCTGCAAAGCGCCTTAAAAAAGGCTGTCACACTGCTGATACACGGATTAGCTGTAATCAGGATTGCCTGACTCGGGTAATCCGACACATATTTCAACGCCGCCTTGGTTTTGCCAATTCCGGCGTCCCCACACTCATTTGCGAGGCCGCCTTTTAGATGGCATATGCGGATTGTATGATAGACCGACTCGCTTATAGATGTCGGTACATACTCCACAACACTATTGGATAGCTCGTCTGCCGCCTCCTTGGTGGCCAAAAATTGGCGGAGTCGGGTCTCGAACCCCGCTACATCGCCTGCATATTTGCTGTTGCGGTAAGTGCTTACTACCGCAACGCTCACTCCAATCCTTCGGGCGGCCTCACTTTGGCTGCCAACCTCCTTGATGTAATCCTCCAGGCGTTGCTGGAGCTCCGGATCGTATTGTTTGCTCATCTTGTTTGCCCCTCTCTTTTGAGTCTGTTGCGGATCATCCGCTCTATGTCGATTACCACGCCGCCGTCCCCGGCTGCTACACGGGTACGCTCAGATTGTGGCACTGGTGTAATCTCTGTAATATTGTTTGTATTGTCATCGGATGGCAACAGCAGTCCTTCGTTATTGACGTGAGCTGCCCGAACAAAGATATCCAAGACGTTGAGTGGTCCATACTGTGCTACAGCCTGCTCACGCTGGATATCGGCGAGGTGTTTTGCCTGGTTGCGCCAGCGTCGTTTTTGCTGCATTGCGGTGCGTACCTCGTCTTTGGAGGCCCCATAGTCGAGCATTAGCTCGCTGATGAGAGGCACCGTCATGATGTACTTCTCGTCCGCGTCGTATACGCGGACACTCCGGAGATCCTCTGGGTCGTATCGCAGATAGACCTTTTTCCCGGTCCAATTGATGAGCAGCTCGTCGCTATGATAATAGAGCCGCTCACCACATACCGTGAGATATACACCATTTTTGCCAACCGTCTGCGCGCGGGTACTACGCATCATCAGCAGATATAGATCGTCAGGTGCGGCACGGCGTACGGTTTGTGGCAGGTGATCCATATACACCTGCAATTTGGTCTTTCCGCGGTCCGCTACAACCTTGCCATTGTAAGGTTGCGCATTAAAATATCCGTCGATCATCTCATTGATGACCTGTGTCAGCTCCCCGTCCGTGGGAATATTGCCCGCCTTGAGTTTATGTTTGAGTTTTTCCGGCTTTGCGACGACGTTGCTTCCGCAATAGCCGTCAAATAGACGGCTCAAAAATGTAAAATTTCGAAATTCTCTTTCAATGATTTTTGCTTGCGCATTACGTGGTAACGCATTGGTCATCTGGATCCCTAGCCGCTGTAAGATCGGAGTCGGCAAGTCGATCTTGACCTTGCTTGCTCGCCGGTGCCCGGTCCCTCCAATATCGATATTGAGATACTCCCGGCCATTATCTACATAGATATGATTAGGGATACCATATCGCTGGATTGCCTTACGCAGCGCAAAAATGGTAGCATCACTACTTGGATGATCCGTCACAACCCAACCTACATAGATGCCGCTGCGAGCATCCAAAAACGCCGACAGCGTCATGCGGTGGTGCCGGTCACTACCATCATCCGCCTTACTGATGACATCGATCGTGTGGCCATCGGCAATCCAGTAATCATTGCTGTCCATATGATCATAAAATCGGTCGACAAAGATACCGTACCGATCATTAAAGGCTTTGTCGCCCTCACGAGCGAGACAGGCTACTGGCTTGCTGTACTCGTTTGCCCAGCGATACATGGTGTCGTAACTGGGCATACGCCCTAACAACTCTGGTCTCTGCTGACCAATCGCCAGCTTTGTTGCCTCATAGCATTTGGAGATCGGGAGTGCCCTCTCGTCCAAATATAGGTACAAAAATAGATCCTTAATCTCATCCGGGAAAGAGGACTTATCCTTGCGTCCAATACCTCGCTTGTCCACAAGCCCATCGTAGTCGTTGGCCTTATACGCGCGCTGGCGGCTGTATAGAATGTCACGGGAGATATGCACGTCCGGATATTTATCCCGGCACTGTGCTATGTACTCCGCGTCCACAGACTCTTTGTCCTTGCGATTGGCACGATAACTCTGCCAGTCCTTGAGGATATTGATCCAGCGGCTGATCTCCTCTCGCTGGGCAGCGGTGTATGCGTCTAGTGGTTTGGACTCCTTAACCGGCTGCGGCTTTTTTGGTTTGCATAGCTCCTTTGGGAGCTCCATACCGTGTTGCCGGTAATATTTAATTTGCAGTTCTGGCTCAAGGGCATCCAGCGCAAATTGATATGCGGGTCTATTCTTTTCGTTTTTAGCAATTTCTCCGCAAAGTTTACCACTTTGCGCTAAGAGCTTGATATTGCGCTGCGTGCATCCCTTAAGCTCTGCAAGCTCTCTCGTGGATAATTTGATCATATTGTCACCTGTCTTCCGGCCTGCCATCATCAGCACTAGGAGGCCATCCCTTAGTGGACGCCCTTTCGGGCGTTTCGGCTTGCACTGCTCGAAAGAGATATTGATATAGGAGAGATAAGTCCATGATTACCCGTTTTCATGTAAGCATCCCTTTCTCCAGTCTAAAATGGCTCTTCTGATCTCCTCTGAAGTTGTACCATAGGTCTGCGCACAAGGGATTTTAATTGGTTTATGGTTGTATGATACATCTCCAGTAATTGCAATCTTAATCTCCAGTATGGTTCCTTCGTTGTTTTTGCGGAGATTACACTCAATAACGTCGCTGATTTCGTTGCCGTCAACAACGATCTTGGCGGCGTTTCCTTCTGTAGTGATCTCAAATGTTCTTGCCATGATAGACCTCCTTAATTCTGACCGAAACGGCGCTTAAAGTAGGTTTTTACTGACGGAGACGATATGGCGTATCCATTAACCGTGCAGTACCGCGCGATCAGACTAAAATTGAGGCTTTGTTGCTGGAGCATTTCTTCAAGCATTGCATCTACCTGTCCAACAACGTCCGGCGGGAAGGTCTCCAGCTTACAGCGGTTACTCAGATCACACAGTCCGGTAGCGTCCGGTCCGCAGTAGCTCTGTCTGGTCCCATGATTTACGACATCTTTTATGATCGGGATTAGCTGCCTCATAACCTCCGTTACAACAGCGGTAGCCGTCTTGGAGATGGCCTCATTTAGGTTTGGCACATACGCGCCTTGCCTGCGGATTGTCGGGAGCACCTCGTCAAACACCCACATCTCAAACCGCTTGGCGGCTGGGAGTTTGCTATGGGTAATCAATCGGTACAAATCGCCCTCCGGGATGAACTTCAGCTCCTGTTCTCCTCCATTTGTAAGGACTCGGTATTTTACCGACCCCTTACAATGGGCGGTGATCGCATCAGCAGGGCGTTTATATCCAAGGGACTTTGCACACGCTGTGGCCGGGAAATAGGGCTTACCGTCAATTTCCAGTACTCCGAGCTCTCCAAATTCGCTGTTCTTAAATACTTGCATTTCATCCATGATTAAACTCCTTTCGATTTGACAAATATATCTTCTACCTGGCAATCCAGAGCTTTAGCAATTTCCCTGGCGCGCAGGTGGTTGATTCTCTTTGTTTTGCCGTTTTCAATGCGGCAAATTGCACAACCAGCTAATCCTGCACGTAAGGAGAGCTTATGTTGTGACCATCCGTGTTCTTTACGGCGTTTTTCAATTTCATTAATTCTGGGGATTACAAACAATGTTTATCCTCCTTTTCTTGTTCGTTCGACTAAGCTGTATAACAATTATATCTTATTCGTATGCATAAGTCAAGCGGTAAAGTTGCGTTTTGTTTTGCATTTGAACAAGTTGAATGATATAATCTTTCAAAAAGGAGATACAAAAATGGACAATGGTTTATCATCAGTAGCTCTACGTCTAAAAACATTGAGAGCAGAAAAAGGGATTACACAAAAACAACTTTCTGAAAAGACTGGGATTGCATATAGCACTATTATCGGGTATGAAAACGGAAAACGAGAGCCAAACTCAAAGGCAATGGCCGCGCTGGAAGATTATTTTGGTGTGTCAGGTGCTTATTTAAGAGGGGAGAGCGACCAACGAGATCCCCCTTTCAAATGGGACGATACGGAATCAATGGAGGCCGTGCGCCAATCCCTTCCACCTGTATTAAAAAATCTGTCTGATGCTATAGCCAAGTGCAATTCTAGGCAACAAAAGTTGATTTTTGACATCGTGACCGAATTGCATCGCGCTATTGCAAATGGTAGTGACTCAGAAAAAGATTTTTTGATCGATGCCTTGCACGCTGATGTTGAGAGTACAATTTTAGACAAACAAATGCCCTCTACCCCAACAGTAGCAGAGGCAGAGGGCGATATTTTCGACAAATTCACAGATGCTGAGATTAGGCTATTTACAAGATTTCTGCTGTATCGAGGGATTAGCGAGGATGACGATATTACTCCCGTCCAGGTTGGTATGCTGCAGTCTGCCGCGCTGATCCTCGATACAGCTTTTCCCGTCTCTAAAATCAATGCGGACCACATTTCCATGGATGCGTAAGCGCATAATCCGCCGGAAACGATCTGTACTCATTACCTTTTTCATAACCCTTACCCTTTCAATATGTAGTAAGGATATGGCCAAATCCTATATATTAATAACGACAATTTTTTCAATTTAGGGACACTTTTAGCCTTGACAATTTATGCAATATATACACCCTTTTATTTCCTAATATATATATTATTATCAAAAATAAACATATATAAAATATTATTAAATATTAGAACAAAGTAAATTTTATTCACAAACTAAGACAAGCAAAACGCTAAAGAATATTTATACATATTATTCAAAAAATATACATTTTTAAAACTGCCAACAATTTTATTCATAATTAGAATCAATACGTGACAAACCCGCATGAATACTTAATGGGAAGCACTTCCCATTAAGCCTTATATGGACTTCCCCTATTTCCCATTAAAACGGAGAGTACAAGAGCGCCTCCAAGTAAGATATAGGCCATACTATTCTAATTATTTAAATCAACTTTATAAAAACAAAAAAGGCCCACATGCCGCAGTTTTATGCGGTTTATGAGCCTTCGTGTTAAATTCATTCCTGCTGATTTTAAGCGATTTTAAACATTTTAAAAAGATTGTTTAAAATTCGATACTGCGTGATATACTCGCCTGGATCGACGCAAAACAGGCTATAAAACTTTGCATATAAAATACAAAAAATACGACATTTTCCAAGATGTCACCAATTCTAACGCCCCAAAAACGCCGGTCTAAAGCCATTTTTCGGTTTATCAACAGTTATCACGGGTTTTCACGCCTATTTTCCTAGTTTTGTATTTTACCTACAAATCTACACCCAACAGCGGCCTACCCAAGCCGCCTTAAAACAAATAAATGCGCCCTGGAACAGTCGGAAGCCGCTGTTTCAGGGCGCATGTTTGTAAAGGGTCCGTTCGAGCAATCTTTACTTTGCCGGGCTGATTGCGTCGATAGCCCGAAGTTCTTCTTCGGTAAAGGCTGTATGGCCGATAATTTTGAGATTTTCGAGAATCTGTTCCGGCTTTGATGCGCCGATCAACACGCTGGTTACCTCGCCGTCGCGCAGAATCCAACTCAAGGCCATCTGCGCCAGGCTTTGGCCACGGCTTTTGGCCAACTCGTTCAGTGCGGTAATCTGCGCAAGCTTTTCTGAAGTCAGTTGTTCTGCATGCAGGAAACGCCCATCGGTTTTGATGCGGCTGTCCTCCGGGATTCCTTTTAAATACTTGTCCGTCAGAAGCCCCTGCGCCAGGGGACTGAACGCAATAATCCCACATCCATTTTGTGCAGCAAAGGCCTTTAAACCGTCTGTTTCAATATGCCGGTCGAAGATGGAATACCGGCTTTGATTGATGATAAACGGGCATTTGAGGTCCTTTAGAATCTCCATCGCCCGTTGCGTATGCTCCCGGTCATAGTTGGAGATCCCGGCATACAAGGCCTTTCCGCTTTTGACCGCTGTGTCGAGGGCCATCATGCTCTCTTCCAGTGGGGTATTGGGGTCCATGCGATGGTGATAAAAAATATCTACATAGTCCAATCCCATCCGTTGAAGGCTCTGATCCAAACTGGCCAGCAGGTATTTCCGGCTGCCCCAGTCCCCGTAAGGGCCATCCCACATTGTATATCCAGCCTTGGTGCTGATGACCAGCTCGTCCCGGTAGGCGGACAGTTCTTCCCGTAAAATCCGGCCGAAATTGCGTTCTGCGCTGCCGGGTTCAGGGCCATAATTGTTGGCCAAATCAAAATGGGTGATTCCATGGTCAAAGGCTGTGAAACACATGGCCTTCATGTTCTCATAGTCGCCATTGGAGCCAAAATTATGCCAAAGCCCCAACGAGAGGGCGGGGAGCTTCAATCCGCTATTCCCACTGCGGGGGTAAGGCATGGTTGCGTATCGGTTATTACTAGCTGTATAAGACATACAAAATCCTCCTATTTGTTTTATTATAGGTGAAAATCTGAACTTCTAATCGAAATTGTACAGCTTCAAGTACACTTGAAGTCAAGAGGAATTTTGTAAAGAATCCCTTTCTTTTTATGTTGTTTGTTGATGGACGAGGCCTTTCGATTGATCCATCGTGTGGGGATACAGCTGGATAACGGGCAATGGCATCTTGACAGCCATCCTTGTACGGAGCAAGAACACATTTGAATTTTCAACAACAAATTGTTGAAACAGTGGAAAACATTACGATTCGTAATGAGAAAGAGGTTCCTGAGAGAAAAGCGTTGTACTTTCCAGAGGGTGAAAGGCCAGTCCTGTAAACAGTTTGGGATAAAACCAGGTTGATTTCTGCGGCATTTTTTCGCCAGCGTCCGCGACTTCACAGATTTCCTTGATGCGAGCAGGATTGACAAAGAACGCGCACTGGCATGCGCCCGACCGGGCAGAGGCCAATGCCTCGGAAAAATCGTGCGTATAGGTTAAATGCGTCTGCTTGGCAAGCTTCTCTGCGTCGATGCCAAGCATTCCCTCTAAAATCACCTTGTGGAGAAGGGATACATTCAGGTTTCGAGTGGCCGGGCTCTCCTTTGGACAAAGGCGATCCATCAGGGTTTCGTCCTTTAAAAGCAGCAAATGCCAGGTTTTTCCGCCGGAGTAATAGGCAAAAGCCTTTTTGCCCTGCCGGTGGAGGGCATCCATGTTCGTCTCGATGTATTCCGGGGGTGTGTCCATCTCATATACCTGAAAAACGGTGGCACAGCGCTTGAGCAGTTCTTTCTCGTCGAAGGAGTTCAGTCCGTGAACTAGGCGATGGATGGGTAAGACCGCCAGGCCGGAATGGTTCAGGTCAGCTAACCCAATCAGTACGTATTCTGCTTCGGGCAATCCCTGTTCCCGACACCAGTTCCGGTAACGCAGTGCGGTTTCATAGCGATGATGCCCGTCGGCGATATAGATCTTCCGATTGCGGAAATCCTCGCACAAGGCGCCGATGGCTAAGCGGTCATTTATGACCCAAAGGCGGTGTGTAACGCCGTCCACCGTACAGGTACTGCGTGGGGTATCCGAGGAAAGGCGTTCTATACGCTCGCGCGTTTCCCGTTCCGGGTCCGCATAGAGTCCATAAATAGGGCTGATATTGCAGCCGGTCGCCTGCATCAGGCGGAATCGATCGAGTTTTGCCTCATCAAGCGTATTTTCGTGGGGCAATACGATTTTCTCAGAAAAGTCCGAGAGCTTCATCCGGCACAGGAGAAGTTTATTCCGCAGCGTTTCCCCCGCACTTGAAATTCTTCCTCATAAAGAAACATCGCAGGGGCGGAGTCCTGTTTGAGAATGCCCTGCTTCATCCAATCTCTCAAGAGTTCTGCTGCATGCGGATAGGTATCTGGGACTTCTAGGTGCATACTGTTATACGGGCTGCGGGAGAGGTATGCTTCCCGGTCGCCGGGAGCGAGTACGTCATAGGGAGGACAGATCAGGTCCTCCAGACTGCCGGCCTTGTTTGTATAGCGCAAAGCGCGCAGGGGTGCAATTTCTGCCATGGATACCGCCTTTCTGGCCTCAAACGGAGCCATTCTGTTCCATATGGGAATTTTTAGGAGCTGGGATTCGTATGACCGCAAAAACGGGAGAAACATGAGCAGATAACAGCAGGCAAACATACCGATATCCAGCGCCTTTTTCTATATTCTGTTATTTATTATAAAAAAGCTCCCTTTGTTTGTCAAAAGGATGAACGGTACCTACGGAGGTCGAGGATCTCTCCGTTCTCTGCTTTTGGTTCTAGTAGCGCCGGCCAGTGTGATGGTTGAAAAAATCTTTCCTGGGGAATGGATCGAAAAACAACCTGTTGCATCCCGCTTTATGGGATACAACAGGTTGTTTTATAGTATATACGATATTTGGATGGGTTTCCCGGATTCAACGGCTGCATTGCGATCCTTAAAAACACTTGTACAGAGAACTCCGTTTTAAACAGCAAATGAGCGGTATCCATTCAGCTGCCCGCTATCAGTCGTTAAAGGCGGATGGAAATAGATGCCCGTCTAGCTCGCGTGGGGGACGGGATGGTCGTCGCGGCGGAACAGCATACTGATACACCACAGAGCGCACAGCGCCACCACTACATAGATAATACGGCTGATAATCCCGGCCTGTCCACCACCGATCCAGGCCACGAGGTCAAATTGGAAAAGGCCCACAAGGCCCCAGTTGAGGCCGCCGATAATCAGCAGCGTCAAAGCGATTTTATCCAACATATTTTTCTCTCCTTTGGCCCGTCGGGGCCCTGAACTTTTGCGGAAAACTCCGCTTGTCCCCATTTTTCCCGCAGAAGAGAAAAATATACGAAGTACGTTATTGGAAAGGGAAGCGGCTTCCAATTGATCCAGTTCTTTACAAATCAGAACAGCCTTTCAAATCAAATAGAGAATTTTCATAATCTTTTACATAATACCGTATATTCTTGCGGCCTTTTTGAATAATGGTGTGTCCCTCTGTTTCTAACTTCTCTTTCTGTGCTTCAATCCCGCCGGGATATTTGGCATTTAGCTCTCCGTTTGCTTTCAATGTTCTCCAATAAGGCGTTTCATCTTCGGAACGCTGATCGCTTGCCCACGCTACAATCGAAACAAAAATTCCTGCTGTAATAGGCTCTGTAAAATCTGCACCGCTTAACTCTGCAAAGTATTCCCGTATTTTCCCAACAGTAATTACTTTGCCATAAGGAATTTTTTTCATTATTTTGTCATAGTCTGTAGGTGGGGCAAAATACATTTTGTTTCCACCATATTTTTCAATACTTTTCTGGTCTGTAATCGTTTGAAACTTTGGCATATCCGAATGGTTGTGTAACATAGCGTTAAAATCTTTTTTCTCTTCATTTGCCATTTCAGCCACCTCCTACTTTCAGGATAATGGGTTCAATCCTTTTATGCAATGAGACGGTTTAAAAAATCTCAACAATCAAAGATTTATTCGTCACTGAAAACTGGGATTTGCCTGCTCTTACAGCCGGAAACAAGCGCCTACCTTTCCTTTATTATCATGTAAGATTGTAGGCTCTTTTGGCAGCCATTCTTTTCATAAAATTTCTCTACGTCTGGTTGCGAACCAAAGTATAACATGGTAGGGGTATTGTCCTTTGCCAGTTGCAGAAGTTTGCTTCCAACACCCTGTTTTTGATATTGTGGAAGAACCAGTAATTCTGTAATGGTTCCAAAATAATAGCCGTCAGAAAGAATACGCAAACATCCAACAAGCTTCTTCTGGTCATAGGCTGTTATATTGAGTGTTTTGGATAATGCGCTCTTTGTCCGTTCCATATCATAATCACCCGGCCATACTTGATGAACAAAAGAAATAAACATGGATGCATTGAGTTCTTTATCGTCTACTTTGTAGTCCATTACGGTTCCTCCACAACTTTCAAATGATTTTTAGTTATATTAGAACATCCAAAAGAACGAATTGGAAAGTCCCCGCAAGGCTTCCACGGCCCCTTATCCGGATGTTTCAATGCCCTCTCAGCCGTCGGAAATCTCTGATTTCCTCTTACGGCGTGAGGTTATCTATAACATCCAAAAGAATAAATTGAAAAAATTCCCCGCAAGGCTTCCACAGCCCCTTATCCGGATGTTTCAATGCTCTCTCAGCCATCGGAAATCTCTGATTTCCACTTACGGCGTGAGGTTATCTATAACATCGAAAAGAACGAATTGAAAAAATTCCCCGCAGGGCTTCCACAGCCGCTTATCCGGATATTTCAATGTTCTCTCAGCCGTCGGAAATCCCTGATTTCCGCTTACGGCGTGAGGTTATCTATAACATCCAAAAGAACGAAATGAAAAAATCCCCCGCAAGGCTTCCACGGCCCCTTATCCGGATGTTTCAATGCTCTCTCAACCGTCAGAAATCTCTGATTCCCGCTTACGGCGTGAGGTTATCTATAACATCCGAAAGAACGAATTGAAAAAATTCCCCGCAAGGCTTCCACGGCCCCTTATCCGGATGTTTCAATGCTCTCTCAGCCGTCGGAAATCTCTGATTTCCGCTTACGGCGTGAGGTTATTATAACATGATACTCCTAACAAACGGTGGATTCTTGGCTTCTAACGCCATATAAGGGAATCATTTTCGCATATGTGCCAGCAGTTCTATAGAATAGAGCGCACCCTTTCATGGCCATAATTTCTTTTCTACTTTTGACCCGTTACGGATCAGCCGATGATTTGTAAACGGCATTCCTCCATACTGCTCCTATATCAATCCTTTGACAAACCATAAACAAATAAGTTCTGGATGAGTCAAACAGAAATGAGATCGTATGGTATTTCAAGTGTGGAAAAGGATACTCTATTTCAAGGGCATCCTTTCACAGAGATTCATTTCTTGGAATAAACCATTCTATATGGCTCTTTCATTTGTCGGAACTTGGTTGCAAATGATTTGTTTTTCTTTTTTCCACTTCGTTTACCAATCCTCTGTTTATGCGGATATTCTCAATTTTTAACCATTTCTTGAGAAAAAGCGGCCTTGCAATTGCAAGGCCGCTTTTCGTTTCTTAGAAATCTCAAATGTCTGAGTGGTTACTCCTCCTCGGCGATGTACAGCTCGATTCCATGATCCCGGATATTCTGCCGCCATTCCTCAGACAGACCGCTGTCGGTGACAATGGCATGAATCTCCTTTAAATCGCAAAAATAAGCGGGACGGACCTTGCCAAACTTGCTGGAATCCGCGACTAACACGCGAACGAGCGATGATTTCAGGATTGCCTGCTTGGTGGGAACCTCATAGCTGTTGACACAGGTGACCCCCAACTGCTCGTGGATGCCCGCAGCAGAGACAAAAACCTTCCTGGCCCGGATGCCACAGATGAAAGCAATGCCCTCTTTGCTCTCGAACATCTGGGTATTGGAATGGTAATTTCCTCCGGCAAACAGCATTTTGACCCCAACCTTGCGGTGTAATTCCATCAGAATATTGATGTTGTAGCACAATGCAGTGATGTCCATATTGTTGGGAATATGCGGTACGATCTGTTCCGTGGTGGTTCCCGTGTCGAGAATGATGATGTCGCCCGGTTCAATCAAGGAAGCTGCCAGTTTACCGATCGCTCCCTTTTGCTTATCCTGCTTGCCCACTTCCGACAAAAGGTTATAACCTGCGTCGGTCTTATGGATTCCATGGGCCGGGTTGTATACGGTGGTGCCGTGAATATTTTCTGCCACCTTATTGGCTTCTAAAATACGCAGGTCCCGCCGCACCGTCATTTCTGACACGCCGAGTAGGGAGGCGAGCTCCTTGATGGATACGAAGCTTCGGATCTTCAGGATCTCGATCAAACGGTTCAGGCGTTCGGTCTTTTTGTTCATGATTCGCCTCCGTAAAAAAGATAACTTTTGTTATAAGTGTAACATTTTTATGTAAATGTGTAAAGTGTCGAACGCAAAAGTGAAAATATTGGTAAACAATAGAACGAGAAGACACGAAATGGATCAAAATAAAATATGGCTTCCTTTCACGAATAGCCTTTGTTTAAGCGCAATTTTATAAAATTCAATCAAAATATGGATAATTGTTGCGAAAATATGTATTTTTATCTTAATTTCTTTGAAGCATTAAAGATGCTTGATGTAAATATTAGTATAAAAATGAAAATTGGTGAGAAGGATTTTTATATAATTTATCAAATTAGTGTGTCAAACTAGGGCTTTTGTTAAGATGTGGAGGCGGTCCAGCAGCCGCTTTTACATAAAGTTTGCAGGGATTTGATAACCTGTAATTTCTTAAGAAGGAGAGAGAAACGTGAAGAGAGTAAAAGCACTGGTAAGTCTTCTGCTCTGTGCAGCGCTGATGGCTCCGGCGTCGTCAACTGCATTCGCAGCAGCTGACTACACCGAGCAGCCTCAGCAGGCGTTCCAACTGACGACTCTGCCCTCTGCGGCGACAAGCGTTTTGCAGAAGGTACTTACGGCGCCTTCTGCCGCACAGGCAAAGACTTCCGGAGAGACAGCGGAAAGCGCCAAAGAGAAGGAGGAAATCCTGGAGGAACAGGAAGCGGCTGCAGCAGGGAAGCTGCCACCGCAGATGGGTTGGTCCACTTGGAACTTCTTCCGTGAGAAGATCAATGAAGAGAAGGCGATGGATGCTGCCAAAGCCTTGGTAAACACCAATCTGAACGATCATGGCTATGTCTATTTTAACTTGGACGACTGCTGGCAGTCCAATATGCGCGATGAAAACGGTCGGATGCAGTTCGATTTGACGGGCTTCCCCAGCGGACCGGATTTCATCAAGCAGATTAATGCATTGGACCCTGAAAATCCGTTGAAGGTCGGTTTGTACAGCTCCAGCGGCGAGCTGACCTGTGAGGATTTGCCCGGCGCTGCGGGTAACGAAGAACTTGATGCCCAGACTTTTGCAGAGTGGGGCGTCGAATATCTGAAATACGACTACTGCCATGTGGTCGATATGGGCCCCGATATTGGCTATACCAGCTATACAAAGGCCCCGGATGTGGACTACATTACAGTGGCCAAAGCCGGCACGCCAGAGGGCGAACAGCTTCAGGCAGAGGATGCGATTCTGGAGGGAAATGCATCTGTTGTCAAGGGTGGCGGCTGCTATGGAACCGGCTATGTGACGGGCCTGAGCGCGAACGGCGGTTCCATTACCTTTAAAAAGACCGTCGACGAGCCCGGTGAGTACGTCTTGACCATCGGCTTCAAGAAGACAGCGTCTGAATTGTCCAAATATGCGCAGATCGAAGTGAATGGGGAACGCACCTATGAAACGCTGATTGCGCGCACCAGCGGCTGGAGCAATACCGGCCGTCAGCAGGTTTATATTGACCTGGACGCTGGCGAGAACACCATTAAGATCTTCAACCCCATCGACGGCCAGAAGGCGGACTCGATCCGCCGTTATTCCAAGATGGGCAACGCTTTAAAAGAAGCAACGGCGAAGGTCGCAGAGGAGAACCAGACGGAAGAAAAACCGATCTTCTTCTCCGTTTGTGAACACGGCAGAACACAGCCCTGGACCTGGGCGGGAGATTTTGCAAACTCCTGGAGAACCTCTCATGACATTTCCGCAAGCTGGAGTTCGGTTATGTCGAACTATGAGCAGGCAGTCACCCTTTGGTCCTATCAGAAGCCGGGCACCTACAATGACCCGGATATGCTCGAGGTCGGCAACGGCGGACTGAGCAATACGGAGAATAAGGCACATTTCTCCCTGTGGGCAATGATGAACTCTCCGCTGATTGTGGGCTGCGATATTCGCGACTTCGTGTCGGAGACTAGCCCGGACGGTGTGGATCACGAGGTACATAATGGTGCGTATGATGTTATTACCAACGATAAGGTCATTGCACTGAACCAGGACCCGCTCCTTCTGCAGGCAAAGCGCATTTCTACCGCAAACGGCATTGACATCCTTGTCAAACCGCTTGAAAATGGCGAAGCGGCAGTTTGCTTCTTCAACAAGAGCGGCGCAAATAACGCGACCGCAAGTGTAGATTTGGCGAATCTGTCCGATGAAGACGAGCGTATCACCTTGGCCTCCACTTCGCTCTATATGGTCGAAGATCTCTGGGAGGAGAACAGCGAGGATGTTTGTGGAGAAATCCTGAATTCCGGCGAAATCCCGACCCACGGCGTGAAGCTCTATCGTGTGAAGGCCGCAGAGCCGGGCAGCATCGACAAGATGGGAGTCGTAAGCCTCAGTTCCGAATACGGCGTTTACAATGCAGGCGAGACCGCAGAGTTCACCGTAGAAGTGGAAAATGTCGGCCGTGAGACCATGAAAAACGTGGTCGTATCCCTCGATGCTCCGGAAAGCTTCCAGGTCACCGGAGGGGAAGAGATCGCAGAACTGGCATTGGGCGAGAAAAAAGAAGTGACCTTCCAGGTTACCATGCCAGAGGACGCATCTTGTTCCATTGCAAAGCCGGCAGACGATTATATCTTGTCTGCAACAGCGACCTATACCTATGATGGCGATGAAGAGAATACAACGAAATTGGCGACGGAACCGGTGAAGGTTTCCAAGGCGCCGGTCAATACCGTTACCAAGCTGGGCGATTATCCGTGGCTGAGTGCAACGGTTGGCTGGGGCACCGCGCCGGGGCGCAACAAGTCCATCGATGGCAATGCGCTGCGGCTGGGTGGTAAGACCTATACATCCGGTATCGGTACCCATGCAAATTCCGACATCCAGATCTATCTGGGCGGCGGTTCCTACAAGTTCCATTCCATCATTGGCGTGGACCAGGAGATGCAGGTTGCCACTTCCAGCATCCAGTTTGAGGTGTTGGCGGATGGACAGAGCATCTACAAGTCCGACGTATTGAAGAAGGATTCCAGCGAAGAAATCAACCTGACTATCACGGATTGCCGCGTACTGACTCTTCGTGTGACAGATGCAGGCGATGGCAACGGCTCCGACCACGGCGACTGGGCGGATGCAACGCTGACCAAGCTGGACGATGTCAAGGAGTATGAGATCCATATCGCAGAAACAGCGAATGGCACGATTATAACCGATCCGGAAGGTTCCGTTTTAGACGGCCTGCCGCTCGAAATCACATTTACTCCGAACGACGGTTATAAGACCTACAAGGCAGTTGTCAACAATGAGATCGTTGTCCCTGTGGACAACAAATATACCCTGGAGAATATCACAAGCGATGTGGAGATTTCCGCAGAGTTTCTTGCAACCGAGGAAACCGGCACGCCGTTGGAAATCGAGTCCGCAGAAAATCCGGCGGATCAGGATGTAGAGTACGGCACAGAGTCCGGCGTGTTGAACTTGCCGGAGACGATTACGTTGACTCTGAAGGGCGGCATGCGTGCAACGGTTCCTGTTACTTGGAACCTAGAAAATTATGACCCGAACGCTGCTGGCAAGCAGGTCATCAGCAGGTACTTTGACTCTGCCGGAATGCATTGCGAACACCGCTGAGATTCAGGTGACCGCAGTGGTCAATGTTGCAGAGGAAGATGTGCATAACATCGCTCCGGACGGAACGGCGTTTGCTCCGAGTACAGCTCTGGCAAGCGGAAAGCAGGCTTCCTTTGTCAATGACGGCATTTTTGACGACCAGGCAGAGGGTGCAGGCGGCAAGGGCGTATTCGGAATGAAGAAGCTCGACCAGATTCCAGAAGATGACCGTTATGTGCAGATCACTTGGGATACGCCAAAGGACGTGGAGAGCCTCATCCTGTGGAGCTATTTTGCAAAGGATCAGGGACCGAAGAACTTTGACGTACTTGTAACAAAGGATGGAGACGCCTGGGAAAAGGTCGCCAATTCGGGCGACATCACCTGGAAGTCGAATGCAGCAGACCGCGAGCAGGAGCAGAAGGAGATCGTATTTGACGCCGTGCAGGAAGGAATCACGGGCGTACGCATCTATGTGAACAGCTCTTACAGCACTTGGAGCACCAACGCGGTCATCACGGAGCTTCAGATATTTGGAAGGAATAGCGCAGAAGAAAAGGTAAACGTAAATTTTACAGAGCCCGTTAACGGTAAGATTTCGGCGGCTACAGACAGTGGCGAAATCGTTGCGGGCCAAACCGTAGCCGTCGGAACAACAGTCACCTTTACCTTTACCCCGGACGAAGGGTATCATGTAGAGCCGCGCGCTGATTAATGGCGAAGAAGTGGAACTCACAGCAGAAAATACCTATACCATGGTCGTGAACCAAGACGTCACTGCGGATGCAGAGTTTGAAGCGGACGTTCCCGCCGAACACAGCCTGTCGATCCTATATGATGGCAGCAAAGTCAACCTGACGGTGAACGGTGAGAGCGATAAGATTGCAGACCTGCTGGGCAAATATGAGGAGGATGTCCTCTCTGGCACCGAGCTGGAACTGGGCTTTGTGCCGGCCGTGGACGGCAGAGAGATTGCAGGTGTAACCATCAATGGAGAGCCGGAGGAATTCGACGATCCGTCTGGTTATCTCTACAATTATGAAATGCCGAACAAGGATGTGGAGCTGAGCTTCGTATTCACAGTGGTTAACAAACTGACTCTGCGCCAGACCATTGCGATTGCAGAAGAACTGCAGAACGGCGAGGAATATGCCGACTTGATCCAGAAGGTCAAGGAACGCTACGACGCAGCATTGGAAAAGGCAAACGAGGTTGCAGGGAATCCGACGGCAACGCAGGCAGAAATCGACAAGGCCTGGAGCGACCTGATGGATATGATCCATATGTTGCGCTTTGCCCCGGGCGACAAGACCGAACTCGATCTGTTGCTGGAAATTGCCCGTGAGCTGCACGAGGAAGACTTTACAGCGGACAGTTGGGCAGAGTATCTGCCGGCCTATGAGGCAGCAGAAAAAGTGGCGGCAGATGAAGAGGCTTTGGCCGGAGATATTGAGAAAGCCTGTGAAGATCTGAAGGAAGCCTTTGATAAACTGGTTCGCGGAGCAGACTTCTCTGTCCTGCAAACAGCTGTAGATCAGGCCAACAGCCTGGACTTGGATACGTTCCTGGATGGTCCAGAAAAGGATGCCTTTGTAAAAATTCGCGGTCTGGCAATCGACATGCTGAACGAAAAGAAGGCGACACAGGAAGCCGTAAATCAGATGGCGAACGATCTTGTCAAAGCCATGGCGGATCTGCGCAAGATCCCGAGCAGAGACGAGCTGAATAAGCTCATCGCCGAAATGGAAGCGATGGATTTGAGCGGCTATACTTCCCGCAGCGTGGCGAATTTCAAGGCGGCGCTGAATGTGGCCAAGGCAGCAGCGGCAAATCCGGATGCAACCGATGAAGAGTTGGCGACTGCCTATTACAATGGCAAGGATGCAATCGACGGCCTTGTAAAGGCTGATTCATCGAAGCCCAACAGCAGCAAGGGCTCTACATCGGCCAATACTTCCAATATTTATGGCGCATCCGGTGTGGTCTCAGCAGCACAGACGGTTTCTACACAGAAGGCCTATGTGGTTTCTGATACAACTGTAAACTTTGCGTTGAAGCATGGCCAGGCCTATTGCTTCAAGATGACTGTCGTCAACGGCAACAGCCAGATGCCGAGCTTTACAGTCGGCAACGGCAATGTACTCAAGACGCAGTTTGTAGCAAAAGTTGGAAGCGATTACTACTATCGCGTGTATGCAATCGGTACGCCGGGCCAGAGCACGGGCGTGTATACCACACTCCCGGGTGGTGCGCCAGTGAAACATTGTACGGTGACCATTGCCGGATAATCGCATCATTCAAAGACTTTTTTGCAGAAGGTCATCCCTTCTTGCATAATGAAAGGGCTTCCGCTCCGGTGAAAACCGGTGCGGAAGCCCTTTGTTTGGCTTGACAGAATAACAGATCGTATGCTATAGTGACAGCAAATAAGACGATGGGAGTTGAAAGCGTGCGCACTTTTTCTTGCTAAGATTGGAACAATCGGGTATGGAAACGAGGAACCATGGGTTCCTTTTGTTCGTTGTACCCTGCAAGAAAGTGACACGCTCCTGAATACACTTAACCGGTGTGGATAGCCCTGTTTGCCGAAAGGAAAACAGGGACAGACTACTGGGTTCATTGTATACGCCTGCGGGATTGCCGTTGTGCGTCTCTGAAACAATGGATAAAAGGGCTGCGGGAAAGGATCGCTTTCTTGCGGCCCTATTTTTGTTGTGGAGGCGATGACAATGGCTTTGATACAGGTCAAAAATTTAACGTTTGGATATGAGGGAAACCCGGAGTGGGTCTTTGATCAAGCGTCGTTTCAATTGGACACCAATTGGAAGACCGGTTTGATTGGCCGGAACGGCCGGGGAAAGACCACCCTTTTACGCCTGTTATTGGGGAGTATCCCCATCAAGGGGTGATTTCCTGTCCAGTCCCAATGGTATACTTTCCTTTTTCGGTTTCTAATTTAGAGAAGAGTACGGCTATGGTGGTGCAATCCATCGCCCCAGAGTGCGACCGATGGCAAATTGAACGGGAATTGTCCCTTCTTCGGGTGGATTGCGACGTGTTGGATTGTTCGTTCAACACTTTAAGCAATGGCGAGCAGACCAAAGTGTTGTTGGCAACCCTGTTCCTACATGAGAACCGGTTCCTTTTGATCGATGAACCCACAAACCACTTGGATGAGGAAGCGCGTGACGCTGTGTGCCGGTATCTAAGCGGAAAGAAAGGGTTTATCCTGGTTTCTCACGACCGTGTATTGCTTGACGGCTGTGTGGACCATATCCTTTCGATCAATCGTGCGGACATCGAAGTACAGGCGGGAAATTTTCAATCCTGGCAGGAAAATCGGAACCGGCAAGATCAATTTGAGCGGTCAGAGCAGGAAAAACTTCGCAAGGAGGTTGACCGGCTGGACCGGGCGGCCCACCGGGCGGCGGATTGGAGCGATAAAACCGAAAAAAGCAAGTATGACACACGCAATTCCGGCTTGCGTCCAGACCGCGGATTCGTGGGGCATAAGGCGGCCAAAATGATGAAACGCTCCAAAACCATTGAGGCTCGACGGGAGGCCGCGGTAGAGGAGAAAGCTAAGTTGCTGAAAAATTTGGAGCAGGCGGAACCTCTTCGGTTATCGCCGCTCCATTATCCCAAGCGCGTATTGGTGGAAGCAGAACACCTCTCAGCCTTTTATGGAGAAAAGGAGGTCTTTTCAGACGTACGCTTTTCGATTCAACAGGGAGACCGTGTAGCCGTGTGCGGAAAAAATGGCTGTGGTAAATCCACCCTGTTAAATTTGCTTCTTGGGAAGCCCATTGCCTTCGGGGGAACCTCCGGATAGGTGGAAATCTGGTGGTTTCCTGTGTCCCGCAGGAGACTTCGGGGCTATGTGGCTCTTTGCGCTCGCTTGCCGAAAAGGAGGGGTTGGAAGAATCCCTCCTGAAAACCATTCTGCGAAAGCTGGGCTTTTCCAGGGGACAATTTTCCAGAAACATAGAGGCGTACAGTGAAGGCCAAAAGAAGAAGGTGTTGTTGGCGAAAAGTCTTTGTAAACCGGCGCATCTGTATATTTGGGATGAGCCGCTGAACTTTATTGATGTACTTTCACGTGTACAGATCGAGGATTTACTCCTTACCAGCAAACCCACGCTGTTGTTTGTGGAACACGATCGCACGTTTCGGATGCGGATCGCGACAAAACAGATTGATCTGTAAAGAACCCGAGTGTTTTGAGAGAGAATGCTGCAAAAGCGTGAATAGCGAACATCGGTCTAATGAAAAAGAAGGTGTCCCAAAAGTCGTGAAAGGACGGAAGGATCTCCTCGTTTTTTAGAAACGCAGATGTTTTTCCAAACAGAAAGAGGATGCCCCTTTCCTATGAATCCAAAGATTCGTAGTTTGGGGACACCCTCTTGAAGGGATAAACAAGAGTGCATTCCAATCCACACAGCAACCATACAGCCTCGACAACGCACGGACACTCATCTTCTCCCGGAAGCTCAGTGGCTTGGCCGGGCACATGTTGCGCGGTGGTTTGAACATCCGGCTGCCTGGACCGATGAGATCAGAAAACGTCAGGGAACTTACAATTGGATTCGCCATTGGATGATCTCATGCGAAGGGACTGCAATCGGCTTTTGTCAATATGATCCCTATGAGAAAAGCGGCGAAATCTGGCATGGGACGGTGGAAACAGCTGGAACATAACAGCGTCGATGATCTCATCGGGGAAACGGCATATGTAGGCCAAGGCTTGGGAAAGGCTGCCGTCTGTGAGTTGCCTCAACAGATTGTCCAAGAAACCGATACCCGCCGGGTGATTGTGCAACTCGACGCAAAGAATAGAGCCTCCTGCCAGACCTTGCTCTCCGTTGGCTTTTCTTATGATTCGGAAAAGCACCGATACCGGCTGGACTGGTAGGCCATAAGCGAATTTATTTTGTCTGATTGGAATATAAAACACCGGATCAGTCACAGGGAGAACCGTCCAAATGGAGATTACGGAGCGATACACTCCAACGGCATAGAGGAAAGAGGCTGTTGTGCAGAGGCCTCTTGGATCAATTTTCCTGGATCGGAGAGAACGGATTCAGCCGCGAAAGCCGCTGCTCCTAGCAGAACGGGACTTCCCGGAAGGCGATTGACTTCAATGGTTACTTCACCGGAAGTCAGCGCATTGACACTTTCGCCGACGCGCGCTCGAACGGTCTTGAGCATTCGATCCGGTGCAATCTCTGCGAGTTCATCGCCAATAACGATCAGGCCAGGGTTGAATTGGTTGATGAGATTTGTGATGCCGATGGAGAGGAAATCACACACACGATCGTACTCCTCACAGGCGATCGGGTCTTCTTGAGCAACCGCATGTGCCAAAGCCTCTGTCGTTAGAGCATCGGCACGCAACTTGGAGGTCTCCCCAACTGCCAGACGATTTCGGATGCGGTTGCGCAACGCCAACGTAGAACAGTATTTCTCCAAACAGCCGCGGTTTCCACACTCGCAGGGCAGACCATTAAAATCAATCGAATTGTGGCCGAATTCCCCAGCAAGCCCACGCTGTCCTACCACCAAATGGCCTTCGGAGATAATACCGCATCCTACCCCCTGCCCGGCGAGCACATACAGCATATTCTGTGTGGCCGGCTCTTGACCATGGTACCAAAGTTGTGCAAATGCACTGGCGTTGGCATCGTTTACAATCAGGAAGGGAAGTTCCAATCCTTCCGTCAGAGTTGCCCGAATGGGATAGTTCTGCCAACCAGCCAACTCTGTGACAAAGAACAGACAATCGCGATCCTCATGGTAAGGGCCGGGCATAGCCATACATGCGGCGGCAATTTTGGAATCTGCCTCAGCAAGCGTTTCCTCCACAGCGCGGCGAATACGCGGTAGGGTTATTTGCACAGGCTCCCCCGGTGCAATCGGGTATTCCTGTATGCGGTGGGGTTTTCCAGAAAGACCGGCCAGACAAAGATAAAACGCGCTGCGTGTCATACGGATTCCGATGACATGGCAGTGCTCTTCATTGAGCGTAATTCCTATGGAACGCCGGCCTTTGCTGCCGCTCATCAACCCTGTTTCCACCACAAGCCCACTTGCAATGCATTCTGCAATGATATTGGTGATCGTGGCCTGCTTAAGACCAGAGAGGTGCGCCAGTGTCGCGCGGGAACAGACCCCCTGTTGCCGGAGGAGGTCAATAATCAAGGCACGATTGATGGCCTGACTTTTCTCCTGGTTGATACTTTTTTGATTTGAAGCGTTCATATTGCAATCTCCAGTGTGTCTTTTGTAGCGGATTTGCCCGTTCTCCTCCATGATGGAGGAGAACGGGCCTTCTTTTTTACAATATACACGATTTTCTACAAAATATAATTTTTTATAGGAAATATTTATGCTTTGAAAAAATATATTTACCGGTTAAATATCAAAGAATTTTTAGAACTATAAAATAGAAATCATAAACAATCTAAAAAATTATCGTTCAAATCAGGTATATAATTATTTTAAATTATATAATTGTTTCGAACAATCAGACTTTGTCTGTGGAAACTTTAATAGAAAATTGTCCATATTATCGGGCAGAACATAGATGAACGGAAACGGGGCAGTCATTCAGTGAAAGAATTTTCAAAGGCTTTTTTTCAAGTGTTTTTGACATTTCATTGAGAAAATGGTTTATAATAATTGTTTAAAATTTGCTCATAGAGCGATTATTAAATTAGGTGATATGCTATCATGTAAAAGAAAAGAATGGGAGAAAAGGAGGGAAGTATTCAAAAACAACAGTATTGAAGAGGGGGTGCAAAAAAATCGGAGGAAAGATACGTGTCGCACGTATCACAGATGTGGATAAAATAGGAGGAGAAGTATGAAAAGGAAACTGACAGCATTGTTCTTATCCCTGGCATTGGCGACGACAAACGTTGGAATCGTTCCAATAGCCGACGCCGCACAGAATGACCCGGTATCCCCATCGGATGTCCAAAGGACCACCGCGCCAGAAAAAGACCTACAGATTAATTTTTGGCTGGATGAAGGGGTCCCCTATTATAATGTTGTTTTGAACGGAACAGCTTTGTTGCAGGATGGAACGTTGGGACTAGAGACCACAGCGGGTTCTTTTCAGAACAACCTGACATTGGTTTCGACAGAGACCTCTCAGGGGGACCAAAGCTGGAATACACTTGTGGGGGATAAAGCGGTGATTGAAGACCGGTTCCAGGAGACGGCCGTCACCCTGTCCAATACAGAGGGAAAAACCATCACCATCGAGATGCGTGCGTATGACACAGGTGTTGCATTCCGATACCTTTTACCGGAGATGGACATGGATTACCAGATCACGGACGAATATACGCAATTTGCTTTTCCAGAAGGTGCGGTTGCGCAGATTCACGAGGACATCAACCAAATCGTGCCCCAGACCATTCCAGTAGAAGAGTTTGAAGGCCGGCATTACTGCCGTCCAATGACTGTAGAGTATGCAGACGGGGCGGTGGTCTCTATTTGTGAGGCAAACCTGGACGATTATGCTGTCCTGTATATGACAAAGTGTGCAGACCGCACATTACAGGCAAAGTACGACGGCGATGTGGTCCATGTCGCTGCCAACACAGAGAAGAGCAGCCCTTGGCGTACCCTGGTAGTAGCGGAAGAACTGGCTCGGTTGCCGGAAAATGAGGATATTATTCTAAATTTGAATGAAGCCGCAGATGAAGAGATGTACAAGTTCTCCGAGTGGGTCAAGCCCGGACGCAATCTGATGTTGGGAGCGGGTAGCGAGACCACAGAAACCCTCAAAAATTGGATTGATACCGCGAAAGCAGAAAATTTTGAGTATGTCCTTTTGGATTATGGCTGGTATGGGCCAGAGTTGGACGATCGATGTGACCCTCGCTTGGACCCATCCAAGTTGGAACCCGAACCAGGGGATTCTGAAGAACTGGCGCAGGTCAAACGCATTATGAAGGAGTTTATCCCTGCGGACGGCGTATTTGACGCTGGCGAGGGCTTCCCGCCGTATGGATTGATTACCGGCGAACCGGTTCCCGGCTGGCCGGAAGGCGGCCTCTTTCAGCCTCATTTGGATATGCGCGAGATCTGCGAATATGCAAACTCCCAAGGGGTAGGGATGATTCTATACGTCAACAACCGCCATATGTTTGACAAGTATGGACGGTATACGGTGGACGAACTGTTTGCACGCTTTGAAGATTGGGGCGCTGCAGGGGTAAAACCCGGCTTTATGATGGAGGGAAACCAGGAGTATGAAGCGAGGAACGAAGAGATGATCGAGGCGGCGGCCCGCCACCATTTGGTTCTAACCATCCATGACGAGTATGTAACCAGCGGCATCGAACGTACCTATCCGAATTTACTTACAACCGAAGGCATCTTGGGCGACGAGGGGATTAAGGGCGGCCAGATTGCAGAGGATATTTCTACCCTGTTTACCCGCGCCATACAAGGCCCGACGGATCATACCTTCTGTTATCCAGGAAAGGCAACCAAGGGATATGCCTTAGCCTCCTCCCTTTTGTTCCGCACCGGTATGCATTCCCTGTATTGGTATGGAAATCCGACGACGATTCCACAGATTCCGGAGCAGGAGCGGCAGTTCTGGAAAAATTTGCCCAGCAATTGGGATGAACTGCGCGTGCTGGAAGCCTCTATGTCGGAGTATGCCACCTACGCGAGAAAGACGCGGGATAAGGACGAATGGTATGTGGGAAGCGTTTCTGCAATCGAGCGTGAGATGCAACTGCCACTTTCTTTCCTGACAGAAGGGCAAACCTATGTGGCGGAAGTCTATGCAGATGCGATCGGCCTGACCGGAACTTCTTCCAATAAGGACAGCAGCGCCTTGCTCTGTAACCGTTACTTGGTGGACAACCGTGAGACGATGTATTATCCTATGGCATATGGTACCGGCTTCGCCGTCCGTTTCCGTCCGGCGACAACAGAGGACCAAGGACTACCTGTTTATAACGGCAATATGGAACGCCTGAAAAATCACCTGTCCGGGTTGGATTCTCTCCAGGAGAGCGATTACACGGTTGCAACATGGCAACGTCTCGAAGAGGCAGTCGCTGCAGCCAACGCCCTATTGGAATTGGGGGATGAACTGACCAGTCAGCAGGTACAAGAGGCGATTCAAGCTTTGGATGCCGCTAAGGAGGGGTTGCGTTCCGTCAATGTACTGCTAGAGCAGATGAACCAGGCAAAATGTTTACCCGAGGCCCATTATACCCCGGAGAGCTGGGCGCCGTTGGCAGAAGCCATGCAGAAAGCGAGAGATCTGTTGGCCAGCGTAGAAGATGTTTCCCAAGACCAGCTGGATGCAGCGGCTGAGGAGATGCAGTCGGCTCTGGAGGGGTTGGTGAAAAAGGCATTGGAGTTGGACGCCACCGTCTACTTGAGCGACTTAGAATTTGAGGCCAACTCCTATAGTGCGTATGGACCGATTCAGAAAGACCGGTCCCATGAGAATCCCAAATTGGAGCTGATCGTTGACGGGGTACGTACGACTTTTGAAAAAGGACTTGGTACCCACGCGACCTCCGAGGTTTATTATAACATCGAGGGAAAGGGCTACGAGGTGTTTGAGGCATATGTAGGGGTTGATGCGCTTAAGTCCGATATGGGCGATGTGATTTTCCGCGTGTATTCCGACGATGTGTTGATCTATGAGAGTCAGCCTTCCGGGACAGGTGCGCGAGAAGCGCAGAAAATTTCAATACCGGTGGCCAATACGAAGATTCTTCGCTTGGAGGCCGATACCAATGGCCCGGATACAGGCGATCATGCAGACTGGGCGGATGCAAAGTTCTTAACGATGAAAGAGATCGACCCGATCAGTACCATTACGGGCATTTCGATCGATGGAAAACCTGTGCAGGAATTTGCTCCAGGACAGTTTGATTATTACTATCCCATTGAAGTCGGGGATGAAGTTCCTGAGGTGACCGTGCAAAACGATCATGAAGCGGTTACTTATGTGATTTCCCCGGCAATGCGGGTCCCAGGGGTGACCAAAATTACAGTTCACCGCCCGGACGGTGGTACGTTTGTCTATCGGATCTCATTCTGTACAACAAAAAACGTCTATCTAAGTGACCTAGAATGGACCGCTTTAGACAACCAGGGGACCTACGGACATGCAGTCAAGGACAGCGGTGTGGAAGGTCTAGACATGGTCGTAACCGGCCCGGATGGGGAAGCGTTGGATCTGCCTGAGGTCGATGGCAAAAAGAAGGGCATAGGCATGCATGCGTATTGTATGCTGACGTATGATATTGCGGGAAAGGGCTACAGCCGCTTTGAAAGCTGGGTTGGTGCAAGTCACCTCAAGGAATATAGCAATTCTATGATCTTCAAAGTGTACTGTGACAATGAGGAGGAGCCCCGTTATGTCAGTCCAGAGATGTCCTATCTGGTGCCTGCTGAGTTTGTCAGTGTGGACTTGACCGGAGTGCGAACGCTGCGACTGGAACTGGATAGCAACGGGTCCATCAATGGCGACCATGGCAACTGGGCAGATGCAAAGTTCCTGAGCTATGAGGAAGTGCCGGAATCCCCCGTGCAGCTGGGACTGGATGGACCGGAGACGGTGGAGACAAACAGCTGCTTTATGGTGAAGAATACCATAAGCGGACTGGAGGAACTGAAGGAGCCCATAGGTTCGTTCCAGATGAGCCTGATCTATCCGGAAGGGATGAACTGTGAGAGGGTCACGTTAAATGAAAACGTATCGGGATACTTTGCGTACAACATCAAGAACGATGAACATATGGTAAAGTTCTTGTATTTGGGAGAGACCGGCGAAGGATTGCCGCCCGATTTGGACAGCCTGTTCACAGCGAAGTTTACGACGGACAGCGATTTGGCAGAGGGAGATTATACCTTGTCAATCCAAGATGTGACGATGGGATGCTGGAATGGAGAAGAGATTTCGTGCGACCTCCAGGATATGACTGTACATGTAGAGAAGGGTGAACCGAAGGAGCCGCAGTTGTTGACCGTACAGTGGAGCAGCAATGCAGCGGTGGAAGTGGAAGGAAATGCAGATGTGGTGATCTCCACGGATGCAATCTACGGCGCGAAAGTGATGCCGTGTGAAGATCTGACCTTTACCTTCACCCCGACCGACGGCGCATTCGCCAGTGCACAGCTCAACGGGGAGGACATCCCGTTTGAACCAAACGGCTTTACGTACACCTACACGATGCCGAATGAGAGCGCGAGCCTGCGCTTTACCTTTACGAAGGTGGACAAGGACATCTTGAAGATTGTCCTGGATGAGGCGAACAACGTTACACAGGAGGACATTGACCGCCTGGTGCCGGAAGTACGGGAACTCTTTGTGAATGCCCGGACCAACGCGCAGGAGGTCTACGACGATCCGACTGCAACCCAGGAAGAGGTCAACAAGGCCTGGGACGAGCTGCTAAAAGCGATGCACCTGTTGGAATTCGAGGAAGGCGACAAGGAAGTGCTGCTGCCGTTGATTGAAATCGCAGAGCAGTTGGCGGAGAAACTGGATGCATTCAAGCCGAGCAGCACGGAGGGCTTTGAGGAAGCGCTGAATGAGGCAAAGGACGTCTATGCGCAGGAGAACCCGCTGAAGGCGGAAGTGGACAAGGCATATGAGAACTTGCAGAAGGCGATTGAAAATCTGAAATACCGTGCAGACCTGTCGGCGCTCCAGACCGTGGTGGATGAAGCGAATAGCCTGGATATGGACAGTTATATCCAGGATGAGGCGTTCCAGACCTTTAATGAAGTGCTGGAAGATGCAGAGACGATGCTTGGGAATCCGGAGGCCGGACAGGAAGAAGTGGATGCAATGGCGAAGAAGCTTGCGGAAGCAATGGCATCCCTGCGGAAGATCCCGAGCAGAGAAGAGTTGCAGAAGCTCATCGAAGAGACAGAAGCGATCGACTTGAACGGCTATACGGACCGCAGTGTGGCAAACCTGGAGGCGGCGCTACAGGTAGCAAAGGCAGTCGCCGGGGATGAAACCGCGGACAAGGAGACAATCGCAAAGGTATATGTGAACCTGGAAGCAGCTGTAGCAGGTTTGGAGAAGGCGGAAACGCCGAAGCCCAACCCGAAGCCGGACAACAAGGGAGGAAAGGGAAGCAGTTCTGTGAATTCCTCCAACTCCTATGGAGCGGCAGGCGTCGTTTCTGCGGCACAGAACGTCTCGACCCAGAAGGCGCATGTGGTGAGTGACACGACAGTGAACTTCACGCTCAAGAGAGGTAGCGCATACTGCTTCAAGATGACGGTGGTAAATGGAAACAACCAGACGCCGGGCTTTACGGTAGGCAATGGCAGCGTTCTCAAGACGCAGTTTGTGGCAAAGGTTGGAAACGATTACTACTACAGAAGTCTATGCAACCGGCACCCCGGGCCAGAGCACGGGCGTCTACACGACCCTGCCGGGGCAGAATGCGGTGAAACACTGCAAAGTGACCATTGGTTGAATGCCGGATACCAGTGAAAGGCATAAGTCATCCGATCAAGCAACCACTGGTGGAAGAGAGCCTGCGTAGGAA
>NZ_JBKEIV010000031.1:0-4572 GCF_046693725.1 Anaeromassilibacillus sp. SJQ-1 | reverse complement strand
TGTCCTCTACTCGTTCGGTTGTGCCAGCCGATCTGACGGAACGACTTCCATACTCGTGTGAGTTTTCGCATTTATCGTGAAACGCTTTCGCGTTTTTCGTGCGCCGCTCGGTTTCTCCTTCAATCGCCTTTCCAAGCGTCTTTGACATCTGTTCTGTACCCAGATGCGGCAGCAAGTCGGTGACGCAGAACTGTGGTTCTCCGGGCTCTTCTCCCAGGCGAATTTCCACATGTGTTCCGTCCTTCAAAACCGCCAGTCCATGCATGGAAAGTGGAATTGCCGTCCACTGGTACTTCTTAATCCCGCCATAATAATGGGATTTAAACAGCGCCAGCTCGTCCTTTTCATAGAGAGGATGGGGCTTGAGATCCAAACGAGGAGAATCGATGTGCGCCGCAGCAATGCGAACGCCATCTTTACATCCCTCTTTGCCAATTACGGCCAAAATCAAAGCCTTCCCACGGTTGTTATAATACACCTTATCGCCGGCTTTGTAGCTCTTTTTGGGATCAAACGCTACAAAACCTTCTTTTTCGGCGCGCACGATGGCAGACTTTACTGCCTCACGCTCTGTTTTGCTGTGATCCAAAAACTCCTTATAATCCTCGCAGAAGGCGTCTGCTTTCTTCACACGCTCATCGGGGATCTTGTGGTATCCATTTTTGCGACAGATGAGCAAGTCCTCACGAAGCTGCTCAACATCTGCCAGTTCCTTTTTTTTAGCCATGAAATGTACCTCCTATTTCATCAAATTCATAGAGTTCCCTGTATTTATGATAATTTTGCAGTACAGCATTTACATAACGCTCTGTCTCCGGATACGGAATCCGGTTCCAGCTCCACGCCGTCCTGGGAAACGTCGGGGTTGCTCAGCCAATTGTTTACCGTCCCAATCCCTGCATTGTAGGCACTCAAAGCAGTTGTTTGCTCTGAATACTTATCCTGTAAAATCTGCAAAAATTTACAGCCATAACGAATATTGACCCGCGGCGTATAAAGATCATCCGCTGTATAGGGCACCCCTTCTCGCAACTTCGTTTGCAGCCAGTCAAATGTATCCGGCGTGATCTGCATCAGTCCACGCGCCCCTGCATGCGATGTCGCGTTCGGATCAAAATTGCTCTCCGCTTTCATCACCGCATAAACCAACGCCGGGTCCACCCCTTGCGTTTGCGCTTCTTCTTCCACAATTTCACGGTATCCCAAAGGATACGCCGTACGCATGAAGTAATCGTGTCCCAACCGCAAAAGGCACGCCCCTACAACAACCAGTACAGCCAATAGAAGGAGTGTTTTCACAGATCGTCTCATTGCAAATCCTCCGTTTAACTGGATGACGACAACAGAACGTGCAACAGCTTCTCGGTTTCCTCTGGAACCTGTGCGGCATCGATTCCCCCATCCATAGCATATGAAGCCCGGCTGGTATAATATGCGTTCGGCTGTTGGGCCCCCATACGGGCGCGAGCCTGCACTTCCGTAATCCGGTCCCGCCGCATAATCCGGCGCATCCGGAGTTCTGGCTCAGCAACGACTGCGACCGTAACCCGGCAAAGCGCATCCGCACCGCTCTCAAACAAAAGCGCCGCATCCACTACAACCACCTTTTTGCCGCTGGCGGCAATGCGCCGGCGTACCTCTTCCATGATGAGCGGATGGGTAATTCCGTTGAGCTTTTTTGAAGAAACCGCATTGGAAAAGGCCCGCTCAGCCAAAAGACCCGGTTCAAACGTCCCTCTGACACCACATCGTTTCCAAAGGCGCTTTGAAGTGCGGTAAGGCAATCCGGACGATGCGTAACCTCTTGAGCGACGCGGTCGCAATCGATCACCTCACAGCCGAGTGCTGCAAAAGCGGACGCCACTGTAGATTTTCCCGCCCCAGTTGGGCCGGTAAGTCCAACGACCAAAGGTTTAGCCAACGTCAATCACCTCAAATCCCGCCGCTCGGATCAAGCGGTTATAGACCGCCAATCCTACGCCTTTGGTTCCGGACAACGCGCATAGACTGTCTTTGCATGGAGCCGTTCATCCAGTTCTTCGCGGCGGCTTCGAAAGAGCTCGCGCGCCTGTTCCCCGCAATCTTTCTCCCCGCCATAACAGATGGCAGGAACCCGCAACGCTGTATCCTCGCCATCATGACGAAGAGCGGCCACGCCATCTTCCGCATGTGTATTGACATAGTCGATATAGTGTTCCAATGAACCGTCCAGAATAACCACATTTGCCCTGGGTGAATAGTGCTTATATTTCATCCCCGGCGATGCGGCACGCTTCCATCTGCAGGGGATGCAACACAGCATCGTCCATCTCTACACGGCCAAGCACACTTTTCAGCTGTTCCAGCGTAATGCCACCCGGACGCAAAAGGCGTGGAGGCTGCTCTGCAAGTGTCAACACCGTTGATTCTACACCGACCGAGCACGGTCCGCCGTCGAGTACGGCCTCGATCCTACCGTCCATATCATTCATCACATGCGCTGCTGTGGTGGGGCTTGGATGCCCGGACAGGTTGGCCGATGGCGCGGCAAGCGGCACCCCTGCCGCATCAATCACCGCGCGTGCCACCGGATGGTCGGGGAACCGTCCCGCAACCGTGTCCAAACCCGCACTCACCTCATCCGGAATCTGCGCCGATTCGGGCAAAATAATGGTCAGCGGCCCCGGCCAAAAACGATCTGCCAATTTTTTTGCGCTTTCCGGCACCTCTCGGACCAACTCATAGATCTGTTCAAAGTGGCTGATGTGTACAATCAGAGGATTGTCCATAGGGCGCCCCTTTGCAGTAAAAATTTTAGCAACCGCCGTTCCATCCAACGCATTTGCCGCCAAGCCATAGACCCGTCTCTGTAGGAATTCCCACCAATCCGCCGTCCTGCAAAATCGCTGCTACAGCCTCGACCGCGCCCGGTGCATCCGCCTTTAAAAATCTTGTCTGCATGGATGCCTGCCCCTTATCCCTGGTTTTCCACCGTCTGCTCCAACTTTGCCGCGCGGTCAGCGGCTACAAGAGCATCAATCACCTCGTCGATATCTCCATTGAGAATGTCATCCAGTCGGTAGAGAGTCAAGCCGATGCGATGATCCGTCACCCGGCCCTGTGGATAATTGTATGTGCGGATTCGTTCCGAACAGTGGCCCGTTCCCACTTGGGAACGGCGGTCCGCAGCCGCCTGGGCATCCTGCTTGGCCTGTTCGATCTCATATAATCTGGAACGCAGTACCCGCATGGCCTTATCCTTGTTTTTGAACTGGCTCCGTTCATCCTGACACTCCACTACCATGCCCGTGGGTAAATGGGTGATGCGGATCGCTGAGGATGTCTTGTTGATGTGCTGACCACCTGCACCGCTGGAACGGAAGGTATCGATCTGCCAAATCCTTTGGGTTGATCTTCAATCTCCACGTCGTCCACTTCCGGCAATACCGCCACAGTTGCCGTTGACGTGTGTACGCGGGCCTTGGGTCTCTGTTTCTGGCACGCGCTGTACGCGATGTACGCCGCTTTCGTACTTCAAGCGGGAATAAGCCCCATCACCAGAGATCATAAAACTGATCTCCTTGTAACCACCCAATTCTGTTTCATTCACATTCAGCAACTCCGTTTGCCAGCCATGGCGTTCTGCATACATACTGTACATGCGGAACAAGACAGCGAAAAGAGTGCTGCCTCTTCTCCCCCTGCACCTCCCGCGGATCTCCACGATCACGTTCTTTTCATCGTTTGGGTCGCGGGGCAGCAAAAGATCTTTAACTCATCCGAAGTGCGGGCGATATCCTTCTTCGCCTGCTCCAATTCCAGTTCTGCCAGTTACTCGCAATTCTTTTTCAAGCCCGTTCTCTTCCAACAAAGAGAGGGCCTCCGCTTGTGCATCTTCTGCGCGCCTGTATTCGCGGTATTTCTCTACGATGGGCGTGATGGTCTTATGCTCTTTCATCAATTCTGCATAGACCGTTGGATTTGTCAAAACCGTGGGGTCACAGAGTTTTTGGTTCAATTCTTCATAACGTTTTTCAAACACCTGAATATTTTCAAACATCGTTCTGCTCTCCTTTGCAAGTAAATGATTTTTTAACCGGCAAAGGCGCTGAGTTCATCCCCCGTGTTCTCCCGAAGGATCTTCTTGATGTTTTTTTCACATTTCAGGCGCGGCACCATGATCTCATGGCCACAGGTGGTACAGCGGATTTTAAAATCCATGCCGGCGCGCAGGACCAAAAATTCCTTTCCCCCGCATGGATGCTGCTTTTTCATTTGCAAAATATCGCCAGGTCGTACATCCATCCTTCCGCACCTCCATTCTCAACCTTTTTCCATGCGCTTAAGAATATATTATAGCACCAATTCCATAAAACAGACAATGTTTTTTTGGGATTCTGTCCCAGTAAAACCGATAGGTGCAGAGAAACCACGTTTGTGCTATACTATTGTACAATATAGGTTGGACAGAAAGCGGGGATTCCATGAATACAAAAGAGGAAATTTTGCTGCGCCTTCGCCAGAATGAAGGTTATCTTTCTGGTGAACAGCTCAGTGAAGCGCTGGGAGTTTCACGTGCACTCTGGAAGGCGA
>NZ_JBKEIV010000030.1:0-2351 GCF_046693725.1 Anaeromassilibacillus sp. SJQ-1 | reverse complement strand
TGCTTGCGTTCGGTTATGCGCCGATATTAACCAGGAACGACTTCCATCTCGTGTGAGTTTTCGCATTTATCGTGAAACGCTTTCGCGTTTTTCGCCGCTTCAGGCGGCAGCCGCGTCTGCCATTGTCGCCTTCCTCGAACTCCAACAGGTGCATCGCTTTTAGCAGCTCGTCCCAGGCCTTGTTGACCTCTTCCTGGGTTGCGGCTCGGATCGTCGTAGACCTCCTGCGCGTTGGTCCGGGCATTCACAAAGAGTTCCCGTACTTCCGGTACCAGGCGGTCGATGTCCTCCTGCGTTACCTTGTTCGCCTCATCCAGGACAATCTTCAAGATGTCCTTGTCCACCTTCGTAAAGGTAAAGCGCAGGCTTGCATTCTCATTCGGCATCGTGTAGGTGTACGTAAAGCCGTTTGGTTCAAACGGGATGTCCTCTCCGTTGAGCTGTGCACTGGCGAACGCGCCGTCGGTCGGGGTGAAGGTAAAGGTCAGATCTTCATCACGGCATCACTTTCGCACCGTAGATTGCATCCGTGGAGATCACCACATCTGCATTTCCTTCCACTTCCACCGCTGCATTGCTGCTCCACTGTACGGTCAACAACTGCGGCTCCTTCGGTTCGTCCGGCTTCTGGTTTTTAGCAAAATCCGCCGTTAAGATTACATTATTCGCGGGCATTGTAAAGTTCAGTTCTGAGGAAACCCGTTGTTCCGGGGTAAGTGTCAGGCCGACCGTGCTCCATCCTGCAAAATGATACCCTTTAGGAGCATCATTTGCAGTAACTGTCACTTCGTCTCCTTCTTTAAGTCCAGTACTTTCCCCAGAGACTACCGCATTCCGAGTCAAAACAACATAAGTATCTTCTTCCTCTGTAGGCGGTACATAGTCGCTGTCATATACTTCAAATTCATAGATGCTGGCTCCCCATTCATCCCAAAGTTCTGTTGCCTGCATCTTCACATAACGGCCGGAAACATTGGACAGGTCAAATTCCTGTTTATCATTGTCTCCTCCGCTGGCTGCAGTTGTCGTATGGTTCGCTACTTCGGTGAACGCAGCACCGTCGCTGGAGACCTGAATCGCATAAGATTTCGGAGCATGCTCCCAAGAAATACGGATATATCCCAAGTCTTGTACATCGCCCAAGTCCACCTGGAACCACGGCTGAGAGGATTGGTTGACCGATGCTGGTTGCCCAACGGGTCGACATCAGGCCATCTACGGCGCCTGCGGCACTGTGATCGGCACTCTCTGTGTTGGACGCTTGAGCAGGTTTCCCGACAGCCAAATGGTCAATAGCTTCCTCATCGCGCAAACTGTCCGTCTTGAGCGCCAGATTCAAGAGACGGACCGCAGCAGCTTCCAAAGTCTCGCGGTCTCAGGATTCCTTCGTTGACCGCATTGACCAGAGCATTGGAATCGCCGCTGGGCATTTTCACATCGCCGCCCGCCAAAACTTCCTTGACGATATTGGAGTCATTTCCCAGTCGGTCATAAATACTCCATCATAGCCCCACTCTCCACGGGCAATTTCATTCATCATAGGCTCCAACTCAGCAGCCTTGGTTCCATTGACAAAATTGTAGGAGGTCATGATCGACCATGGGTAAGCTTCTTTAATGACAATTTCAAACGCTTTCAAGTAGATCTCACGCATCGCGCGGGAGGAAACAAGGCCGTTCGAGGCCAAACGGCTAAATTCGGTGGAATTCACAGCAAAGTGTTTCACAGCTGTTGCCACGCCCACGGACTGCATACCACGGGTCACAGCAGCACCCAACTTGCCCGTGAGATAGGGGTCTTCTGCGCAAGACTTCAAAGTTGCGCCCACCCAAAGGATTGCGCTGGATATTGATGCTGGGGCCCAAGATACAGTTGACATCATAGGCCCTGATATCTTTGCCAAAGGCCAGTCCATAATCTTCACACAGTTCTTCGTTCCAAGAGCTGGCCATGACATTGGTCCCAGGCCAGGCAACAGGGCTGGTAATATCGTTCAAACCAACACCTGTGCGGACCATCCGCAGTTTGTACACCGGGAATTCCCGAAGACGGAATGCTTCCCGATTGAACCCGTGTTGGTATTCGGTGCCACATTTCCTTGACCACTTCCCAGGGTCGCCAACTCATTCACCGTAAGCTGAGAGACAAATGTATCCATCAGTTCCGGATTTTCAGCCACATCCTCAAAAGATAGTTCTTCGGCTGTTGTAGAGAGACTATTGACAGCCGCATTGGTCCTGGCTGCTGGGGTCTCCACTTTTTCAAAGGTGATGTAGTCGATATTGGGGAACGCTGCAATCTGCGACTCGATGGTAAGCGTCGCCTCACCGCTGGGCAAGATCACGGTCAGA
>NZ_JBKEIV010000029.1:0-3209 GCF_046693725.1 Anaeromassilibacillus sp. SJQ-1 | reverse complement strand
TTTACTTCGTTCGGTTGTGCGAAGCCGATATTAACCAGAACGACTTCCATACTCGTGTGAGTTTTCGCATTTATCGTGAAACACTTTCGCGTTTTTCGTGCGCCGCTTCGGTCGGCGCATTCGCCGAGCAACACGGGCTGGTAATATCGTTCAAACGAACACCTGTGGGACCATCCGCAGTTTGTACACCGGGAATTCCCAAAGACGGAATGTTCCCGATTGAACCCGTGTTGGTATTGGGTGCCACATTTCCTTGACCACTTCCCAGGGTCGCCAACTTCATTCACCGTAAGCTGAGAGACAAATGTCTCCGTCGGTTCCCCGGATTTTCAGCCACATCCTCAAAAGATAGTTCTTCGGCTGTTGTAGAGAGACTATTGACAGCCGCATTGGTCCATGGTTCTGGGTCTCCACTTTTTCTCAGAAGGTGATGTAGTCGATACTGGGGAACGCTGCAAATCCCGCGACTCGATGGTAGAGTGTCGCCTCACCGCTGGGCAAAATCACAGTCAGAAGGTTCCAAATCCACAAAATTGCGATCAGGTGTTTCCCGGAATAGCTGTGTTTTTAAAGGAGATGCTGTCGTCGAATGCCTGCGTGATATTGTTAATCAGGAAGATCGCTGTACTGTTCAGCTTAGTCTCCCCAACTGCTGCATAGTCGACCACCATGCGGTACGTTCCAGTCTCCTCCACGTTTAATTTGTAGTTGACACGGGAACCAGCACGCATGTTGGACAAGCAGCTGCCGGGCTGGCCCTGTCCATCGTCCTGAAAATCTTCATAGCGGACTCCGGCGGAAGCATCTACATAGTCTTCGCCTTCTACTTTGCCAATACCATCGGCAGGGATATCGTTGACCACATCGGCATCGTTGTCGCGTTCCAACGTGAAACTATCCCACAAAATGTCTGCAGCTGCCTTTCCAGTGAACTCGAACGCAACATCTCCCGTCGGGAAACCAACCTGGATAGCAGCCGTTTCCAAATGTTCACCGCTTTCCAGTACAAGCGAGTCATCGATGTTCACTTGGTTTCCACCAACGAATATGGCCAGTGCATCATTGAGTTTTACTGCTTCACCATTGTTGGTGTATGCCAACTTGAGCTGATATTTACCTCCTTTGACCACCTGTAACTGATATGTCACGGACTCATTTTCAGGAATAGACAGTGCGCCATCCCTTTCGATTACGCCCGCTCCGGCTGATTTATAATTTTCCACTTCTGCCTGATCGACAATGTCATCCTTGACATTGATCTGAGCCGGAATCTCAATGACTTCCAGTTCTTCGTAGGTTCCATCCGCCAAGAGACGCTCATTCAACATGGTATCCAATTGGGTCAGATCTTCATCAATCACACGCAAGTTTGGCTGATTGTACGTGTAGACCATGCGGCTTCCAGCATCGCGGATGGAATTTCCCACAAAGACCTTGTAGTCCCCTGCCTCCAAGAGCCAGGCATTCTTGTGTCCTGTTACGCCTGTGTCGTCATAACTCGCCATATCCGAAATGGGGAAGGACAAAGTCATGGTCTGGCTCTCGCCGGGTTCCAACAGTTTGGTCTTACCAAAGGCAGCCAATACCTTTCCGGGTTTTCCCAGCACAGCGTCGCCTTCTCCCATTTGTGGAGCGCTGTAATAAACCTGCACAACTTCTTTTCCGGAATAAAAATCACCTGTGTTCGTGACTGTAGCAGAAACCTCTATGTGGGTCCCTACCTGGCTAGCGGTGACGTTGGAGATCGCAAAATCCGTATAGGACAGGCCATAGCCAAAGGGATAGCGGACTGTTTCATAATCGGGATCAAAGGTTTCAAAGTAACGGTAACCGGTAAAAATATCTTCCGTATATTTCTGGGTGGTACTTCCGCTGAAACCATCAGCAGGATAGGCGTCAAAGCTCTTAGCAACGGTTTCCGTCAGTTTTCCCGATGGGGTCACCCTACCGGAAAGAATATCGCCAACGTAATTGCCGCCCTCCTGGCCGCCATATCCCATGAAGACCAGGGCTTCGATTCCCATATCCTCTACAAATTCCATATCCGCTACAACACCATTGTTGTAGACCACAGTGACTTGGTCAAAGTATTTCGTGACCAGTTGGAGCATTTCCGTTTCTTCGTCGGTCAAAAGCCAGCCGCCCTTGTTGTTTTGCATGTCGTTGTTTTCGCCCACGATACGGCCAATCACCACAACCGCCTTATTGTTTCGTTCTTTGGCCTCCTTGACCAGCTCCTCGGTCAGAGGCATTTCAGGGAAAAAGCGGTCGCTGGTATAGATGACCTCTTCCTTCTTGTTGGCAGGGTCATTGCACCAGGTTTCATAAATCTCAGCCAAGGTTTCATCCACATGGATTCCCACATTTCGCATACCATCCAACACATTGACTTCATAGGCGGGATTCATATACGCTGCGCCTAAACCGCCTCGGATGGTATCCACTTGCATGCGTCCAAACACAGCAACTTGATCGTTCTCTGTCAATGGCAGTGTTTGATTCTAATTTTTAGAAGAATCACACCCTCATCGCCAATTTGACGGGCAAATTCGATGCGTTCTTCCATAAGATCAAACCGGCCACTGGTATCCCGTTCGGTGGGTAGACTCACGGTAAAGGGGTCCAGGGTATATGTTTCCCCACCGTTTGTCAAGGTCAATACATAGCGGTCTTCTTCCCAAGTCACATTGGCAATCGTATCTCCCAGGGTAATCTTTTCCTGGGCAACCTCCGTAGCTGCTTCTGCAATAGCCTGCTCATCCGCATAGTCGGCAGATGGAACCAAAACTCTTCCGCCAACCTGTTTTTTTGCCAAGCGCAGATATTGGCTCTCATCCGCAGGATAAACCGTTACAACACATTTGGCCGGAAGATCGGTCCCGCTGACAGCGCCCAATACTTCGAAAGTACCAACCTTGCTGTAATTTTTAGCAGGGATAGCATTCCAGGTTACCTTCAAATCGGATTGTTTCCCATCGGAATAGGTTGCGGTCACTTTTTCAGGGAGTTCGGGAGCGATTCCCACGACGGTTTCCGCTGAGGCAGTCTTCAAGTCCGTGATGATAGTACCGGCATCCCTGGCTTCCATCTCATAAATTGAATAGGGATATCCCGTACCGGCACTGTCCATGGTCAATTTCAGATACCGGCAAGTCTGGTTGATGACAATAGGCGTCTCACCCGGTTTGGAACTGGGAGTGTCATGGAAT
>NZ_JBKEIV010000028.1:0-2825 GCF_046693725.1 Anaeromassilibacillus sp. SJQ-1 | reverse complement strand
TCTACTCGTTCAGTTGCAGCCAGCCGATATTAACCAGAACGACTTCCATACTCGTGTGAGTTTGCGCATTTATCGTGAAACGCTTTCGCGTTTTTCGTGCGCCGCTCAAGTACAGGCCAGATTCGCGTCTTGCAGGAGGGAATCGGTTCTCCGGTGCAAACATGGTATCATACTGCGCACGCCAGTCCCAATAGCGTTTTTCATAGGCGATATTTTCAGTGCTCATTGAGATACCTCGCCAGTTTTTTCTCCAGCAGTTCCGTCATATCATCGCAAAGGCGCTTTACCTTGTCCTGCTCATGGGCGTAGTACCAGATGGTTTCCTCACCGGGGTGGAGCAGGAGCTGCGTCGCCGTCCGCTTCCTTCCAGAACTCGCCCAGTACGCAATACCGCTCTCCATGAATGGTCAGATCAAACATCCCAGAAAGGGAAAGGATCACACCTGTGGATACATGGATGCCCGCGGTAGGCCAGGAAAAACTTCCGCGCTTGGGCCGGAAGTGTGAAGTTCAGCACTCTTTCTTGATCTGCGATCTGCTCCTCAGTGGCGGCGAGCTTGATACGCATCAGAGGGATCAAGCACCTTTGACAACGCCTTGGAGAACTTGGGGTATCGGCAAAATAACTCCGGGTGGTTGGCCTTGAATTCCTTTTGCTTTTCCCGCTGCCACTCGCTTTTGCTCCTCGCAGAAAGCGTCCAGCTCCGCCAGATACCGCTCCTGGTAGAGATTGCTGGCCTCAAATGCTGTGCCGCTCTTTTCCAGAATGGCGATGGCTCCCTTTTGGCTGGTAAGTACCGGAACCCACTGGAAACCATGCTGGCAGGGCTTCAATTTCAGAAATTCTCCCCGATTGAGCAGGGGTTCCAGTTCCGGCTCATGTTTGTCCCACCAGCCCCGCCAGCTTTCGGGAGTTTCTCGCCCCTCGGCTAAGTCCAGGAGTTTTGCTGTCAATGTTTCTTTGTTCATAGGTGCGACACTCTCTTTCCCAGCCGTCACTATACTTGTGATTCCATGACTTCGCCATCATCGTTGATGTAAGTGTAATGAATAAAATCCTCATCCACAAGTAACAGGTACGGACTGAAAACTTCCCATTCATCATGATCGCTCATGATATCAGCATATTTTCCGAATATATAAATCTGAAATAAGGCGGCTGTTCCCATCAAAAAGCACAAGTAGACATTCCTGTGGGGATACGGGCAAACTTCTTTGATTGCCAGTTGCCCCGGCTGTTCAAAATCAAGTTTTGAGATGAAGGTTTCGAGTTTGGCCAATTCCGATTCATCCGCATACCTGTATTTTCTGGAAAAATGTTTGATGCTTTTCGTGAGATGGTCTTTGTATTGCAGTATCTCTGCTCTTTTCTGCTGTATCTTGAGCTGCACTTTTTTCTGTGCCAAAAGCTCTTTTCTATCATGATCCATAGTCCATTCCTCTGTTTCAGAGAGCGCAGGAATAGATGCTCATGGCCCCATAATCAGTGTGCAGGACAAGTCCGCACCCCGTAAAGGCAAAATTCGTCTGCCGCACCACAAAGGGATCGTCAATGGAGGCCAACAGCTGGACGCTGCTGGTATCCCACAGCTCTATGGGTGAGCTGCCCCGCTCCTGCTGAATGGCCATCAGGCTGCCCCTTATCCGTACCATGCAGGTATCCGAAAAGCTCAGTCCCTGCTGGACAGAAAACGGGAAGGGATTGGCCATTTCCTCTCCGGTCTGGGTCAGATAGAACTTGCCACCCACAGAAAAGCACTGGTCATCCGGGGAGAAGAAGGGATGCCAGCCCTCATTGGGGATCACTACTTTTTGGGCGGACTTCAGATCAACCAGCACATACTCGCCTTCGGTGACGTGGTATGCCGCTTTGCTCTGCCGGGGAGAGAGCATCCCAAAGCAATAATAGGCAAAATTCGGGTCTTTCGACTTCCTACATTTCACGGCTTCCCGCCATACCTCAGTGTTGCTTCCAAAGTCAAAGACGACGATCTCCTCGCCCGTGTACCATCGAGCCAGGTCGCCGCTCTGATCCAGCATAGTCTTCATGCTGTTTTTCTTGTTGGCAAAGGGCGTAATCTCATGGGTACGGAGGAGACTGCTGGAGAAGATAGCTGTTGTTCAGCAGCAGGGTATCATTGGGGCAGAGAATCTGCTCATAAGTCATTCTTCTTGGCGCCCAGGGAAACCGTTTCGAGGGGTTCCCCGTTGCCATCGAAGTGATGAGGATCTCGTCCTCAAAATCGCCGGCCACCCTCGTGACGGAAGAAGTCATCCCGTGTGAGGGCAGTAGCCAGTGGCATGAAGCCGTTGCTGTCCTTTCCAAGACAAACCGGTGGCACCGTGCTTCTCCAACGGCGGCGTCCAGATTCTGATAGACAAATCCTTTCCGCATTTGGCCCATCATGGCGCTGGCCGCCTTGCTTTTGACCTGAAAGGCGGAGTCGCACGGGATCTTCCTTGACCTTCCCGCCATTCAAGCAGGTTCGGATGGTTTGATCATCTATTTCAATTCGCCACTGTTTGTTCGTGGCGGGGTTGATAAAGGTTTTTTACGATCATGGCTTTGACTGTTCCTCCCTTCGGATCAGGATGCTCTTTCCCTCGGCGTTGATGCCGTATAGGTCGTCCAGATGGATGTGGAATCCATCCTCACGAATGGTTTCCGCCATACCCAAAACGGCTTTCGCCAGCAGGAGCAGCCCGGCTCGGTTGCCCGTACACTCTAACTCTAGACTCTGCTATCATGGATGGTGAAGGTGAGATGAGCAACCGGTCCCGCTGGGAGGATAGGCAACTGTTCATAATTCAGTTCAATGGTCGTG
>NZ_JBKEIV010000027.1:0-7911 GCF_046693725.1 Anaeromassilibacillus sp. SJQ-1 | reverse complement strand
TGGCCTCGTTGGTTGTAGCCACCCGATATTAACAGAAACGACTTCCATACTCGTGTGAGTTTTCGCATTTATCGTGAAACGCTTTCGCGTTTTTCGTGCGCCGCTTCACTCACGATTATGATGTCCGTCCGGAGGATTGTGCACAACATTTGGCGCGTAGCCTTTCCGGCGGAAATCAGCAAAAGGTGATCATCGCACGCGAAGTTGCAAATGAACCAGATCTGTTGATCGCGGTGCAGCCGACGCGCGGATTGGATGTTGGCGCTATCGAGTATGTCCACAAAACGCTGATTGCGAGAACGGGATAAAGGCAGGGCGATCCTGTTGATTTCTCTGGAACTCGATGAGGTGATGAATGTTTCCGATACCATTGCGGTACTTTATAACGGAAGCATTGCCGACACCTTTAAACAAGGTGAAGTAGATGAAAAGACAATCGGACTTTTAATGGCTGGAGGGAAACAACATGCAAAGAACAGTTAGGATTCTGAAAAAACCCATCACCTCCACCATCCTTGCCATCGTATGCGGCTTTCTGGTGGCATCGGTTGTGCTCGTAGTCGCTGGGTATAATCCAGCAGAGGCATTTGGGGCATTATTTCATGGGATTTTCTCAAAACCAAAGTACATTTCAAACGTGATTATCAAAGCAACCCCGATCACATTGACAGCGCTCAGTGTGGCTTTTGCCTATAAGGTAGGGATGTTCAATATTGGGGCGGAAGGACAATACATTGTAGCGGCGGTGGCCTCTACCATCGTTGGTTATCTATTCAATCTGCCGGCAATCCTACCAGTTACCCGCTAGTAGTGATGACGGGCATGGTTGCAGGGGCTCTTTACGGTGGTATCGTTGGTTTTTTAAAGGCAAAGTTTGGCATTCATGAGGTTTTGACCAGCATTATGTTGAACTGGATTGCCCTGTATTTATCCAATTTTGTGGTTCAAAGCGACGCGTTCCATCAGCCCAATACAACGGCTACCTATCCGGTCAATCCATCGAGCTACACCATGTTGTTGCCCGAATGGAAGACCTCGGACGAAGGGATTGCTTTTTCTGAAGCAATACGATTGGCTCTCAGAGGTGATGCTCAAAACAGACATTAATTTTGGCTTTTTGGTTGCCATTGTGGCGGCGGTTGTGATCTGGTTCCTACTGTACCGTTCCACCAAGGGGTTTGAATTCCGTGCAGTAGGCGCGAACCGGGATGCAGCAGAATTTGCGGGGATCAACGTCAACCGCAATATCACGCAGGCGATGCTAATCGCTGGCGCACTTTCGGGCCTGGCAGCAGTGATGATGATTACCGGTACCAACCCGCACCGCATTTCTACCCTCGCCGCTTTTGAAAACAATGGATTCAACGGCCTGTCCGTAGCATTTATTGCGGGAAGTTCACCCGTCGGGTGTATTTTTGCAGGTTTATTGTTTGGCGGCCTGCTCTATGGCGGCCAATCTATCCAGGCGGATATTGGCGCTCCTACGGAAATTATCAATATTATGATCGGCACCATTGTATTCTTTGTAGCGCTTACCAGAATCGTGCCGGTTTTGGCGGATAAGTTGGAGAAGAGAGGTGCTGGACATGCTAAATGATGTTTCTTTGCTCATCGGCATTACCTTGATGTATTCTGCACCGCTTATTTTTGGCGCATTGGGTGGTGTCCTCTCGGAGCGTTCCGGTGTGGTAAACCTTGGCATTGAGGGAATGATGACGATTGGCGCATTTGCGGGTGCAGCAGTCGGATATTATTCCGGAAACCCGTGGTTGGGTTTGCTGGCAGCGGGCTGCGCTGGCGGCGGGATTGCATTGCTGCACGCAGTAGCGGCCATTACCTTCAAGGCCGACCAGACGATCTCCGGAATTGCGCTGAATCTCATTGGACCGGGATTGGCATTGTTCCTTTGCAGGTTGGCCTTTGACGGTGCAACGATGACGCAGCCGGTGACCAATAAGCTGCCAAAGCTGTTTGGCGATTCTGCACTCAGTGGCGCTGCACAGAATTTGAATGTCGATGTCACCGTTTTGCTGGCGCTGGCCTGTATGTTGGTCATGTGGTTTATTCTTTACAAGACCAAATGGGGATTGCGTGTACAGCGGTTCGTGAACACCCGGCGGCAGCAGATACCCTTGGCATCCATGTTTCAGCGACCCCGCTATGTCATGTGTGATTCTCTCCGGAGTCTTAGCTGGCTTTGGCGGAGCGTCGATGACGCTTGCGGTTATCCCACAGTTTACGCCGGTGGCCATCAGTGGACAGGGATTCATTGCATTGGCAGCGGTTATTTTCGGAAAATGGACGCCACATGGCGCGTATGGAGCATGTCTGCTGTTCGGCTTTGCACAAGCGCTTACCGTATTCTTGGGTGGGGGTAAAGCGCGCGGTCCCATCGGAAATTTTGGCAATGTTGCCCTATATACTAACGATTCTGGTTTTGATCCTGTTCGTCGGGCCGTTCGGTTGCACCGAAGGCGGACGGTGTCCCATACGAAAAGGGTGCGCGTTAACCGGGCATTTCTGGAATGGTTATACAATATATCTGAAACAAAGAAAAGGATGAATCAAAATGGATCATCAGAAGATTTTGCGTATGGTCGATCATACGTTGCTCACTCAGACAGCGACCTGGGAGGAAATCAAGCAGATTTGCGACGATGCCATCCAATTTGGAACAGCCTCTGTTTGCATTCCGGCCAGCTATGTGAAGCGCGCCAAGGAGTATGTCGGAGACCGGATGGCTGTCTGCACTGTCATTGGATTCCCAAACGGTTATTCAACAACGGCAACGAAAGTGTTTGAGACGAAGGATGCCATCGCCAACGGTGCAGATGAAATTGATATGGTTATCAATCTTGGATATGTCAAAGATGGACGTTTCGATGTACTGCTCGACAGAGATCAGGCAGATCAAGGGGGCTTGTGGTAGCCACATACTGAAGGTGATTGTTGAAACCTGCCTGCTGACAGAGGAGGAGAAAATCCGGTTGTGCCAGATTGTCACAGAGTCCGGCGCAGACTTTATCAAGACCTCTACTGGATTTTCGTCGGCGGGGGCGACTTTTGACGATGTGGCACTGTTCCGGCAATATGTTGGTCCACAAGTACGCATCAAAGCGGCGGGCGGAATCTCCTCTTTGGAGGATGCAGAACGGTTTATCGAACTCGGAGCGTACCCGATTGGGAACCAGCCGCATCATCAAGTTGATTAAGAATGAAGAAGCACACGGCTATTGAGCCGGAGAAAACACGATTTTCGAACGTCTTCAGAACGTTGGGCCGCCGCAGTTTTTTATCTGCGGCGGCCCATAAACTCTCTGGAAAGGAGTGGCTGTCTTGGAAGATCAAGAATTGGTCCGCTTGGCATTGGAAGCGAGGGAACGCGCCTATGTGCCCTATTCCAAATTCCAGGTGGGAGCGGCGTTGTTGACAGGTGCTGGACGCGTTTATCAGGGGTGTAATATCGAATGCGCCTCATATTCACCGACCAATTGTGCAGAGCGCACAGCTTTCTTTAAAGCAATCAGTGAGGGAGAGCGCGACTTTGTTGCAATAGCTGTACGTCGGAGGACCCTCTGGTGCACCAGTGAAACGGATTTGTCCACCTTGTGGCGTTTGCCGTCAAGTGATGCGGGAATTTTGTGATCCAACGGACTTTCGTGTAATCCTTGCCTCCGGGCTGAACGATTGGGTCGTTTACAGATTGGACGAATTGTTGCCGCTTGGGTTTTGGCCCAGGAGAATATGCACAAAGAGAAAGGGGGAACCAATCATGCGCATGTATGATGTCATTGCTAAAAAACGGGATGGAGGAACGCTCTCAGACGAAGAAATCCAGTTTTTCATCGACGGTTATGTGCACGGAGAAATTCCAGACTATCAGGCGAGTGCTTTGATGATGGCAATTTTTCTGCGTGGTATGACTGCAAAAGAAAACAGCGTCCCTCACCAGGAGTATGGCGTATTCTGGTGATCTGGTGGATTTATCTTCTATTGACGGGATAAAGGTCGATAAACACAGCACCGGAGGCGTGGGGGATAAGACTACTTTGATTGTGGCGCCGATTGTCGCGTCTCTGGGAGTGCGGGTGGCAAAGATGAGCGGCCGGGGATTAGGTCACACCGGGGGAACGGTGGATAAGCTGGAATCCATTCCCGGCTTTCAGACTTCACTGGACCGCGAAACGTTCTTTGAGATTGTTCGCCGGGTGGGCGTCAGTGTGATTGGTCAGTCTGGAAATCTGGCGCCCGCGGATAAAAAGCTTTATGCCCTGCGGGATGTGACGGCTACGGTCAACAGCATCCCACTGATTGCTTCCAGTATCATGAGTAAAAAAATCGCTGCTGGTTCCGATCGGATTTTATTGGACGTAAAAACTGGCAGCGGTGCATTTATGAAGACGCTGGAAGATTCCATCGCGCTGGCGAAAGAGATGGTATCCATCGGTGAGCACGTGGGACGCAGGACGGTAGCGCTCATCACGGATATGGATCGTCCGCTTGGATGTGCAATTGGCAATGCATTAGAAGTTCGCGAGGCATGTGAGACACTTCGGGGCAATGGGCCGGAAGATTTGACCGAGGTCTGTGTGGAGCTTGCCGCCAATATGCTTTGGCTTGCAGAAAAGGGGGAACTGGCCCAGTGTCGAGATCTGGCAAAGCAACAGATCGAGAACGGAAGAGCCTTTGCAAAACTGAAAGAAATGGTTCAGGCACAGGGTGGAGATGTTAGGACATTGGAAGATCCTGCACAATTTACGCAGCCCAAAGTATGTTATGAGGTACCCGCGCCAAGGGACGGGTTCCTGTATACGATGAACACAGAATTGTGCGGAATTGCCTCCGTGGAATTGGGCGCCGGCCGCGAGCGAAAAGAGGACCCCATTGATTTCAGTGCAGGAATTGTGTTGCGGAAAAAAATCGGTGATTTTGTTCAGAAGGGTCAGATCCTGGCTTCCTTTTATTCTTCGGAAGAGAAGAAATGTCGGATCGCAGAGCAGACCTTTTTACAGGCCCTCCGTATTCAGGATAAAATGCCGAAACCGGTGCCTCTTATTCATGCACGTGTCAGTGCAAACGGTGTAGAAACAAGCGAATGAATCTTAGAAATAGGCAACATTTTAGGGATAGATAACATTCGGCGAAATCCTTGTATTTTCCGTTTTTTACGGTTAAAATAGCAAACATGAAGCCATACTAAATTAGTATATTTTGAATAAGAGGCTTTGTGGAGGTGCTTTCATGTTAGACTGTAAAATCGCAAAGATTGTTGCCAGAGAAGTGATGGATTCGCGTGGGAATCCGACCGTGGAGGCGGAGGTTGTACTCAAGTGTGGAGCACAGGGAACGGCATTGGTTCCCTCCGGTGCATCGACGGGCATTTATGAAGCGCATGAACTGCGCGACGGCGACCCGAAGCGCTATGGCGGGAAGGGCGTTCTGAAGGCTGTTCGCAATGTAAACGAGGCGATTGCCACTGCGCTGGTTGGAATGGACGCGCTTGCGCAGGAAGAAATTGACCGCAAGATGCTGGAGATCGATGGCAGCAAGAATAAATCCAAGTTGGGTGCAAATGCAATTCTTGCGGTATCTTTGGCTACGGCGCGCGCGGCTGCTTCGGCGCTCAATATGCCGCTGTATCGCTACATTGGTGGCATGCAGGCGCACAAGCTGCCCGTGCCAATGATGAACATTTTGAACGGCGGCGCACATGCCTCAAATAATATTGACATACAGGAATTCATGATTATGCCGGTCGGTGCGCAGAGCTTCCGTGAGGCACTCCGCTGGTGCAGTGAGATCTATCACACCTTGGGCAAACTGCTCAAAGAGGGCGGCCTTGCCACCGGTGTCGGCGATGAAGGCGGTTTCGCACCGAACCTGGAATCGGATGAAGAGGCAATTGAATGGATTATCCGCGCCATCGAGACGGCGGGCTATTCCACTCAGGATGTAAAAATTGCATTGGATGCCGCCAGCAGCGAATGGTATAAAGACGGCATGTATGTTCTGCCAAAGCGTGGGACAACCTTGAAGAGTGAAGACTTGGTAGCCTATTGGAAAGATTTGGTCAGCCGTTATCCCATTATTTCCATCGAGGATGGACTGGGCGAGCAGGATTGGGAAGGCTGGACAGTCTTGACAAAGGAACTCCCCATTCAGTTGGTTGGCGACGATCTCTTTTGTCACAAATGCAGAGCGTTTGCAGAGGGGAATCGAGATTGGCGCAGGAAATTCGATTCTGGTCAAGGTCAATCAGATCGGTTCGTTGTCCGAAACGTTGCATGCGATGGATCTTGCGCATAAGGCCGGTTATACCGCAGTGGTTTCCCATCGTTCCGGCGAGACAGAAGATACAACGATCGCTGATTTGGCGGTTGCGACAAACGCAGGCCAGATCAAGACAGGCGCACCATGCCGTACCGACCGTGTAGCAAAATACAATCGTTTGCTTCGGATTGAGGACGAGCTGGGAAATACTGCCTGCTATGCGGGTAGAGATGCGTTCCGTTTTTCCGTATAATTGTCTTTGTTTATGGATTATAGAAACATCCGCACGGACTCCGTGCGGATGTTTTGCATTTCTATGGGGTTGGTAGTTGAAGCAATTTCTTGATACAGGTTTCGATTTCCTGTATGCTCGCAGTGGGCTCGTATTCGTGCGGCAACTTCACCTTCCCGGTCCACTAAAAACTTTGTAAAGTTCCATTTGATGTCCGGGGATTCTGCATATTGTGGGTCGTCCGTGGACAAGATTTCTTGTAGTTTCTCCGTGAGTGGATGGTCTGGGTCGAACCCGCAAAAGCCACGCGCATTGGTCAAATACCGGAAGAGAGGTTCCGTCTGGGGCCCTTTCACGTGAGTCTTGGCCAACATGGGAAATGTAACGCCATAATTGTAGCGGCAGAATTCAGCGATTTTGTCGTTGCTTTCCGGGTCCTGTTCATGAAACTGATTACAGGGAAACCCCAAGACCATCAGGCCGTGGTCGCGATATTTTTGAAATAGTTTTTCCAAGTCCTCAAATTGTGGTGTAAAGCCGCATTTGCTGGCTGTATTGACGATCAAAAGAATATTCCCCCGATAAACAGACAGATCGAGTTCTTTTCCATTCATCTGGCGCACATGAAAATCATAGACGTTCATAGGAATACGTTGCCTCCTTTCCCGTCTATTATGAGAAAGAGGCCCATACAATATACTTTCAAGGAGAAGATTGTCCTTTGAGAGGGTTGGGAAAAATCGACGATACAGCCAGAAAATTCGCCAATTTTTCACTAAAATTCGTGGGCAATATGACTGGTTTTATTTTTGGAAACAATTTACTTTCTGTGGTCTGTTCCAAAGATGAAAGACGTAGCGTTCACTTTCCCCGCCCACGTGCTATAATAAACATCATAGAATTAAAACTTAAAATTCTGTAGGCAGAAGGGGTGTTGAACATGAGTGGACAGGCGAAAAACACTTTCTCCAATAAAGTATACAGTATTCGATCGAAGCAGAGCGAGAAAGCGCTGGAAGCAGAACTCTGTGAAGGCAGCAACAAAGTTCAGATGAATCCGTATAATGGCGGCGACAATCAACAATGGCAGTTTGTAGCTAGTGAAGATCAATATTACAAGCTGCTCAATAAGAGCACTGGCAAGGCACTGGACATTATGCTGGGTGGCTCAGAAAATGGCACATGGTTGCATCAGTGGGACAGTGTATCTTCGGATAGCCAGCTCTGGTATGTGGAAGAGACATCGGATGGATTTTATAAGATCAAATCCAAAGTCTCTGGAAAATGTGTGGATATTGTGGGTGAAGCGGCGCACGAAAAACGCGCAAAGCGTTTCACGATAAATGCGAAAAACTCACACGAGTATGGAAGTCGTTCTGGTTAATATCGGCTGCATAACCGAACCAGTA
>NZ_JBKEIV010000026.1:0-2234 GCF_046693725.1 Anaeromassilibacillus sp. SJQ-1 | reverse complement strand
TGTGTCGTCTACTGGTTCGGTTATCCAGCCACCGATATTAACCAGAACGACTTCCATACTCGTGTGAGTTTTCGCATTTATCGTGAAACGCTTTTTCGCGTTTTTCGTGCGCCGCTTTAAGACGGTGACCATTGGTTGAATGTAGGATGACTTGCGAAGAGCATAAGCCGCTCGATTAAGCAACCGCTGCCGGAAGAGAGCCAGCGTAGGGAACACCGAAGGCGCGAAAGGCGCTGTGCATCCACCAGACTAGGACACTGGCGTCTATACGACCCTGCCGGGTTAGAATGCGGTGAAACACTGCATGGTGATGGTAGCTATGAGGCTTCGGAAAGAAAAAAGAATATGGAATATCTCTGACAGATAGCTTTTCTACATGTAAATATAAACGTATATCCTAATCGCATGTAGATGATTTGCCTCTCATGAGAGCGAATACATAGGAAAGCCAAAGCGGAGATATTCCACCGATATGGCCCAGCAGGAGCATTCGCAAACGGGAATGCTCCTGCTGGGTCAAACTTTTTACAAGCATAGGAATACATCGTATGATGACGATTTATGTAGTAACGGTTGAAAGAACGTGGGTAACCTCTTGGGGGTAGCATAAAAGCTATTTCCACCGTAGAAATCCAGCAATAATCGATGAATACCGGAATCATCTTTAGGAAAGGGTGAAAGAAACCTGTATCCAATCAAGGCCTGGCAGTCAATGGCATGGAACTTCCGCAGACATCGACCGTTCGATTAAGCAACCGCTGCTGGAAGAGAGGCCATGTAGGAAACACCATAGGAGTGAAAGACGCTATACGTCCTCGATTGATAGAAGGGAATTGAAATCAAGTTACAGAAAAAATGAAGGTAGTTCGTATTCGATTAAGTGTCTGGTAATCGATAACAGGGAACTTCTGTAGGAGGCACCGTATAAAGGTCGTTTTGCGTCTGGAGTTGATAGGAAAACATTGGAATTGCATTATAGGAAGAGTAGAAATAACCGGTACTCAATCAAGTGTCTAACGGTCAATAGTAAGGGACTTCCGTAAGAAATGCCGAAGGCGCGAAAGACGCTGTACATTTGTGGGAGAAGAAGGGCATCTACTGCCCTATCGCATAGCCGATGTGTTTGTAAAAGGACAAGCCTAAAAACAGAAACCAAACATACGGATAACCGTCCTGACAAGAGAGGAAGCATTCAAGGGACGGTGTGCGGTTCAGACGACCCTGGTGGAACGCAATTGAACAAAGGCAAAAGACCCGCTTCGGTTTTAGTCGGAACGGGTTTCTTTTTGTGTGTTTGCAAGGTAGAGAATAAAGAGAATTGTACAGTCTGTTTTCGGATAGCCACGATACCCCTCTATAAAATGATGAACATCAATCTAAAAAAGTAATTTATACACACAGATTGACTGAATTAGCCACACAGGTGAATTATTCCTATATACAATAATATTTTGCATAATATAATAAAATTTCTTGTCATAAACCGGAAATTCTATTGACATTATTAATATAACCTGCTTTAATTGTACTAACAGCTAAAGTCAATAAATATCTTAACCGGCCAGAATGTGCTTCGGTTTAAAAAGGGAGATGAGAATGGACTCACATCGTTCAAAGGCAAGCGTAATATGGCGGCTGGAATGGGGATTTCAGCTGGACGGTTTGTTCTGTTTAGAAAATGGGAAATTTAATGGGAATCTTTACGCTCCAACAAGAGGAAAGAGATCATTTCTTCTTGGACGAATGTACGCCATACATTCCTATTGTTCTACAGACCAAAAGTTTTAGGAGGAGAAAGGATAAGGATCATGAAAAGGACCAGACAGATTATCGCATGGATTCTGACCGTAGCGATCATGTCGATGAGCTTGGGGGTTATTCCCGCAAGTGCTTTGGAACAGACAGCTTCTGATGGCTATCCTGTTGGGATAAGTGCGGTTACAACAGGTGGTAATCCGCTGCAGGATGCGACCATTACATGTAGTTCAGAAGATGCAGACCACATAGCCAATGGGGAACAGACAGGTCCCGCCAAATATCTTGTCGATGGTGACAAAAAGACCCGTTGGGCGGCAACGTCCAGAGGAAATGAATGGATAAAGTTTGATTTTGGCGAACCCAAAGAGATTGGTTCCCTGATTATTACCTGGGAAACCGCCTTTGCCAGCGATTATTCCATTTTCGTTTCTAACGACGATCAGGAATACACCAGCGTATTCCATGACACTCCCAGT
>NZ_JBKEIV010000025.1:0-4546 GCF_046693725.1 Anaeromassilibacillus sp. SJQ-1 | reverse complement strand
TTACTCGTTCGGTTATGCAGCCGATATTAACCAGAACGACTTCCATACTGGTGTGAGATTTCGCATTTATCGTGAAACGCTTTCGCGTTTTTGGTGCGCCGCTTTCAGTTGGCTCACTCTTGTGTTCATCCACCTTTTCATAAACTCCATATTCGTCCCAGATGTCCTCCAGATTCTGGAATACCTTTTTGACTTCATTGGATTTTTTCAGGGCTATGGTGACAATCAGGGCATTAATTAAACTGAGCGGTGCACAGAGGGAATCGACAATCGAAGCAATATCACTGCGTGCCAAAAGCAAATAGTCTGCTGGCTCTGCCAACGGTGAGTAAATTGCTGTCTGTGATAGCCACAACCTTGCGCCGCGTTTCCGGGCAAAATTCATCGCTTTTACCGCCTTGCGGGAATAACGTGGAAAACTGATGCCGATCACCACGTCGTTCTCGTCAATGCGGATCATCTGCTCAAAGATCTCTCCTTCGCTGGTGGACTGCACCAGAAGTACATTTTCAAACAGCAGATGCATGTAGTAGGACAAAAAAGTCGCCAACGCCAAGGAACTGCGCGCCCCCAAAATATAGATCTTTCGAGCCGAGGCGATTGCATCGGCCGCTTTATAAAAGTTTTCATGGGATGTCTCTTCCATGGTCCGCCGAATGATGTCGATGTCCTGGTTGAACACCGAGTCGAGAATATCATTCTCTCCAATGCGATTGGCGGTGACTTCCATCCGCTGAACCGACGTGAGCTTATTCCGGATCATCTCTTGCATGGCCTGCTGCAACTCCGGATACCCAGTATAACCGATCTCTGTGGCAAAACGCACCACAGTAGATTCGCTCACCCCCACTGTAGCGCCCAGGCGTGCGGCCGTCATAAACGCCACCTTGTCATAGTGCTCCAATATATATTTTGCAATCAGCCTTTGGCCCTTTGAAAAACTGGTCATCTTGTCTTGAATTCTGACGGTCAACAAGTTATTCATTTCAAATCCCATCCCCGCGCGGTAGATTTCATGAGGTTTGCCGCCACGTTCCGCGCGGAAAACGACGGCACTTTTCCAAATTAATGCAAAAAATAGTGGAGCTGTTTTCTCCAAATAAATGGCAAAAACGGTTCCACTCTATATTAAAACCAAAGTTTTGAAAAATCAAGCTTTTATTTCAGGTGAAGCCACCGCTGTACATTCTTATGCATGCGTTGGCAATAGACAACCACTAAACAAGAAAGGCAATAATCATACAGCAAAAACGCAACATTTCCAATCAACAAAAACACCCAAGGAAGGTACACACCAAAGACCGTGAAACTTTCTTCTGGGACTCCTAATAGATGAATGGAAAGAATAAACTCCACGATCATAGCCACATTGAACGACGGATACCGCCAACCAAGTGGAGAAATCTCCTCGAAAACTGTTCAAAATAGGCCTTCAGGATGGGATAATACCCAAAGAAGAGAACAAACATCGCTACGGCTTCTTTATCCGCCACTACCAAAAACGACAGCAAAGATGAAGCCACAAACGACGGCCACGCCCATCCCTTCCCCAACTCAATCACAGATAATATCCATAATGCCCCTGCTATAGCCGGCAGTGTATAAGAAGCAACCGGGAACAAATTGGTCAGAAACATCAGCGCTGTGCTCAACGCCACCAGCATTCCACTGAACGCCAGCTTCATCGTATGGTTTTTCAACAGCAACCGCCTCCGCCAAACGGGTTGCAACAGGCATCACAGCAAATCGCAGTCGCGCAAATATGCGCAGAAACTACACCCACCTACAGGCTGGGCATTGGGATTGTACCCGCCATAAACGCCATTTCGACGGTTGATCGCTTGGTTCATCGCCGCCCGATATTCCATATTATTGGGGTCCATCTGACAGGCGCTGGAAAAATGGTTATATGCTTCTTCCATCCAACCACGTTTATACAGGACGGTTCCTTTCAAAAAATGCCATTCTGCATCGCGCCCTCCACCAGGAACACCCGTTTCGAATTTGTTCTGCATCCGCTATGTCGACCCGTCATAATCAAATTCCGCACATCGCTAAAGCTGGAACGGAGAATTGGCGTCAGGAATACCCTGTCTATAACCTCCGCTCGGTTGTTGCGCGCTTCCAGCAGTATGCCCTCTACGCTGGGCCATAATCGTGTCATAGGCTTGGTTGATCTCTTTCATTTTCTCGTCCGCGAGATCTGCGACCGGGCTTCCGGCATAATTGTCTGGATGATATTTTTTCGCCAAGGTGCGATAAGCACTTTTGACTTCATCATCCGTCGCAGTGGGAGAGATTCCCAAAATCTTATACGGGTCCGACATGCTTTTCTTTCTCCTTCTCAAACAGGATTGCTCGCTGCATTTCCGGCAGGCCGAGAAATATCACATTGGTAACAATCGAACCAAACGGTTGCAGGTCCATCAAATTAACCACCGCGATCAACTGAGAGAGCGTCGCATTCAGAATCTGGTTTGCCTCTGCTTTCACTTCTTTCAGCCGCTCCGGGGAACAATTGGACTGTAATTGTTTTGTCACAATAAAAGGGTTAAAAGCCCCTTCGCGTAAATCTTTTTCCAAGTCGTCCGCTGCATCTATAATATTAGACCCAGCGGCCTGAAAAATACCCCGCCTGCCGCACAAGACGGTCTTCGGGGCTCAATTCCGGAGCTTCTGCGCCAAAAGCAAACACCTGCTCCATCATCTTGGCAGAAGGCTCCGCATAAAAGTCAATACTTTTCCCAGGATTCTGTTCTGCGGCTGCCTGTTCCATGGTTGCCAAAGCGACAATTTTATCCAATTCAGGATAGTCTCTTTCCGCCTTCCGGCGCATTCGAGAGACAAAAGGAAGCATAAAATACGACCGTAAACGCTTTAAAAAGCGGTCATCGGCTATGTTGTCCCGCACCTTTTGATAGACCATAATCACTGAAAGTGCGGAGGCCAAACGCAGTTCACGCTCCCCACCTGTACAAAATCCGCACTTTTTCATCGGATTGACCACACAGCGTCCCTCTTGAAAACTTGGACACCTTTTGTGTAAAGCCATCATCCACAACGCATAGAACGTGCAGTCATAACTGAGCGTCATCCTGGCAAAGATACCATAACGGTCGCCCAATTGCCGACATAAAGAACAATAAACCGCTCTATACTGTTCATATTCGCGCACACGCAACTCAAACTTTTGAGGTCTGATATATCCAAACACGAGGTCACCCTCCTTATGGTGCTCTGCGGGCAACGCCCGCCATGCACGTGCAAATTCCAAAGGGAACCTCGCCGCGCCTGCTCAATTTTCATGCGAATTTCTGCAAAATGGACTATTTAGTATTCTACTATATCCGCTACAGATATTTAATTAACAATATGTAAATTTTTCTCCATCTTCCGACGAATCTCCGTTATACCTCCACTGGATATTCCGATTTGCCATCAAACAGGGGTCTTTCCCATATGAAACCTGGGGAAGCTCTCCACTTTCCACCGAATGCCACTTGCTCCCCCGTGACTTTTAGCGATACATATGTTAAAATAAAAATTGCAAATATACGAAAAAGTATGGAGAAATCATCCATAAAGCTTTACAAAAAGGGGAAAATAGCATTATGCAGTTTATCCGGCACACAACCACAGACAGTGAAGGGTTTCAAAAGGCCCTTGCACTCTATCAAACTAGCTTTCCAGTCCGTAAGCAAAGGGGGCTCGACGAACATATCCGAGCTCTGACGAATCCGCAGTTTTACTGTGAAAGCATCTGGGATGGGAAAGAATTTTTGGGTCTGATGTTTTATTGGGAATTCAGCGGATACAGCTACATTGAACATTTCGCTATCCAAACCGATCTTCGCGGAGATGGGATTGGTTCTCAATGTCTCAAAGAATTTTGTAATCAAAGAGACCGCGTGATCTTTAGAAATCGAATCCGCCTGTCGATGACATATCCATTCGTAGAAAGGGATTTTACGAGCGTTTGGGATTTCATTACGATGGATATTTCTACATGCATCCTTCCTATCAAAAGGGATGCACTCCTCATCAGCTTCTGATTATGAGCTGGCCCAAATCCATCACGGAGGAAGAATACCGTGCCTTTTCCGGTGATTTATGGGGAACGGTCATGCAATACAGCCAAAATCCCAATCCTGTCTCATAACAAATCCATTAAGAGGAAGGACAAAATCCCCGTCCGCACGCTTGTAAGTTGTGGGACGGGGATTTTTATGTCCAGACGTTTACGGACGAATCCGCAAACGTTGCCCTGGATAGATCAGATCCGGCACTGCGATGTCATTGAGCCACATCAGGCGTTGTACGGTCGTTCCATATTTCTCTGCGATTCTAGATAGCGTATCGCCGGGACGTACTACATACCATTTTGGTACGCTTGTGTTCGTATTGGTATCCGGTACGAAGATCCTTAGTTTTTGACCTGGGTAAAGCACATCCGTGTCAACAAGGCCATTATATCGGGCAATATCATTGACCGTCGTGCCAAAGTTTTTGGCAATATTCCAAAGAGTATCGCCCTCTCTCACTGTAT
>NZ_JBKEIV010000024.1:0-2977 GCF_046693725.1 Anaeromassilibacillus sp. SJQ-1 | reverse complement strand
TGTCCTCTACTCGTAGGTTGTGCCAGCCAGCCGATATTAACCAGAACGACTTCCATACTCGTGTGAGTTTTCGCATTTATCGTGAAACGCTTTCGCGCGTTTTCATAGCCGCTTCACTGGTATGAGGTACAACCTAATGAGCAAATTATTGACGATAACATTCCTATTGTACAAGCAAAGAATTTATCCGATAAAGAAATCGTAGATATACTAATACATAAAAAATTAGAATGTTATAAAAATAGACGACTATTTAATAAAGATAAAATTTTAGACTATGAAATCAATCGTATTAGTGACCCCATAAAAAACATTGAACCTACAACAAACAGAAATGTTTATTATAGCATTTCCTATTCGTTAAAAGTAATTAACAGCTATTGGAACACTGGAAATGGCTTCGCTAAAGGATTATGGATCAAAAATGAATCGGATTATTATGAATTAAAAGAAAAGATGATGCATATACATTAGAATATGTTGGCGGTTTATAGATCGTTCTGAGACGATTCATTCATTGGTGTAATAACCGGCCCGTAAAATACTTGGCTCCCAAACGCCATTAGACGTATTTCCGAATGAAATCAAATAACTGTCGGGAGTTAATGGGGGTCCAATTTCAATTGGCAGAGCGGTTTATATGTTCCGAAGGATATGTATCGGATAACCATCTATGGTTTTGGAATGCAGTAATTATTATTTTATGTATTGCAGGCGTGTTGTTTATGAAATATGGATAAGGAATTAACGTAATACTTATATTTTAGGATACGCACACGGGGGTGTGCATATTCCAGCTAATCGTTGCATTGTATCAAAGTCGTGCTGCTCTGCGACGATATCTGTACCACCGGAAGTACCCTGGATGAGGCGGCCAAAACCCTGAAGCGGGGCGGTGTGGCCCATGTATACGGCCTGGCCCTGGCCAGCGGGAACTGAACTGCAGTTGGAAAACGAAATAGGTGATCGCTATGGGAAAAATGCGGAACGGTGCTGGAACAGCAGGCGGGGACTCGGCGGGAATCCTGGAGCTGATGTTCCATTCCATCCGGGAATTGAAAAGGGATGCCCTCCCGACCCCCATCACGGTGATGGGGAAGTGGTGTTCGAGGCCCTGATCCCCTATGAGATCGCCCTCTTGGTCAACGAGGTGAAGGCCGGCTGCGGCCTGGACCGGATCCTCCATTACAGTGGGATCCTGCTCCTGATGGCCCTGTGCGCCCTGGGCTGCGGCTATGCGGCCGGGATCACCTGCGCCCGGGCCTCCTGCGGCTTTGCCCGGAATCTCCGCCAGGACGTGTTCTGACCAGATCCAGGAGTTTTCCTTCGGGAACATCGACCGGTTCTCTTCCGCCTCCCTGGTGACCCGTCTCACCACGGACATCCAGAACATCCAGATGGCCTTCATGATGCTGGTGCGGACGGCGTTCCGGGCCCCCTTCAACCTGCTGGCCTCCTTTTTCATGGCCTGGTACATGGAGGCCGGATGGCCCTGTGCTTTTTGGTGGTGATCCCGGTGCTGGGCTGGGGCCTGTACAAGATCGCCCGGCTGGCCCGTGGCTGTTCGCAGGGTTTCCCCCAGTATGATGCCCTGAACTACAAGGTGGAAGAAAACATCAAGGGCATCCGGGTGGTGAAATCCTTTGTCCGGGAAGAAACGGAAATCGCCAAATTCGACGCAACCGCCCGCGAAGGTCCAGTCCCTGTTCACCAAAGGGGAACGGATCGTGGCCCTGAACAATCCCCTGATGCAGATCTGTATCTACGGAATCATGGTGTTCCTTTTGACCCAGGGCTCCCGGCTGATCCTTACCACCCATGGCCGGCTGCTGGACATCGGCCAGTTTTCCACCCTGCTCACCTACAGCTTCCAGATCCTGGGGTCCCTGATGATGGTATCCATGATCCTGGTGATGCTCACCTTTACGGAAGAGTCGGTCCAGCGGGTCCGGGAAGTGCTGGAAGAAAAAAGTACCCTCACTTCGCCGGAACAGCCGGTGGAAACGGTCCGGGACGGATCCGTGACCTTTGACCGGGTTTCCTTCCAGTATGAAGGCAGTACCGGGGAACCGGTGCTCCGGGACATCACCCTGTCCGTCCGGAGCGGGGAAGCCATGGGCATCGTGGGGGGCACCGGCAGCGGCAAATCCTCCCCTGGTCCAGCTGATCCCCCGGCTCTATGACGTGACCGCCGGTGACCTCCGGGTGGGAGGCGTGGACGTGCGCCGGTATGATCTGGCAGCCCTTCGGGACAGCGTAGCCATGGTGCTCCAGAAAAACCTGCTGTTTTCCGGTACCGTGGCGGACAACCTCCGGTGGGGGAATCCCCGGGCCACCCAGGCCCAGCTGGAAGAAGCCTGCCGCCAGGCCTGTGCGGACGAATTCATCCGGCGGCTGCCCAAAGGGTACGATACCTGGATCCAGCAGGGGGGCACGAATCTCTCCGGGGGCCAGAAACAGCGGCTGTGCCTGGCCCGGGCCCTCTTGAAACGGCCCAAGATCCTGATCCTGGATGACAGCACTTCCGCCGTGGATACCCGGACGGACCGGGCCATCTGGGAGGCCCTGGCCACAGCCCTCCCCGGCACTACCGTCCTTATCATCGCCCAGCGGATTTCCTCGGTGGAACGGGCGGACCGGATCCTGGTGCTGGACAAAGGGCGGATCCACGGGATCGGCACCCATGAGAGCTGCTCCGGACCGATGCCATCTACCAGGAAATGGCCCGGTCCCAGAACCTGCTGGAAAAGGATCCCAAAAAGGAGGAAAAGCTCCATGGCTGAGAAAAAGAACATCTTCAGCTGGAAAATGGCCTGGCGGTTCTTCCGGACCCGTGGGCTTTATCCCCGGCTGCTGCCCGGGATCCTGGTCCTGATTTTCATCAATGCGGGCATCCTGTCCCTGCCGGCGGTGTTCATGCAGAAAGTGGTGGCGGTGCTCGAAGCCTGGGGCCCAGGATCTTTCCTGGTCCGCCGTG
>NZ_JBKEIV010000023.1:0-16057 GCF_046693725.1 Anaeromassilibacillus sp. SJQ-1 | reverse complement strand
GGTATTTGGTAAGAACGTGTATGCGATCGGCGGCAACCGTGAAGCGGCTGTTGTTTCCGGCGTTAACGTGTTCAAGACCATCATGGGCATCTTCATTCTTGCTTCCTTCATGTATGGTGTTGGCGGCGTTTTGGAAGCTGCTAGAACAGCTGGTGCAACCAACAACTATGGCGACGGCTACGAACTCGACGCAATCGCGGCTTGCGTGGTCGGCGGCGTATCTTTGAATGGTGGTATCGGTACGGTTGGCGGCATCATCAGCGGCGTGTTGATCTTTACGGTCATCCAGTATGGTCTGCAGTTCATCGGTGTTAGCCCGATGTGGCAGCAGGTGATCAAGGGCATCATTATCGCGATCGCTGTTGCAATCGACCTGTCCAAGTACAGAAGAAAGTAATTTACATCTGAAAATTCAGGCCTGTTCCAGATTTTCTGGAACAGGCCTTTTTTTATTTCCAATTGAATTTGCGGAGAGGTGCAACGATGGGGAGAGAAAAACAAGGGTAGGATGAAAAATTTCCTTGTCTCTGCGGCGAATTTCTGAATTATGCAGCCATATGATTTCGGTTTCTGTTACAATAAAACGAAATAACGATTTTTAGATGGGCTTGTACAAGGTCTTTTATTCCGCTTTTTGAGCGGATATGTTCTCAATATTATCGGTCAATGCGTGCTGTTTTTTCCATCGAATTGCCCGCAGAAAGACCGAGTGTGCCTATGAAATGGAAAGTGTTGCGCAATTTGTGTAAGAATGGTACAATAAATTTAAAGAACAATCAAATAGTTAAAGAATCATTGTCATGAAAGCGGAAATTGTGAGATGCTACAAGAAAGGCCGTGGACTGAAAACAAACAAAGGAGTTTCCACATATGGGACAATATCGAGTAATTGTGGTGGATGATGAGGAGGAGATTCGAGAAGGGATTATCCGGAAAATCGACTGGAATGCCCTGGGATATGAGGTAGTCGGCAGTGCGGAAAATGGCGTAGAGGCATTGGAATTGGCCGAACACCTGCATCCAGACGTCATCATGACCGATATTAAAATGTCGTTCATGGATGGCTTGCAACTGTGTCAACACATCGCGGAGAAAATGCCCTCTGTGAAGATGATTATTTTTTCCGGATTTGATGATTTTGAGTACGCGCAAAGGGCAATCAAATTGAACGTCACGGAGTACTTGCTGAAACCAGTTAATGCGCAGGAGCTCACCCAGACCCTGCAAAAGCTGAAATGCCAATTGGATCAGGAGCTTGCAGATCAGCGTGATATTGAAAAGTTGCGCCGAAATTATCAAGAAAGCTTGCCTGTGCTGCGGGAGCAATTTTTGGTTGGACTCTTGGAAGGACGTGTTCCACAGCAGCGCGTACAAGCACAGGCAGAAATGTTCCAACTTCACTTGGCTGCAAAATATTGGACGGTCGCATTGGTGCATGCAGAGGGAGATTCTGCACAGGCTTTGGCCGATGCAACGCCTCTTCGTAGCGCGCAGGAGTTGGTTCCGCTTTCCGTGGCAAAAACGGTCGGAGAGATTTTGGGGCGGTTTTGCCATTTCACAAGTTTTTCTTTATATGGATAATGTTGTCATTCTGGCGGATTTTCAGAGTGATAACGATGTCACTTCCTTGATTACTGGATTGAATGAAGTCTGTAAGAGTGCATCCCGTGTATTGGGCGGGGACATCTCCGCCGGCGTAGGCGGCCTTTGCACGGATCTCAATGAGATTAGCCGCTCTTATCAGCAGGCGCAAAGCGCATTGGATTACAGCGCTATCATGGGCGAAGGCCGTGCAATATATATTAAGGACGTGGAACCTGACACTTCGGTACAACTGCAATTTGGAGAACAGGAAGAACGTGCCTTGATTAACGCCATCAAATTGGGCGGGGAAGAGGAGATCACAAAGGTGGTCAACGAGCTGTTTTCGCGTTTTGAAGCGCAGCTCATTCCGGTCGGTCAATATCAGGTTTATTTGGTAGAGTTGGTTACTGCATTGTTGCGTGTTGTGCGCACCTATGAACTCAATACAGATGAGGTCTTTGGCGAAGAATTCAATTATTTTACCACGATTTTTTCACATTCACCGTCCAAGATCCGGCAGTGGTTGATCGAGGCTTGTACACGAATTAGTGCTCAGGTCAAACGGGAACGCCTGGACTCTACAAAACTTCTGGCACGCAATGCCAAACAATATATTGAAGAACACTATATGGACCCGGAGATTTCTGTGGAAAAGCTGTGTGCGGTTTTACATGTGAGCCCCGCTTATTTTTCGACGGTTTTCAAGAGGGAAACAGAGATGAGCTTTGTTTCTTATTTGACAGAGGTACGGCTCCAACATGCGCTGAGTTTACTCAATACGACCGACGACAAGACGTATGTGATCGCTGGAAAAGTAGGCTACACGGAGCCGAACTATTTTAGCTATGTTTTTAAAAAGCGTTTCGGCGTCTCCCCTTCCAAATACCGTCAAGCGGCGCCCCCACCAAGGGACAATTCCGAAAAGCCTGTGGGAAAATAGAGAAATTGTAGGGAAGAGGTGGGGTGTGGAACGCGAACCCATGGAGGATTGTGATGCTGAGACGTCTGAGAAACTTTTCGCAGAGGATCAAACATGCTTATAAAAAACGCAGCATCCAGTTTACGATTTCGATCACCTTTACCTTGGTGGCGGTGGCCGGAATGATTCTGGTGGCCGTCATACTGTCCGCGCGGTTTATCAATTCCAGTGAGAAAATGGTCTCCGATGACAACCGGCGTATGTTAAGCCAGGTCAATTTAAACTTGGACAATTACCTGCATAACATGATGCGTGTCTCGGATTCCATGTATTACCGTGTCATCAAAAATGTTGACATTGAGACGGACATGGACAGCCTCGTCAAAGATATGCGCTTGCTTTATGAAACAAACCGGGACCTGTTGGTCAGTGTGGCCGTTTTTACAGACAGCGGTGAAGTAGTCGCTGCGGAGCCGCTCTCTCAGCTGAAATTTACAGTGGACCCCAAGAGCCAGGACTGGTTCGTTGTTGCAAATGAGCGGATTGAAAACTTACATTTTTCTACACCGCATGTACAGAATTTGTTTACCAATTCGGATAACCGGTACAGCTGGGTTGTCTCGTTGAGCCGTTCAGTCGAGCTTACGCGAAGTGGTTCCATTGTGCATGGGGTGCTATTGGTCGATATGAATTTTAGCGGCATCGAACAGATTTGCAAGAATGTCGATCTGGGGGAATCGGGATACCTGTATCTTATAGACGCGAATGGGGAAATCATCTATCATCCGCGCCAACAGTTGATCTACTCCAATTTAATCCATGAAAACAATTTGCAGGCGGCTGCCTACGAGGATGGCACCCATACAGAGGACTTCGAGGGGCAGCAACGTTTGGTGACCGTCAAGACGGTAGGATACACGGGCTGGCGGATTGTCGGCGTGGTGCCCATGTCGGATATTACAAACGATTACAGTCAATTCCAGCTGTTTTCCATGTTCTTTGTTTGCTTTGCCATCTTTTTGTTGATTACAGTGAACATGTTTCTCTCTCAGAGAATCGCCAATCCGGTAAAATCTCTGGAACGTTCGGTTAAGGAACTGGAAAAGGGGAACCTGGATGCTCATATCAGTATCAAAGGTTCCTACGAAATTCAGCATCTTGGAAAAGCAATCCGTTCCATGGCCGAACAGATGCGAAAACTGATGGACGACGTAGTTACAGAGCAGGAGAGCAAACGAAAAAGTGAAATGGATGCGCTGCAATCGCAGATCAATCCCCATTTCCTTTACAATACCCTGGATTCGATTGTTTGGATGGTGGAAAATGAGCGCTACGAAGGCGCTATTCAAATGGTGACATCTCTGGCAAAATTGTTCCGAATTAGCCTTTCGAAGGGAAAAAATATCATTACCGTTGCGGACGAGCTGGAACATGTCCGAAATTATTTAACAATTCAGAAAATTCGCTACAAAAATAAATTTACGTATGAGATTACGGCGGAACCCGAGACACTTCATTGCCAGACCATCAAACTGATTGTACAGCCATTGGTAGAAAACGCGATTTACCATGGAATGGAGTTTATGGACGGAGACGGTGAAATTTATATCCGTGCGTATCGCAAGGATGGGGACCTCTATATCGATGTAGTGGACAATGGCTTGGGGATGCCACAGGAACAGGCGGATGCTCTGCTGACCAAGGACACCGGGAAGGTGCGCGGCAAGGGCTCTGGCATTGGGTTGAAAAATGTACAGGAGCGCATACAACTTTACTTTGGCCCAGATTACGGCCTTTCCCTGTACAGTGAACCGGATGAGGGAACTACGGCCCGAATCCATCTTCCTGCCAAATAAAGGGAAGGAGCTTGCTCCGACCGGAAACCATTTGGGAGGCCTTTGATGAGTAAGAAGAAAATATTGGTGGTTGCCGTCGTGTTTATCCTATTGGGGGTATCCTTGATTGGGTTGTCCGGCGACAGCGGCTGGAATAAAAGATATGAGGAACCCATTCAGATTTCTTTTATTGCCCGAGGGATAAAAACGGAAAGTTGGAGTACAATCGAACAGGGGATTGAACAGGCCGCCAATGATCTGAACGTTGAGATCACGTCCATCTATCTGTCCAGCGAAAACAATGTGGAGGAGCAGGTCGCACTGTTAAAGCGTGAGGTGCAGAACGGCGCAGACGCTGTGATGATTGCGCCGGTCAATTCGCAGGATCTGCGGGCTCCGATTGAGGAAGCGCAGAAATTTGTGCCGGTTGTTGCCATTGAATCTACTGTGGAAGGACTGGAAAACCTCCCCTATATTGGATGCGACAATTTTGCCCTGGGGAGAGCCTTAGGGGAAGAAATATTCAAACAAGGCGCAAAGGGAAATAAAGTGGCTATTTTACAAAGTAGCCTTTCTTGTTCCAGCGTATATGAGCGGTACCAAGGAATGTTGGAGGTCTTACAACAGAATGGGATGGAACTAAGCTTTTGGGAGATCCCGGATGACCCGACGCAAGCGTATGAAACCGCCAAAAAGCTCCTGCAGAAGAGGGATGTCAACAAGGCTGTGGCGTTGGATGGAGCTACCTTGGAGGCGGTTGCCCGTGCGGAGAAGGAGCTCAGCCCGCCGGGAGTGACTACAGTCGATATATTTGGCGTGGGACGCACCAACCAGGTTGTTTCCTATCTGGAAGAAAAAGTCATCACCTCCATTGGAGTGCAAAACGAATTTAATATTGGCTATCTGGGGGTGACAACTGCGGTCAGCCAGATCAAGGGGGACTGGAGCGAAAACGCCACCATAAACTTTGCAATTGTCAATTATGCGGACATGTATACTCCAGAAAATCAGAGGCTGCTATTTCCGTTTGTTCGATGAGCAGCCGCAGAAAGGGATGATCCTGTGACACAGAGACTCGTGAAAAGTGTACTTTGCCTGTTGCTCAGTATGGCTTGTCTTTTCGGGGCCACCGCCTGTCATGTTGACGGGAACTCGCATCCGATACAGACCGTCAAAATTGGCGTGGCAACTTACCGGAGCGATGATACATTCATTGCGGCCCTGTGTGATGATCTGGAACGGCTGTCCAAGGACAAGGAGGCAGAGACGGGGAAGAAAATCATTCTGAATATTACGGATGGGAAAAACAGCCAGTCCAATCAAAACGATCAGGTGGACAACTTCATTTCACAGTCGTATGATGTCATTTGTGTCAATATGGTAGATCGTACGGTCGCTGCGGTCATCATCGATAAGGCCAAGCGTGCGGACATCCCAGTGATCTTTTTCAACCGGGAGCCAGTGGAGGAGGACATCCGGATGTGGAACCGCGCTTACTATGTGGGAACGGATGCCAAGGAATCCGGCATCATGCAGGGCCAGATTATTCTGGATGCCGTACAAAAGAATCCAGAAATTGATAAAAATGGCGATGGTAAGCTGCAATATGTAATGTTGGAAGGGGAACAGGCCCATCAAGATTCCCTGATCCGAACCGAATATTCGGTTAAGACCATCACGGCCACAGGCATTCAAATGGAGAAGTTGGCGAATGACACGGCGAACTGGCAGAGGTCCCTTGGATCAGCGAAAATGCTTGCCTGGCTGGACCAATTCGGTGACGAAATTGAAGTGGTGCTCAGCAACAACGACGATATGGCACTTGGCGCGATCGATGCTCTGAAGGAGCGGGACATGTTGGAGAACGGTCCGGTGGTCGTAGGAGTGGACGGCACAATGTCTGCCCTAGAGGCGATTCAAAATGGAGAAATGCTCGGTTCTGTGGTCAATGACGCGCAGATTCAGGCTCAAGCAATGTTGGACATTGCCTGCACATTGGCGGACGGTGAAGATCCACAGGCAACGGTACAGCGGATGAACGGTCAATATGTGCGGGCGCCGCATCGAATTGTCACGCAAGAGAATGTGCAGGAAGAGATGGATTATCTCACACAAACGGAATAAAATAGCAAAGGCCCGCGGATGGTTCTCCGCGGGCCTTTTTACGGTTGTCCAAAAGGAAATGTTGGCGGCAGGGCGCATAGAGTTCTTCATTCCCAAACAGATTCTTGTTGATAAAACGAAAATGTAGCGACAATTCTTGCCAGTTTAAAGGACGTTTTCCCCCTGCGACGCGCGATCCTCGGCTGGCGAACGGCCGATCACTTTTTTATAAACCTGTGAAAAATGGGAGAAGTTGGAATATCCGACCTTTGCTGCAACCATGCTTACAGGCAACGCTGTGGTGCGCAAAAGGTCCTGCGCTACCTTCATTTTTTCAGCTACAATAAAATCTTTGAGCTGTACACCCATCTCTTTTTTGAAAAGGCGGGAGAGATAGTCGGGATTCAGGTAGAACTCCTCTGCAATTTCTGTACGACGAATGTCCCGTTCGATATGATTCTGAATGTACTGAACAATCTGTTCCATCTGCCCCTTCGTATCTTTGTCTGAATGGACATCCGTCTGGAAGGCTCTGGTGGCACGATCCAGCCAACCCTTCACATCGTCGATGGTCAGGTAGTTGTTCAGAGAACGCTGGCTGTATTTCTTTTCGGGAAGGAATTCTCCCGGAGGAATGGAGGCATCCTCAGCAGCGCTGCACAGGATTTGTAACATAGATTGATAAAAGCACTGAAGGGTGTCGGCATCCAATGTCCCGGCTTGCGCCAGATTGTCCAAATATCCCTTGGCTTCACGACCGACTAGGGGCGCATATCCACTGGTCAATAGGCTCTCCCAACGTTTGAAATTGGGAGACTCTTTGTGCTCATGTGGGGTCTCAGCGATGTCCCCAGGAAAAAAGACCCCGCTGGCCAACGCAACATTTTGTTCGCGCAGATGCAGGAGTACACGCGCACGGCCGGTCAATTCGGAAGGGAACAGACGAGGGCCGGCATAGCACGCGACTTCGCAATGGAAGTGATTGGCACAAGCCTCCCAAAAGGAGGTCAGCTGTCTCTTTTAAAGCCGATTCATCCATAAAGATGCTTTCCTCTGCATAGGAGAGAAAGGCAAAAGAAGAGCGATCCAGCTGAACCAAAAGAATCTTTTGGCCGTACTGGGCAAACAATTCAGATAAGATATTTGCAAAGGCATATTTTACAAGGTCACGGTTCCACCCGTTTGTACAATCGTTCCATCGGAGAAGCTGGATCAAAACATAATAGGCCGGCGTGTCGCCGTGGATAGGTATTTCTAACTTTTCGAAGTCCTCTAGGATGGTGGAGAGTTGAACCTCTTCCCCACAATACCAACCTTTGAGCATTCCTTCCAACAGAACATCGCGGCGTCGATACATCATTTTTCCATAGGAGGAATACTCTTGAAGTTCCCGGCGGGTCTCCACCTTGTGTATGGCCCGAAGGACAGATGCTTGGATATCTTCATAACGGGCAGGCTGAAGGATGTAATCGAATCCACCCAGGCGAACAGCCTCCTTGGCATAATAGAAATCTGCGTGCGCTGTCAAAAAAATGCATTCGGTGTCCAGGCCTTGTTCCTGAACCCAACGGAAAAGAGCAAGCCCATTTTCCACAGGCATTTCAATGTCGCAGAGCATAATGTCAACCCGCTGTGTCAATAGAATCTGCTTTGCCTCAAAGGCGTTATATGCTGGGACAACCTTTGTCACCCCAATATCACTCCAATGCACGCCGGAGATGATTCCACCAACCACATTGGATTGATCATCGACCACAAGAACGGTCATCGCTGTCACCTTCTTCTGGAATAAAAATTTCGATTCGGGAACCTCTTTTCAGATTACTGAACGAGAAAATGCTCTTACCTTTATAGAGCAACGCAAAACGATGCTTCACGTTAAGGATACCGACATGCTGCCCCGTGTATTCAAATTTCCCCGCTTGGTTAAGCGCTTCCAGCATTTCCGGTGGAAACCCACTTCCATTGTCGGAGATGGAAATATTGATATATCGCGCCTCTTCCGTTTTGAGTGCCATTGTTGCTTTGCAAATAAACTACAAAATATTTGCAAATAAACTACAAAATTTATTTTTGATCTCATTGCCAATAATTGTATAAATATGAGTATTAATAGGAGATAAAAAAACAACGAAGTAGATAACGCTACAACATATTGGCCGTACTAATGGAAGTATATACTCTAGCCTCTACTTATCAGGATGCAAAGACGTATACGGCAGAGCTCGTAAAACATTGGGAAAATAGAGATTTTAGATGAGAACCAGTCAAAGGTAGTTAAATAAATTAAGAAAAAGTCGGAGCAGTTTAACGCTCCGGGTTTTAATAATTCCGAATAATAAGTTCGCCGAATTTTTTGCCCGGTGCAAGATTGTTAGAGCGGCTGACTGCTTCGATGTTGTACTCCGCATAGAGATTGTGTATAAAATCATCATTGTTATAAGAGAGGATAAACTTGCCTTTAAGGTGGGATAAAATATCTTTTAGGCGTAAATGATCAGCCTCCGTAAAGTCTATATCGTAATATTGTTCTGTCCCATAATAGGGAGGATCAAGATAAAATAATGCATCCGGCCGATCGTATACTTTGATTAAATCCTCAAAATCCTTATGCTCAATTACAACTCGAGATAATCTCTTACTGACTTGTGTTAAATAATTTACGGTACTATTAATATCACGCGGTCGACAGGAGTAGCTCCGGCAATCTGCTCCAAAGCTCTCTCGGATGAGGGTGTAATACAATGCAGCACGCTGTATATCTGTCATGGCCCATGGAGGAGACGCCTGGCAGCAGGATTGGAAAACTTCCCGAGAATTAAGGACAAACTCTAGCTCATCTTGGAGGGCTTTGGGGTGATATTTTACGATCCTAAATAGATTGACGAGTCTACCATCGGCATCGTTATATACCTCTATGGGAGCGTGACGATCGCGACCAAATAAGACCCAGCCAGCACCTCCAAAGACCTCGATGTATCTACCAAAGTGATCGGGGAACCTCTCAATTATTTTGTTTCGGAGCAATTTTTTGCCTCCAATACGACTAATAAAACTATCCAATTACTATCAATTCCTTTCTTAAACAACAACACCCCCAGTTTTTACACTGGGGGTGTTGTCAATATTTTTCACATTTTTATGTAGGTGAGATGACCATAGATCAACATTAATATGTTCATCTTACCTCCTACGATAACCAAATTGCCCTTATTTTGACGGTTGTTACAGCCTCACTCATAGACATTACATTAAATTGTAGGCCCTTAGCACAATCATCTGCCATTATATTAGACATATCAACAACTGTAACACTGTCAAAAGATTCGATCAAAGTTTTGCCTATACTAAACATACCCTTAGAATCTAATAAGCTAATCTTGACAGCCCCTCCGCCAATCTTATTAATATTGCAATCGATATCCACACCTAATCGGGTATAAGACATAAATATCCCAGACGTCTCATCTGATGTACCTGCAGATAATGTGAGAGTCGACTGGGTCATTAATGCAGCACTAGAATCAGCATTGATCTCAATATATGTATCTGACTCTAGGTGATCACCATTATATATGTGAGTTGTAAGCAGCGTATCACTCCAAACACCTGTCCTGTAAATATATGTCCTGCTGCTGGGCGGAGTGGCTCCGCCGTATACGGGACGCATAATCCCTGTACGATCTTGTAGCCAGCTGCTGGTCGCCGATCGTATCACTCCGTCCGCCCCGGATATAGGTACTACCGATACGGATTGTATGATGCCTTGTGGATTAGCCCGTATGATTGGCACGTTACCCCTCCTCAAAGACAAAAGCAACGGTATCTGTAGGCAACGTCTCTGGCGTGGCCTCCATTACCGTAAAATGTAGTCCATTGACACTGGCTGCATCGCCGTCAACATCCAGTTTTGTTGCGAGGAGAGCATCCATTATATCGACAGGGACCGCCCCTATGGCATCACACATATCATCTGATGATTTCCAGACAGGCACAGAACTACTCTGCTGTGACAAAAAGGCGCTACTGGATGGAGGAGACAGCTGTGTTATAGTCGATGAGGATGATGCGTATAGCAGACCATACCGAGTTAAACTTGACTTTCCGGTACCTCCATGATTAACCTTAAGCGTACCCGTGAGATCATCTGCATAAGGACGATCTTTGCCTATTGCAATCCAGGCCACACCGTCATACTGCAACAGCTGAGGGATATTTTCTGTAAGCCAACTATACGAATATGCTGATGCACGGGTCATATTGGTGTAGCTGTAATGGTGATAAATCGTTTTAGCACCTAATCCATTGAGATCCAGGGTAGGTACCACCGTCGTGCTAGTAACATGGGGGATAATTACAATCATCATCCCTGTGATTAGCTCTGTGATGCCATCTACTGTCGCTGTGTATTTGCTACCAGAACCTGATGTAGTGACAATGGGACAACTACCGTCCCCTTTAGGACCTTGTGGCCCTGCTGGCCCGGTCTCGCCAGGGTCTCCCTTAGGACCTTGCGGTCCCTCCGGCCCGGTCTCGCCGGGATCTCCCTTAGGACCTTGTGGTCCTTCCGGCCCGGTCTCGCCAGGGTCTCCCTTAGGACCTTGTGGCCCTGCTGGCCCGGTCTCGCCAGGGTCTCCCTTAGGACCTTGCGGTCCCTCCGGCCCGGTCTCGCCGGGGTCTCCTTTGGGCCCCTGCGGCCCTGCTGGCCCGGTCTCGCCAGGGTCTCCCTTAGGACCTTGCGGTCCCTCCGGCCCGGTCTCGCCGGGGTCTCCCTTAGGACCCTGTGGTCCCTCCGGCCCGGTCTCGCCGGGATCTCCTTTAGGACCTTGCGGTCCCTCTGGTCCGGTCTCGCCGGGATCTCCCTTAGGACCTTGCGGTCCCTCCGGTCCGGTCTCTCCAGGGTCTCCTTTGGGACCCTGTGGCCCCGCTGGACCGGTCTCGCCAGGGTCTCCCTTAGGACCTTGCGGTCCCTCCGGCCCGGTCTCGCCGGGATCTCCTTTAGGACCTTGCGGTCCCTCTGGTCCGGTCTCGCCGGGATCTCCCTTAGGACCTTGCGGTCCCTCCGGTCCGGTCTCGCCAGGGTCTCCTTTGGGACCCTGTGGCCCCGCTGGACCGGTCTCGCCGGGATCTCCCTTAGGACCTTGCGGTCCCTCCGGCCCGGTCTCGCCGGGGTCTCCTTTAGGCCCCTGCGGCCCTACTGGCCCGGTCTCACCGGGGTCTCCTTTGGGCCCCTGCGGTCCTGCTGGACCGGTCTCGCCGGGATCTCCCTTAGGTCCTTGCGGTCCCTCTGGTCCGGTCTCGCCAGGGTCTCCTTTGGGACCCTGTGGTCCCGCTGGCCCGGTCTCGCCGGAATCTCCCTTAGGACCTTGCGGTCCCTCTGGCCCGGTCTCGCCAGGGTCTCCTTTGGGACCCTGTGGCCCCGCTGGCCCGGTCTCGCCGGGATCTCCCTTAGGTCCTTGCGGTCCCTCTGGCCCGGTCTCGCCGGGATCTCCCTTAGGCCCTTGTGGTCCTTCCGGCCCGGTCTCGCCAGGGTCTCCTTTGGGTCCGATCGCATCTACACCAGAGTCGACAAACTCTCCGGCATCTTTGTCCCAAATCATCCATGTACCGTCAGGGCTAATGTAAGGACTGCTCCCCACTACTACCTGCGCACGATCTGCCGCCTCTACAGCCTCATCACGAGCGTCCATTACTTGCTGCTCAAGCTCCACAAACTCAGAGGGGAGTGGTGATGGGACATCCCCAGGAGCATTGATGCTCCTCTTGATCCTCAGATCAATAATAGCGGACTTTTTGGTGCGCCCATCTGGAGCCTCGTATCTGAGCTGCACATGAGCGATCCCACCCTCTGGGATATACTCCCTCTTGATAGGGATACGTAGGATAAGGTTATCCTCCGATACCTGTGCGTCCACCAGCCAAACATCTTTGCGTATCCCCGTCTCTGCGTCCATAGCAATTGTCCAGTCTGCATACATAGCTCCACCGGTCTGCAGTATAACCAAAGTGTAGACATTATGCTCTGCGGCATACCCTACAACCAGCTCTTGCGGAGCTGCAGATATACTCCAATCCCGATTAAGTGTAATCATGTACTCCTCCGGTTAGACAGTCTCATCGGTCGATTTACCGTCTTTGATACGGATAACCGCCTGATATGCACCATTGCTTGCCAAGCTAACAAGAGCTGCATTCAGCGGTATCAGCGCCCAGACCGTCCAGGGCTGCATCCAACCGCCTGTGGCTGCTGTTGTGACGACCAGTAGCACCGCCGCAATGATGTAAGACAGCCACTGCGTCGGTAGCTTCAGCCGTCATACTCTTCAGCATTTGGGTGAACAAGCCCGTACAGGCCGCAACCCCTGTAAAAGTGGCCAAAGTCTCCCAACTTAAAAAGCTATTAATATCCATATTAATCCTCCTTAATCTCTACTTAATCAACACACCAAACAGCAACTTGCCGTTTGCATATACGCCTGTGCTTTGACCTGACTTGCCAATTGCCCTCACACCAAATATGTAATCATTACCTGATTGACGTCCAGTAATTGTCTGCAGCACCGCACCATTGCCCACGGTAAAGGCTGGCTTAACAGGGCTTGTTAGCTTGACGTGGTAACTGCCACCTTGTACCAAAGTGATGTCCTGCGTGGTATCAGATATTACAGGTGCATCTTTGCCCACAGCGGCGAGGATGCCAGTCGCAATCAAACGGGCTGCATGTGTAGGATCAAATCGGCGCATGTCGTTTGGGGAGTCGATAAAACCGAGCTCAATTAAGATAGCTGGAGCCGTCGTCTCCCGGATGACTGCGTAATAATCACGGCCATCCGTGCCAGTCTTGGTTTTGACGCCCCGATCATGATATCCAAGTCTAAGGAGTACTCGCTGTACCTGCTCAGCCAATTTGCGAGACCTGGTGCCTATGATCGAGCAATAAGTCTCCAGACCGGATCCACCACCAGCATTGAGGTGGACGCTCACAAAATAATCGGCTCCCCACCGATTAGACAATGAGGCGCGCTTATCGACATCCACATACGTATCTGTCGATCTTGTCTGTCCAACGGATATCCCGTATGAGTTAAGCAATTTTGCAAGCTCTACACATACCTGCAATGTACAATCCTTTTCCCGTCGCCCCTGGGCACAAGCACCGGGGTCATTGCCTCCGTGCCCAGCATCAATCCATATCCTCATTATTACTCACCTCCACCTCGACAAAATAGGAAGACACAAGCTCATGAGGCAAATACTGTAGGTTGATTGTACCTCCATCCTCCTCGCCCTCTTGTTGACATAGATACAGTTTACCGTCTTCTGGGTCAAGATAGTATTTGCCATACGTGTACTCCATGCCCTTTGCTGCGGGTATAGGGTCATCCTGTGTCCCTGCATGGACAACATCAATGACCTCCCACAAATTGGGCGTCTTATCTGGTGTCCAATCAGCTTGTGTCGTATGGCCTTGCCCATCACGGACCTTATACAGTTTTTGCGTCGGCGTGTAGTATCTCCGATCTCCAGGTACTACTGCCTCCCCAACTATCCAATAGGGATACAAGGATGGGGCCTTAGCCGCCTCCTGATCCGGTGCATAGGAGACCAGCATCTCAATGTTATCACGGGTGGTCTGTGCCAGCTCTGGGGTAATCGCGTCCGGAGTGACACCAATAATGGTGGCGACTGCAGCGGCTTGCACCTCAGATTGCTCCATGAGTTGAGTCTCTCTTACGCTGACCTCCTTGACGAGTTCTATGCCGATTTGCCCCTCCTGATAATAAGACCGGACAAAAAGGGTATAGCCCTCGATCGGCTTGTCTGCTCCTGTGATCGTCATAGACTTTGTTTTAGCTGTGTCTGTAAAAATGGTACGCAACTCCTGGTCTGTGTAATCCTGTGGATCAAATTTGATGCAGACACCAGGGCGATAGACGCCCTTATACGATTGATTGGCTCCGGTATTACCAATGCAATAGAGCCGTGTACCATCTGCCATTGTCAAGATCATATGAAATCCTCCCATTGACTTGATTTCTTGCGCCGGAAGCGCAGGAAAAGAAACCGAAAACGGGAATCCCGTCTGTTGAGGGATATCCCGCAATGCTTGCTTATACTCTTGCCATACCGCACGAGTGGCCTCGTCCATCGCCGACCAGTTAGACGGATTGCAATAAATCAGATCGCACTGATTAAGGAGCTCGTCCCGGTATGCATACATTTTTTTTGCAGTCGTAAAAAATCCGTCTCGATAATACCAATATCCAGATACTACGTTATTAGGTACATCCTCAATCTCTTTTGTATGATAAAGCGAGAGAGGGTAATATGTATCCGTATCGCATGCATATATGGTGTCAGAGTCGTCCTCCTGGCACGCAACAATAACCCCATTAGATTGTCTTTTTGTAGGGATTATATGATCGGACATATCTACAATTAAGTCCTGTTGGTCTAACAAAAGAAACATCGTTACCTCCTATATGCAAAAGCCAAAACATATACCTTTTGAGACAGACAGATCAGTCGATGTCGTATAATTTCCACCAGTACTAATATACATCCATCGGTTTGTATATGATCTGTTAGGAGTTCTAAGCCAATAATCTTCGACGGATCCATCCCCATTTGATAGGCGTTTAATTCGGCTGGCCGCATCTGTAAAAATTGGATAAGGATACCCTTCTTCCGAAGATAGATATGCTGATTCAGCGCCGGACATTAGCCATAGTTTATCTACCGTAGAAATAGTATCATAAGACGACCCTGGTCTATATGTCTTTTTTATTACAGGCTTTATTACAGATTTAAGGTCTTCGGGAAGTTGTGCAAATATAGCCTCTAATTTTGTCCTCATTATGCAATCAGACCAATCTTCGTCTTGTTCTGCTACTCTTGACGTATCTTGCATAAGATTTTTTAATCCAAAGGTGATAGAAGCTTTTCCGCCTCCTTCGAGATCATCGTGATCAAAATCCCAAATTTGTGCAGTAAGTGTCTCTCCTGTGCTTAATTTAATGTTTTTTGTGTCTCCAACAGCCCAGTAGTCTGCCGCAACTCCCGCACTAGCTGCTTGGGCAATCTGGTCCCAACTATTGTCCTCCAAATCCGGATATATAGACCTAATAGCAATTGTCTGCATCCCGTAGTATGGTCCAGTTGTTATATCCCGATATGTATCTCCACAGGTAATACGATATGTCGTATCAGCGGAGCTAAGTCCAATGACTTTTTTAAGCGTCTCTGGGACTGTGCCCGTATACACAGTATCGTCACCTTGGGCAACTGTAAATTCCTCACCAGAAAATTCTGGGTCGAAGGAAATTGTGACCAAATGGAGTGCCAATGTGCGATTGTACAGAGCACTAAACATTAGATCGGGAGTAGCCTTTGTACCGAGATCAAGTAATGAGGCTGTATCGTCCTGTAGGAGCGTCGCCTTATTGAGTGGAGTACCATCCTCTATTGGATCGTCTGCACGGCTCATGTCAAATACATTGGTCTGCCCACTGACAGGCGTAAGCAATACCCGCCCCGGATGTGTTGATATCCTATCTTTGATAAATCATACCTCCCCTACATAGAGATCGCCGCAAAAACACCAAGCGGCAGCCAT